>JBBSAX010000125.1:0-14402 GCA_038251885.1 Pyrinomonadales bacterium | reverse complement strand
TCGTGCGCGAAAACTTGTGAAGTTATTCCCCAAAAGCTGAACGCTAATGATAATAAAAGCCCCGCGGTTAAATTCCGCCACATAATATTCATCGCTTTCATAAAGATTAATCTCATAATCACTATCCTGATTTTGTCAAACATAGTAATTCTTCATCATTCTTTTGTATTGTTAGGCAATGCTCGTGCCTTATTCGATTTTCTATCAAGAAACTGTTTTTTGCTCATTAATACGATGTTATAAGTTATTTAATTTTAGAAGTTTAAGATTTTAATCAAGTTGGAATGCTTGCTTGCAAACACGGGTGTCTGATTACAAACAAGATTTTAGAAATTGATTGAATCGGTCTTTAAAAGTTTTAAGCCCGATTTAACGTGAGCTCACGTTAATGTAGATGACGCTTCGGATCAAAGAATAGTTGAAGGTTTAGAATTGGTTGAGCGGCGTTTGAAGGCGATTCTTGATGCAAATGCTGTCGTTTCTTTTAGCAACGCGGGCAAAGTTTTCAATCCCGAACAATCACGAAGCGTTTGACGTTATTTTCGCCGAAGAAGGCAATATCAGGCAGAGTTTACAGCCAACTCCGGGGCGGTTATTTTTGGAATGACAAACTTCTTCGTGCAGCATTAGTGGTGGTCGGTCGGTAATAAAAAACAGAAAAAATGTAATGGTCAAAGCGTTATTGCTTTGACCATTTATTTTTATCCAATTTATTTGAAAATCAAAAACTACAAAGTTATAAAATTCTGCATAATCAGCCAAAGTGAAATGATACTGACGATAAGCCATAAAATAACGCCTTGCGCGAGCGGGCGCACGCCGGTTTGTTTCAAGGTTTCAAATGAAATATGACTCCCGATCAGATAAAGCGTAACAGTCAGACCGGTTCTTGCCAGATCGTATAGTGTGTTGTAAACGGGTGCGCCGAAAGTCAGATACGTGTTGACGACCGCCGCGACGACAAAAAAAGCGATAAACCACGGATACTTAATTTTCGCGCCGCTTTTCTTAAACGCCGCCGTCGAAAGAGTTACGGGAACGATCCACAGAGCGCGGGCGAGTTTAACGGTTGTGCCGACAGCGAGCGCACCCGCGCCGAATTTCGCGCCCGCACCGACGACCGATGAAGTATCGTGAATGGCGAGAGCCGCCCATAAACCGAATTGTGTTTGAGATAAATTTAAATATTCGCCGACAAAAGGAAACACGATCAAGGCAACCGAATTGAGTATAAAGATCGTGCCTAGAGAAACGCTCATTTCGTCGTCCGTCGCACCGGCGACCGGACCGACCGCCGCAATCGCGCTACCGCCGCAGATTGCCGTGCCGACCGAGATCAAATACGAATTCGTGCGCCCGACTTTTAACAATTTTCCGAGCAGCCAACCGACGCTTAAAGCAAATGCAATCGAAATCGCCGTGTAGAAAAATCCGCTTCTTCCCGCTTTTAAGACTTCCTGCAGATTCATTCCGAATCCCAAACCGACGACGCAAATTTGCAAAAGAGTTTTCGATAATTTTTGCGATCTTTTCAAATACGGATGAGCGAAGAAGAGACCGAAAATCAGTCCCAAAGCGAGAGCGACCGGCGGAGAGGCAAACGGCGACAAAGCAAATAATAAACCTAAGCTAAATACAACTTTCTGCGTCATTACAATATAAGTTTGACGCTTTTTCGCCACGCGCGTCCAATAATTAATACTGATGTGCGATTAGTTTTTCTTATGCGGTTAAGTTGATGCTTTACAACTGGTTAATGAAAAAAATGAACTGCGGATGAACGCGGATGAACGCAGATAAATCAAAGAAATATCCGCGTTTATCCGCGTCAATCTGCGGCTAAATTTTTTTTATAAGTCTTAACTTTTCCGTAAAAACGGACGACGGCGAAGCGCAAATTTTAGAAACGATTCCGCCGTTCGTTCGAGTTGCGGCGTGCGCGGATAAACGAATTTAAATTGACGTTTTATCTGCAATTTTTCGATGCTGACGATCTTCAGAAGACCGAGTTCGATCTCTCTCGACAAAGCCCAGCGCGAAACGAAACCGATGCCGAGATTAGCTTCGACCGCCGATTTTATCGCTTCCGTCGAATCGAGTTCCATAGCGATATTAAAATCGCGTAGTTTGAGTTTCGCTTTTTTGAGCGCATCTTCAATTTCGCGGCGCGTTCCCGAACCGTGTTCGCGCCAGATCTGCGGAATTTCAGCGAGTTGCTTGAGTTCTATTTTAGAATTTTTAACCTGCTTCCATTTGTGATTCGGGGAAACGACGGCGACGATCTCATCGTCAATAAAACGATCAGTTTTCAGATCATTGCGCCCGATCGGACCTTCGACGAGTCCGAGCGTAATTCGTTTTTCATCTAAAACGCGGATAACATTTTCCGTATTTCCGCTGACCATCGAAAGCTCGATGCGCGGATGATATGAAATAAATTCGCCGAGCAAAGCGGGCAACACGTATTGCGCGATGGTCGTCGAAGCACCGACGGCGAGCCGCCCGCGTTCCTCGCCCGTCAGCGAACCAACAGCGATTTCGGCTTCGTTATACAAATCGGTAATTCGCTCTGCAAACCTCAGCAAAACCTCGCCCGCTTCGGTTAATTTAACTCGCCCGCCCGAACGATCAAATAATTTTACGCCCAAGTCTTCTTCGAGCGTTTTGATCTGCAAGGTTACGGCGGGCTGAGTCAAAAACAACGCTTCGGCGGCGTTCGTAAAATTTAATTTTTCGGCAACGGTGCGGAAAACTTTTAAGCGAAAATCCTGCATATTGATTTTTGTTACGGTCAATAATGATAAATCTGTTTTTGTTACACGGAAACAAATATAATAGTTCACTTATGCAGGTCAAAACCTTCTGCGGTAGCGGATGGTGCAACTTAGCGATTCGAGATTTTCGGTAACATTTCAAAGGATAATCTTCAACCGTCCGCTACCGCAGACGGTTCTGACTCAACATTCAAACTACTTCTTCTTAACGACCGTAATCGTAACTTCCGCCGGATATTGTTTTGAATGATGGACAGAATTGCGCGCGATTACACCTTTTGTTTCATCATAATTATTTCCGCCCGTATTTAAGTTACGGTCAAATCTGGGGAAATTGCTGCTTGAGATTTCGATGCGAATTCGATGTCCCGGCGCAAAATAATTGCTTGTAACCATCGGCTGGAATTTTACTTTGTAAACTTTGTCTTTTTCCATCCAAACCAGAGGTTTGTCGTAGCCGTCCCGGTAGCGCATCCGCTGAATCGTTTCGTCCAGATTATACGCCCGCCCTTGTTCATCAACATCAATTAGTTTGACCGTGAAATCCGTGTCCTTCGCGTCGGACGAAACATAGAGTGTGACATCTATGTTTCCCGTCAGTTCAATTCCTTCCTTCAAAACATCGGAACTGTAAACGAGAATATCATCGCGCTCTTCCATTTTGCTCTGGTCGAATGAACCGCCCTTGACAGCGTTTCCGGTACAGCAGACATTGCCGCCGTAGGACGAAACCGGATTCATCGGATCATAAGTAAAACTATCAGGCATATCGGTCGCGGGCGGAGCCGGAACTAATGCGCCGTCGCCTTTTAATGAATTCGCTTTGCCGCCGCTTGAAAGATAAAACTTCATCGGCTGCGACCCGGCGACCGGAAATGAATCGGCACTTTGCCACTTATTGCTGCCCATCGTAAAGTATCGAACTTTCGGCATTTTCTCTAAAATCCCGTTGCTTTCACCTTTTAAGAAATGATCGAACCAGCCGTAGGTCAGAGCGTTGTAATCGAGTCGCGCATCGCCCATCGAGCGTTCGCCGACAACAGTGTTTTCCGTTGCGCGGGTATAACTGCAATGGAGAACCGGCGCGATCACCAGATATTGCTTATCGGCAATTGCGGGGTCGGCGGTTTTGCGAACGTGATTGTAAGCCGCGATGTTCGGACCGACCGAAACGTCATACCATGACGCGAACCAAAAGCCCGGAATGTTGATCTTCATATTGTCGTGCCAGATTCCGCCTGTATACCACGCCGGATCGTTCGGCGTGCGCTTGATCATCGCGCCGCCGGTCGGCACGGGCATTTCGTCGGCAAAAATCCCTTTCGGTCCGTCAACATCTTTGAGAATGTCCTTGACGGGCAGATGACTTAAAGCCTTCGACCAGTCAACAGACGGTGACTGTTGGGCGAGATCAAAAGATTTCGAAGCGCGGATCAAATCTTCCTGCGAAGTGTCTGCGGGAAACATCGGACGAACTTGATTTTGTTCGCCGTAAAGCCACGCGATAAAAAGCATCTGCACCGCGCCGCCGCGATACCAGTTGCCCTGCTCGTAATACGGTCCGACGCGCCCAATTCCTGCACCAAAACCTTGAACAATCATCGTTGTAAAATTAGGATTTCCGAGAGATGCAACCGCCGGCTGCCATTCGGCGGTTGACGAACAGCCGATTGCGCCGACCTTTTTATTCGACCAATCTTGCGATGACATCCAGGTAATCGCGTCGTCGCCGTCAGAGATGGGCGCACCTAAAATATCGTAATTTCCTTCGGAGAAAAAGTGTCCGCGCTCGTTCATAATGACAAAAGCATAACCGCGCTTGACGGCTTCTAAAACGGTCGTCATATCGCGCGGCGCACCCAGGCGAACATCCCAAAAATTGAAATTGTAAGGTGTTCGGGAAAAAATGATCGGATATTTCTTAGACGCATCTTTCGGTCGGTAAATGTCCGCCGCCATTCGCTTTCCGTCGCGCATCGGCACCATTACCTTACGGTCAATGACGGCGATTTCCTGAAGTTCTTTTTCAATCTGATTACGCTTAGCGATCAGTTCTTGATTATCTTGTTGTCTGTTTTGTGCAAAAGCATTTGGAATTAGACAGGCAAATAATGCCAATCCCAAAATAAAATGCCTGAAAATGTGCTTTTTCATTAAATTTGCTCCTTTACCGAAAGTTTTTTGAAGTTTATCTCAGTTAGTTAAAGAACTTAATTTTTACATATATTTTGGTGACAACCTATTGTAAAATATAGGAAAAATTTTAGTACCGAAGTTCTGATAAAACAAACCATTTTCAAATTGTGAAATATAAAGAAATGAAATCATATTAATTCCATATGACAAGTGATTACTGCCACCGCTATGATTAATCAACATAAAAAATTCTCTTGAGTCGAGAGAAGATGAAAAAATGATAAATAATTCTAGAAGAAAATAGTTATTAAGTATTTAGACGGTCAGTGTGGATCTTTCATTTTTGAGAGAAATCCGTTTATTAAAAATCAAAAAGAGTATTATCAGGCACGGATTACGTGCTTTCTGTTGATTATTAATATATTAAGTAACTATTCGAGCAACGAAATAATCGCTACGCGAAAAGGATTTAAGAAAATCTGACTTTAATAAGAAAATCCTAAAGCCTTTTCGTTTTTTTTTTCGATTGATTGAAAACTAGCTTTACACCGCCCAAATGTTTTACAATATATTTCCAGCAGAAAAAAAATGAAATAACTTTCCATTAGTCATTTCATATAAGCAAATTTCACTTAAAGAGTTATAAAATATGCAAGAATTTACAGATCAAATGCCGACGGATATTTCGCGTTATCCGATGGTTCCAATCCGCGATGTTGTTATTTTTCCGTTCACCAAAGTTGCTTTTAAGATCGGACGACCGAGTTCGGTCAAGGCTTTAGAGCAAGCGATGAACGGCGAGAGAAATATTTTCCTTGCCACGCAGCACGATGCGACCGTTGACGAGCCGAATACCGATCAGATTTATCAGGTCGGAACTTTGGGCAGAATTTTGCAGGCGCAAAAGCAGGACAACGGACAAATAAAAGTCGTCGTCGAAGGCAGAGAACGCGGTCAAGCCGTGCGTTTTGAACAGGATGACGAAGGAATGTTTTACGCAATGGTGCGTAAAATTCAATCGGTTGATGAATCCGGTTATCGCACCGACGGACTTTTGCAGAAAATTCACAGTTTAGTCGAACAATTTTTGCGCGTTTCGCCGGACGCTTACACGGACGCGCTTCACGCTTCTTTGCGCGGAATTTCTGCGGCACAAATTGCGGATTCGATGAGTTCGCATCTTAGAATTGAAGTTGACGAAAAACAAAAATTACTCGAAACGGTTTCAGTGCAGGAACGTCTGCAAAGATTGATGGAAATTCTCGAAGTCGAAATCGAGAAAAAACAACTCGACCGAACAGTTCACGCGCGGACGAAAAAGCAAATGGACAAACATCAGCGCGAATATTATTTGAACGAACAGATCAAAGCAATTCATAAAGAACTCGGACGCAAAGACGACAAAGCCGAACTCGATGAATTAAAGAAAAAGATCGAAGAAGCCGGAATGACGGAAGAAGCGAAAGACAAGGCGATGCAGGAATTTGCGCGTCTTGAAGCAATGCCGCCGATGTCCGCCGAATCAACCGTTGCCCGAACTTATCTCGATTGGCTGATAAATGTTCCGTGGAAAGAATCGTCGGAAGAAATTAACGATCTCAACGAAGCTGAAAATGTTTTGAATGAAGATCATTACGGTTTGGAAAAAATCAAAGAACGTATTTTGGAATATTTGGCAGTTCGTCAGTTAGTTAAAAATCCGAAAGGCACGATTCTTTGTTTCGTCGGTGCGCCCGGAGTCGGAAAAACTTCTTTAGGGAAATCAATTGCAAATGCGACGGGCAGAAAATTTGTCCGACTTTCTTTGGGCGGCGTTCACGACGAAGCGGAAATTCGCGGTCATCGCCGAACTTATATTGGCGCACTTCCGGGGCAAATCGTTCAATTGATGAAACGCGCCGGAACCGTAAATCCGGTGATTTTACTTGACGAAGTTGATAAACTCGGCAAAGATTTTCGCGGCGATCCGTCGGCGGCTCTTTTGGAAGTTCTCGATCCTGAACAAAACAACACTTTCCGCGATCATTATCTCGATGTTGATTATGATCTGTCGCAAGTTTTCTTTATTGCGACGGCAAATGTTCTGCACACGATTCCGCCTGCACTTCAAGATCGTCTGGAAGTTTTGAATCTTTCAGGTTACACGGAACGCGAAAAAGTCGAAATTGCGAAACGCCATTTGATTCGCAAACAAGCCGAAGGAAACGGTTTGGACGCGGAAAAAGTCAGATTTACCGACGACGGAGTTTTAGAAATCATTCGCCATTACACGCGTGAAGCAGGTGTACGAAGTCTCGAAAGACAGATCGGTTCGTGTTTAAGAAAAGTTGCGAGAAAATTTGTAACCTCCCAAAAGAATGAAGATTTCAAAGAAGTTATTGACGCGGAAAAAGTGCGTGAACTTCTCGGAACGATTCGCTATCGCAAACAAGATATTGCGCGAAAAAGCGAAGTCGGTTTAGTCAATGGTCTTGCTTGGACAGAGGTTGGCGGTGATGTTTTGCAGGTTGAAACAACACTCGTCAAAGGCAAAGGCGAAGTTACTTTAACCGGAAAACTCGGCGAAGTTATGCAGGAATCGGCACGCGCCGCTCTAACTTGCGTTCGCACACGCGCCGAAACGCTCGGCATTGATCACAGCAAATTCCGCGAAATGGATCTGCACATTCACGTTCCCGAAGGCGCGATTCCAAAAGACGGACCCTCTGCCGGAATTACATTGGCAACCGCGATGGTTTCAGCCTTGACCGGCAGACCCGCGCGGCACGATGTAGCAATGACGGGCGAAATCACGCTTCGCGGCAAGGTTTTGCCAATCGGCGGGTTAAAGGAAAAACTTCTTGCGGCGCATCGTTTCGGTTTGAAAACAATTGTCATTCCGAAAGACAACGAAAAGGATTTAGCGGACGTGCCGGAAGAAGTTCTTGAAGAATTGACGATTCACGCCGTTGATAAGATTGATGAAGTTCTTGAACTTGTTCTGGAAGAACACGTTGAAGAAGTTATCATCGAAGACACCGCCCCGGTTTGGAAAACCGACGTGCCTTCGTCCGATATTTCCGCGACGATTGAATAATACTTAATTGAATATCCGGTAAACAAGAAATTTGCCCACGAAACACACGAAAGAAACGAAAAAAAGAAAAACAAATTAAAATTTTTGTTTTATTTTAAGTATATTTAGTATTTTTCGTGGGCAAAAGTTCTTTCTTTTTAGTCTGCAGCTTTGATAACTCAACAAAATTCACAAAAGGAGTTTTCACAAACTTCTTTTTCGCGTTAAACTCACAATTTATGAAAATTCATTCAGCTGAGTTTATAAAAAGCGCGTTTGAAAAAAGTCATTGGGTTGATGACGGTTTGCCGGAAATTTCTTTTCTCGGACGTTCGAACGTCGGAAAATCCAGCTTATTAAACTCGCTTTTGCAGAGAAAAGGTTTGGCGCGAACTTCAAACACGCCCGGAAGAACCCAATCAATCAACTACTTTTTAGTTAATCAACTATTTTATTTCGTAGATTTGCCGGGTTACGGCTACGCCAAAGTTTCCAAAACGATGCGGGCGGATTGGGGCGTAATGGCGGAAGAATATCTGGCGCAGAGAGAAAAACTAAAACTTTCGATTCAGCTTGTAGATTCGCGGCACAAACCGACCGCGCTCGATATGCTACTGCACGAATGGCTCGTTTATAATGAAAAAAATCACATCGTTGTCGCAACCAAAGCGGATAAACTCTCAAATAATAAATTGATCGAAAGTTTGAAAGTGATGGAAAAGAATCTTGCCGGAAGCAAGATAATTGCCTTTTCATCCGTATCAGGTAAAGGAAAAGATGAGGTTTGGAAAGAAATTCAGGCAAATCTATAAAAATAATAAATAAAGGTTGATTTATTCAATTAAATAGAGTAATAATTAAATATCCCAAAAACTCAGGGTATCGAAAAAAGTCTTCGGGCTTTTTTCAAGATTCATCACGACGGAATTTCCAAATCAAATTATCAACGAGTTTAGCATTTCAACAAAATTTATAAAGGCTAACGTCCTGCCTTTGGTTAATACTAAAATCGTGGAACTTTTAAATAACTTCCCGTATTAAACGGACAATACAATGGCTACCAAAACAATACAGAACAAGAAAACGCCGACTAAAGCGAAAAAAGTAAGCAAAAAAGAAGAAAACGGCTTTGAGAAAGAAGCCGAAGAAATCAAGGAAGAAATATCTGCAAAAGATAACAAATCCGGTGATAAGAAAAATAATAAAAATCATAACCAACCGGCAGAAGACACTTTGGATTTAGCCGAGTTAAAGGATATGTCCATTTCCGAGTTGACTCAAATTGCCAAAGAAATGGAAGTCGAAGGCGCGTCCGGGATGCGTAAACAGGAACTGATTTTCAAAGTTCTTGCCGCGCAAACTGAGAAAAGTGGGCTGATATTTTCGCAAGGCGTTCTTGAAACTTTGCCCGACGGTTTCGGATTTCTTCGCGCTCCCGAATACAATTATCTTCCCGGACCTGACGATATTTACGTTAGTCCGTCGCAAATTCGCAAGTTTGATTTAAGAACGGGCGACACGGTTTCCGGGCAAATCCGTCCGCCGAAAGAAGGCGAACGGTATTTTGCTTTAATCAAAGTCGAAGCAATAAATTTTGAAGCTCCCGAACAATCCCGCGAAAAGATATTTTTTGACAATTTAACGCCGCTTTACCCGGACGAACAACTCAAGATGGAAACCACGCCCGATAAAGTGTCGGCGCGTGTTATTGATCTTGTAACGCCCATCGGTAAAGGACAACGTGCGTTAATCGTTGCGCCGCCGAGAACGGGGAAAACGATGCTCCTTCAGACGATGGCAAATTCCATTACGCAAAATCATCCCGAAGTTACGTTGATCGTTTTATTAATTGATGAGCGACCGGAAGAAGTTACGGATATGCAGCGTTCGGTTCATGGCGAAGTTATCAGTTCGACTTTTGACGAACCGCCGACGCGCCACGTACAAGTTGCCGATATGGTCATCGAAAAAGCAAAACGCCTCGTCGAACATAAACGCGATGTGGTGATTTTGCTCGATTCGATCACAAGACTTGCGAGAGCGCATAACGCAGTCGTGCCGCCGTCGGGCAAAATTCTTTCCGGTGGTATTGATTCAAATGCTCTGCAACGCCCGAAACGCTTTTTCGGCGCGGCGCGAAATATCGAAGAAGGCGGCTCGTTGACGATTATTGCGACGGCTTTGATCGATACGGGTTCGCGTATGGACGATGTGATCTTTGAAGAATTTAAAGGAACGGGTAATTCGGAAATTCATCTTGATCGAAGACTTTCCGACAAACGCCTGTTTCCGGCAATTGATCTGCAACGCAGCGGAACTCGTAAGGAAGAATTGCTTCTTTCGCCAGACGATCTTAATCGCGTTTGGGTTATGCGCCGCGTTCTCAATCCGCTGTCGCCGGTCGAGCAAATGGAAGTAGTTTTGGAAAGATTGTCAAAATCGAAATCAAACAGCGAATTCCTTGCTTCAATGCAAAGCTGATTCGATTTAAATCCGACTTTTGAGAATAATTATAGGGCATTCGCAAAAATTGTTTTTGCGAATGCCCTATAATTATTCGTAACGCAAACATTCAATCGGATCTAATTTTGCAGCTTTCCTCGCGGGCAAAACACCGAAGATCAAACCGATTCCGACTGAAACGATCAGCGAAAGCGCGATCATCCACGTTTCAATCGCCGCCGGCAGAGTCGGCACGAGCAGCATAATTATCTGACTGATCGTTACGGCGGAAACTACACCGATGATGCCGCCGAAAAATGTTAAAACCATCGCTTCGAGCAAGAATTGCAGAATGATCGCGCCGCGTGTTGCGCCGATTGCTTTGCGAATTCCGATTTCTTTTGTGCGTTCCGTGACGGACACGAGCATAATATTCATTACGCCGATTCCGCCGACGAGCAAACCTAAACACGAAATGGCAATCGCTGCCAAACCGACACCTCCGATGATCGAATCAAATTGTTCGATAAAATTGTCGGCAGTTTTGACATCAAAATTATTCGGCTCACCGAATTTTACTTGCCTTCGTTGGCGCAGTACTGATTCTGTGTCAAGTAGAGCGTCTTTTATGCGGTCGGTTCTTGCTTTTATAATAAGTAAAATAAAATCGCGTTGCGGTGCGACTTTACGTGCGGTGCGAAGGGGCATAAAAATTTTCCTGTCTTCGTCATTCTCACCGAAAAATCCTGCTTTTCGCTTTTCGATAACGCCGATAATTTCCCATTGCTGACCATTCATTCTGATAAATTTCCCAACAATTTCGCCTTCTTTATTAGGAAAAAGCGCGTCCGCGGCATTTATGCCGATGACCAGAACATTACGTCTTTGCTGATTGTCAGATTCGGTGATGAAACGTCCTTCACGCAAAACCAGATTTGAGATTTGCCGATAATTCGGCATTACGCCATCAGTTTGCGCTCTACGATAGTTTTTGTCTTCATATGTCATATTATCGTCGAAGCTTTCTGCACCGAAGTTACCTATTCCGGGCGCAACGGCGGTAATCTCTTCTACTGCATTCGATTGATCTAAGATCGCATCCGCATCGGCGACGGTTAAAGGTTTGCGATTTCTTTCATCGCGATTCGGTTCGCTAAATCCGGTTGTCAGATGAAAGGCGTAGATATTATTCGTGCCGTAATCTTCGATCATTGACACAATATTTTGGCGTAAACCGGTCAGAATGGATGCAACGACAATTGCCGTGAAAACACCGACGACAATTCCTAAAATCGTCAAAAACGAACGGAATTTATGCCCCATCACGCTGTCTAGAGCCATCTTCAAAACTTCTTTTGGTAATGAACTGTTTAATTTCATAAAAACTAATTTTTTGTTAAAGCGACAATCGGGTCTAATTTCGCAGCTTTATACGCCGGATAAAGTCCCGCGAGAATTCCTATAACGCTTGAAACGACAACAGCCAGTAAAACATAAGTAATTGTTACGGTCATTGTGATTTCCAAAGCGAACGTGATCAAACTCGTTACGCCGACGGCTAAAAGCAATCCTAAAATTCCGCCTGCGATGCAGAGCAAAGCCGATTCGATCAAAAATTGAAGCAGAATCTGTTTACGTGTCGCGCCAAGTGCTTTTCGCAGACCGACTTCAAAAGTTCTCTCCGTAACGGAAACGAGCATAATATTCATCACGACAATTCCGCCAACGATTAAAGTAATCATTGTGATCGGCACAACGACTGCGGCGATCGCGCCCGTGAATTGATCAATTTGATTTCCTAATTCGGCGGTGTTGACCAGACCGAAAGTATCTTCGTCGCTTCCTAACAATTTGCGTCTGTTTCGCAAATTCGTTCGTGCATCTTCGATTGCCAATGTTAAAGCATCGCGGTCTTCGGCTTTTCCATGTATCTGAATTCCACCGCCGCGTTCAAATATCTGCAAATGCAACGTAACGGGAATATAAACGATTCGGTCAAAAGATTGACCGAACATCGAACCGCGTTTTTCTTCGACTCCGACGATTGTTAAAGGCACGCCGCGCACCTTTATCGTTTTACCGAGCGGATTTTCATTCGGGTAAAATTTATCAACAACGTCCGTTCCGACAACGCAAACTTTTGCCGAGCGTTCGACCTCAGAATCAAGAATAAAACGCCCCTGATCAATCGTTTTGTCTTCGATCTCGCCCATACTTGCCGTTACGCCTGCAACTCTGACGGAAGGCATTTCGATGCCGTCCTGATTCAAATCTGTTCCCGAATCAGCTTGCGCTCCGACAACTGAACATTTCGTGCATTTTTCTTTAATATACTCGTATTCTTCCCAAGTCAGCTTTTTATTTCGTTTGTTTCGCACTTCATATTCTTTGTCATCCATCTCGCCCGAATGCGCCATTCGATTGATCATAAAATGATTTGCGCCTAACACTTTGGAAACTTTTTCCGTGACATAAGAGTTCAAACCGCTGATCGAAGCACCGACCACGACGACCGATGCTACGCCGATAATTACGCCGAGCAAAGTCAAAAACGCGCGCAGTTTATGTTCAAAAATAGATTTAAGAGCGATCCGGAAAGCGTCGGAATAAAATATAAAAACTTGTCGCATAAAAATAACTTTTGGCTTGAATTTTTTAATTGCTGAAAATAGCAGTTGAATTGTCATACGAAGTGTTTGAAAGGAATGTTCGGATAATTTGATGCCTTTGCAAATTCTATTTTTTACTTTCGTCAGCATTGCGTATAATTAAGCGATTCAGGAGAAATCAGATGCTTACAGGCGGCACACTCGGACGTTACAAGATTCTCGAAAAAATCGGCGTTGGCGGAATGGGCGAAGTTTATCTCGCGCACGACGAACAACTTGACCGCAAAGTAGCTCTAAAAGTTCTTTTGCCGGAAATTGCGAAAGACGAAGATCGTGTGCGGCGTTTCAAACTTGAAGCAAAAGCTGTTTCCGCCTTGAATTACCCGAACATCATCACAATTTACGAAATTGCCGAAGCAAATGACAGATTATTTATCGTTTATGAATTTATTAACGGAAAAACCTTGCGCGAAAAAATCAGAAGAAATCAATTAACCATTGCTGATGCTGTAAAAATTACCGAGCAGACCGCTAAAGCTCTTGCCGTTGCCCACCAAGCGGGAATTATTCACCGCGACATCAAGCCTGAAAATATAATGGTTCGTGAAGATGATTATGTAAAAGTTTTGGATTTCGGTTTGGCAAAAAAAAGAATTTTCACAACTGAAAACGACGCTGAAACCATTCAACAGATAAATACTCAGAGAGGCGTGATAATGGGAAGTGTGCAATATATGTCGCCCGAACAAGCACGCGGTCTGCCGATTGATGAACGAACCGATATTTGGAGTCTTGGCGTGGTTTTATATGAAATGTTAACGGGCAAAAATCCGTTTGAAGGCGAAACCATCAGCGATTCAATTGCGGCATTAATAAATAAAGAGCCGGAACCCATTAGTAATTTCATCAAGGATATTCCAAAAAACTTACAAAGTATTGTTAATAAATCGTTACAAAAGCAATTATCTGACCGTTATCAAAACATTGATGAGTTTTTGACGGATATTAAAAAAATTGATTTAGATAAAAATTGGTTCAATAAAGAAACTTTGGAAATTACTCAACTGGAAAGAATTGAAAAAGATACAAGTGAGAATCAGACGTTAATTCAACAAACGCAATTAGCTGAAAATATTACCGATGAGCAAAAACAGAACAATACAATTTCAAGCAAAACTTCGTCAAAAAAGAGTAAAGGGTTTTATTTCGCTATTGCTGGGGTAATTCTGAGTGTAATCGCCATATTGACAATCGGATTTTCGATGGAATGGTTATCTTGGTCCAAAGGATTTTTCACTAAAGATCAGCAAGTGCCTTTTCAATCATATAAAGTTTCACAATTAACCTATAATGGGAAAGCACTCTATTCGGTAATTTCACCGGATG
>JBBSAX010000124.1:0-14940 GCA_038251885.1 Pyrinomonadales bacterium | reverse complement strand
AGTTCGCGTCACGCTGTTTTAAATAATTTTTTAATTGACTTTCGGAATAATCGGCGGGGCTTCCGAATCGCGTTTAGCATTTTGCAATTCTTGCGCTTTTTTGAGGGCAATTTTAGCTTCTTCGCGCTGTCCGTTTCTTTGCAGAGCAAGACCTAATTGATAAAAACCTTCGGCAATTTCGGGACGCAGTTTGATGGCGATTTCGAGTTGTTCAATTGCCGATTTATATTTTTTCATCAGTAAATATGCGCGACCGAGCGCAAAACGAGTGTCGAATTCATCGGGAAACATTTTGACGGCAATTTCCAAAAGCGGCACGGCTTTCGCCGCTTCGCCATTTGTCAAGTAAATATCGCCTAGATTAAATGCGGCTCGCGGTTCGTTCGGTTCACGTTTAAGAACTTCCAGAAATTCTTGTGTCGCGTCGTCGTAACGAAATTGTTTCCAATAAAGTGCGCCGAGTGCGTAACGAAAATTTATCGAATCGGGTTTCAAGTTCACGGCTTTTTGATATGCTGAAATTGCTTCGGCAGTTTTCTTTTGTGCGTCCGACACATCACCGAGTAAAACCCACATATCGGCATTTTCATTTTCAATCTCAAGAAAACGCTTTAAAACCGTTTCCGCTTCAACAAACCGTTTTTGCCGCCAGAAATTCTGTGCCGCCATTTCCAAAAGTTTTTTATCTTTGGGCGAACGCGCCAGGAGTTTAGCGATTTCGCGGCTGGCTTCGGGAAATTTTTCGATGCCGATCAGCGCAATTGCCAAGCCCAATCGTGCTTGAAAATTATCCGGTTCGGTTTGAAGAATGTTGGAGAATTTAACGACCGCTACTTCAAAATTTTCAGTTTGCAATAATTGTAATCCTTCCTGCATTTCTTGCTTTAGATCGCTTTGCGAATAAACCGAAATGCTTGCTAAAGCCAGAAAAACAAAAATTTTACAAAAAATAGATTTCATCTAAATCGAAGTATATCAAATTATTCAAACTGAAAATTTAACTTTTTTTTATTTTAATCACTTATCGGAGTTTGAATTATTATAAATAATCGTTATTATTTTTAATAATTCAAAAACATTAAAATATTTCATTCCATAAATCTTAAATTTATGTTAATTTGAATCAATCTTTTCTAAAGTTTAAAAAACTGTCTTTATAACCGTAAAAATTTAACCATTTGGAGGACTAGAAATGACCAAGAAGTCAATTTTTGTAGCTTTTACATTTTCTTTCTTAGTGCTGGGACTATTTACTTTTGCCTTCGCACAAGGAACGACATCACGTTTGACAGGAGTTGTTACCGATAGCGCGGGTTCCGTAGTTCCCGGCGCAAAAGTAACTTTAAGTGATGACAAGAAAGGAATTTCAAAAACCACAATGACGGGAGATAACGGAGGTTATACTTTCGATCTGATTCAAGCCGGAGAATATACGGTAACTGTTGAAAAAGATGGTTTTAAAAAATATATTTCAACTAAAAATACTGTAAATATCAATATTCCGGCAACTGTCAATATACCACTTGAAATCGGAGACGTTTCCGCAGTTGTTACCGTTGAAAATACTGCCGAAGTAGTTCAAACAAGCACTTCAGGAAATCTCGGAACAATAATCGAGCAAAAATCTGTCGAAAGTTTGCCGATTGTCGGACTTCGCGGCAGAAATCCGCTTGATCTTGTTGATTTTCAGCCCGGAGTTAATGTCGGTTCAAATACCGGCGGCGGAGTTCACGTCAACGGAACCAGAGATCGTTCATTTAATTACACTTTAGACGGAATTGATATAAATGAATCAAGCGCAGGCGGATCGAATTTTACGCCGCTACGCCCGAATCCCGATTCGATACAGGAATTTCAAGTTATTACAAGTAATTTTACCGCTGATCTCGGACGCAGCACCGGCGGGCAGGTTACATTTATTACCCGCAGCGGAACTAACGATTTTCACGGAAATTTATTTGAGTTTTACCAAACGCCGGGCGTGAACGCCAACGAATTTGAAAATAATTTATTGGGAATTCCGAGAAGAAAATTTATCCAACATATTTTCGGCGGAAGTATCGGCGGTCCGCTTATTAATCCGGGCTTTGGTGAGGGCGTTCCATTATTCCAGCTTATGCAGGATAAAGCCTTCTTTTTTGTAAATTTGCAATTTTTAAGAGCAAATGAAACGGGCTTAGTTCAAAGAACAGTCTATACACCCGAAGCAAGAAACGGAATTTTCAGATATGTTCGCGGCGGAAGAAATAATCCGGCGGGAACAACCGGGGCATCAGTAAATTCAACCGGAAACCCCTTAATTCCCAATTGTAGCGGAACTGTTACAACAAATTGTATAGATACTTATAATATCGGTGCTAATCCTGCCGGAATACCGATTGATCCGAGATTATTGTCTGTTTTTAATTCAATGCCCGCACCAAATGATTTCGGTTCAGGAGACGGTTTAAATATAGCCGGTTTTAATTTTCTTGCTCCCCAAAAAGAAGAGCAATGGGACTTTGTAACACGCCTTGATTACAAATTTTCAAGCACAAATTCCATTTACGGAAGATATGCTCAAGGCAGACAGCAAAGTTTCGGTGATACGGTAAATGGTGGCGGTTCGGCATTTCCGGGAACTCCGATATTAGTTGTAACCGATAGAAAACCGAAAAATTTGGCGATCAATCATCGTTTCTCGCCGTCAAGCAACACGACCAACGAATTTATCTTTGGTTACAGCGCGTTCAGTTTCGATTTTATCGCACCTGAAACCGATCCTTTTTACAATTTCACATTTAATCTGGTTACGACACCGAATACAAATGTTTTCGGAAACATCAGATCGCTAAGAACTTTTCAGTTTATTGATAATTTTACTTATGTGCTGAACTCGCACACATTTAAAATGGGAACGAACCTTCGTTTCGGAAGACATACCGACAGCCGTTCATCTGTTGCCAGTTCTCAAATTGAGGGTGTAGTTGATTTTAGCGCAACTGTGAACAACAATTATACGGCTTTTAATCTTCCTTCAACAGGAATAAATGCGAATGATCTGACAAGATTAAGGAGTCAGATAAATGATTATCTAGGTCGAGTCGGAAATTACAGTCAGGCTTTTGTCGCAGCTCAAGGCGGAAATTCATTTGAAGCACCGGGAACACGTTGGTCATTCCGGCATTTTTATCCCGAATATGATTTCTTCTTTCAGGATTCTTGGAGAATCAGACCGAATTTTTTGCTTGATTTAGGGGTTAGATACGAAATCAAATTATCGCCCTCTTCAAGCGGTCTTCCAATACTTGCACCAAACCAATTAGTAGCTGTTGACGGAACGCCAAGTAATTCAATTCGATGGGTAGAAGGAAAACTTTTTGAAAACGATTTCAATAACTTCGGACCTTCGATCGGTTTTGCCTGGGATCCGTTTAGCAAAGGTAAAACATCCATCCGGGCAAATTACCGGATTGCCTACGATCGTTTTAATTCACAGGTAAATGGGGCGCAACTTTTCCAAAGCGCACCGGGCAATAATGTCGGGGTTTTTAACACGACTTTTGGGCAGAATGGCGGACTTATCAGAAACGGTTTGCCTGTTCTAACACCAACCCAATCTCCTGACGTTTTACGTCAACCTCCGTTTGGCTCAGGAACTCAAACGGTCTTTGATCAGAGAAGTCAATATCCCGAACTTTATTCCTGGTCTTTGAGCTTTCAGCAAGAGTTAAAGTGGGGCAATGTGCTTGAAGTCAATTATATTAATAATCGCGGTGAGCATTTGTTCGGTTCATACAATGCTAATCAGGCTAACATAAATGCATCACCTGCCGGATTTAACAGTTTTTTGAGTGAATTTAACGCAATCCGCGCCAATTCAACTTACAATAGTCCATTAATAAATGCACTTTTTACCGGAAGTGCAACAAATAATGCCGGAACTGCTACCTTCCGGACAACAAATGCCACGAATATTTTGAATGGAAATGTGGCTTCGGCTGCCATTTCGGTTTCGAGCCGAACACAATCCGGGCAACAAATGATTGTTGCTAACGGATTTAGTCCATTTCTATTTGTTCCATTCCCACAATTTAGTACCGTTCGCGTTTTGGATACCGAACAATACTCTCGCTATCAAGGATTACAATTAATTTTGAAGCGTAGAATTTCAAACGGACTCGGTTTTCAAGGAAGTTACACCTGGTCTATTTCAAAAGACAACGGTTCATTTGACCCGACATTTACAGTCATCGGCGGCAGTACAGCCCAATCGGGAAGCAGTGCGGCATTTGACATAAATAATCGGGATTTGAATTATGCCTGGTCAGATTTTGACCGTCGGCATGTTTTCAATCTTCAATACGTTTGGGAACTTCCATTTGGAAAAGGTAGAAAGTTCGCTTCAGAAATTCCTTTAGCTGCCGATTGGCTGATCGGCGGTTGGCAATTCGCAGGTCTTGTAAATTATTCCACAGGTCGTCCGCTGACGGTTTATTCCGGTTTGTTCACATTTTCAAATACGGTAACAACTCCGGCAAATTGTAGTGGTTGTCCGCGTAACTTGGGCAGCGTTCAGGAAGAAAATGGTACAAGCTATTTATTTACTACTGATCAGAGAGCACGTTTTTCTCAGCCTGCTCCGGGAGAATTTAGCGACACGGGAAGAAACTATTTTATTGGCGCACCCGATTTTCGTGCAGATATGTCGCTTTCAAAACAGTTCAGATTCACCGAAAGTATGAATTTTGAACTTCGTATTGATGCCAAAAATGTCTTCAATGCTGTAAATTACGGCTTGCCGACCACAACTTCGAATTCTTCCACTTTTGGCAGAATAAGAACGAGTATTGACAGTAGTTCAAGACGTATTCAGTTTTCTGGTAAATTTAATTTCTAAATTTTATCTGAAAAACTTCAAAAGCCGTGAACTTAAATAAAGTTCACGGCTTTTTCTTTGCCGGGAGTGCAGGCTGCCAGCCTGCATAAGCGCGTGAGCGCGATAATTCCTGTATTTGCAATTAACTCGATTTGATTTCAAACGCTGTTCCGCCGCTTGCGCGACGATGCAGGCTGGCAGCTTGCGCTCCCGGCTCACATTTTATTTCAAACTCAACCCCGTTCCTCGCGGAAAGTCTCCAATTGTAATCGGTAATTTTCCTTTAAAATTAATCTTTCCGGTTATCGCTTCGGCAGTTGCTCTTTGCAAACTCGACATATCGCCATAAGCGACAGCGTAATTTTTCATTTCGGGAAAACCGAGCAGTAAATATGGATTTCCGAAAGCGACGGAAATTACTTTTGCATCGCTTTTCAAGACTTCGCGCAAGACTTTTTCGCCGGATTCGGGCAAACCGACCGAATTTTTTGAACCTGAACGAACTCGTCCGAAAAGTCCGGCGACAACGAAATCGGCAGATTTTGATTTATTTATCGCATCTTCGATTTCCTTTTCGGTCGCACGAACATCAATCGGAATTCGTTCGACTTCCAGACCGTTTTTTCGCAAAGTTCCTGCCAAAGTATTCCCGACAAAATTGCGGTCTTCGCCGTTTGAAATGCAGAGAACTATGATTTTTTGTCCTGATTTTAGAGGTAAGAATTTATCTTCGTTTTTGACCAAAGTAATTGAGTTATCGGCGATTTCTTCGGAAAGTTTGCGTGTTTCCTGACTTGCCACAACTTTATCAATCGAATCGAGCGGCGTAAATTGTTTTTTGTCCAAACCGAGTTTGAATTTCCACGCGAGAATTTTCTGACGGATTCGTTAATGCGTTCTTCCGAAATTCTGCCTGATTTTACCGCTTCACGAAGTCCGCGAATCGGCGCGTCGCCGTTTGAAGGTTTGAGCAATACATCGTTTCCGGCGATAACGGCACGAACGGCGGCTTCGTCCTGATTAAAATAAAGCGTCAAACCGCTCATATCCATTGCGTCTGTAACGACTAAACCATTGAATTTCATATCGTTTTTTAGAATATTCGTAACGATATTTTTTGAAAGCGTTGCGGGAACAGTTGCGGCTTCCGTGATAATTTCCGAATCGGCATAAGCCGGTTTTTCTGAAACTTTTAAGGGTTTTACCTGTTCGGAATCAAGTTGCGGCATCGAAATATGCGAGATCATTACCGAACCGATTCCATTATTTATCAATTCACGAAACGGTACGAATTCTGTCTTTTCCAGACGTTCGCGCGAAAAATCAATGACCGGCAAACCGCGATGCGAATCAACCGCCGTGTCGCCGTGTCCGGGAAAATGTTTTGCCGTGGCGAGAACATTTCCGCTTTGTAAGCCATTCATAAAAGCAGTCGCAAACTTACCTACTTCCTGAGGGTTTTCTCCATAGCTTCTGACATTTATCACAGGATTTTCGGCATTATTATTGACATCCACAACCGGCGCAAAATCCCAATGAACTCCGACCGCACGCGCTTCTTTTGCAACTATTTCACCTTCGCGTTTTGCAAATTCGGGATTTCCGGTCGCTGCGACAGCCATATTCCATGGGAAATTTATCGTGTCGGGAAAACGCATCGCCACGCCGGTTTCAAAATCGGCGGAAATGAGAAGCGGAATTTTTGCCGATTCCTGCATTCGATTCATCAAATGCACCGTGTCATAAACTCCGCCGACAAATACGATGATTCCGCCGACGTGATTTTCCGTAACCTGACGCTTCAATTCACGAAAAGCCGCGCTGTCCTGATTCATAAACTCGGCATTTACGCCGACATGAACCATCTGCCCGATCTTTTCATCAAGCGACATTTTCTCAAGCTGTTTGTCCGCCCATTTAAAAGCCTTTTCATTCGGTTTGAACTGATTCGAAGCGGAAACAGGCATTGCCAAACCGATAAAAATCGAAAACAAGATCAATAAACTGTAAAAAAATCTAATCATTATTTTTAATTAAAAAGCTCGCTAAAAATGCGATGAAAAATGTAGTTAAACTCCCGATCAATGCGTACCAAGTCCACGCGATCTTTGTTCCGAATAGGATGTAAATCATCAGCGAAATGCTTGCTATCATTCCGATTAACGCATGAATTTCTTTCGCATTTTTCAAAAATGTTCCGACCAAGAAAACTCCCAAAATCGGACCGTTTATCAAAGACGCAACCGAAAGTGCCTGACTCAGTGCCGAATTTTTCGCGCTTATCAAACTGATCGCCACAATTATTTGAACAATTCCGACGATCAAAGTCAGCCAGCCCGAAATTTTCAAAAGTTTCTTATCGGATTTATCTTTGGCAAATGGTTTGTATAAATCATTGACGGCAGTTGCGGCAATCGAATTAAGCGACGAAGACAAAGCCGCCGCAAAGATCGCTGCCACGACCAAACCCGAAAGTCCCGAAGGCATATGTTTTGTAATAAAATCAGGAAAAACCTGATCGCCGCCGTTGAACGGAAATGTTCCCGGAACGCCCGAACCCATTACGCCGGCTTGGGCATATTCCGGCGCGTTAAAAGGTCCGTAAAAGGCAAAAAGCAAAACCCCGATAAATAGAAAACCGATAAATTGTCCCAAAATCACCGCGCCGCTCGATAAAAGTGCTAAAGATGCGCGGCTCGGTTTGTTGGTGCAGAGATAACGCTGAACGAGATATTGATCCGTTCCGTGTGTGGACATTGTTAAAAAACAACCGCCTAAAATTCCTGCCCAAAATGTGTAAGTCTTTGTAAAATCGAGTGTAAAATCGAAAACTTGGAATTTATTAAATTGTTCGCCGATGGCAACCGCTTGCGACCAACCACCATCAATTTGCTGAATCAAAACAACCGCCGCCGCAATCGCGCCGCCGATGTAAATCCCGAGTTGGACGACTTCGACCCAAATAATCGCTTCGATTCCGCCGTAAAATGTGAAAACGATCATTATGATGCCGAGCAGAACAATCGAACCGATAATAATTGTCGTCGGATCGGCATCAGGAACAAACGCTTTATAAACTGCTGCCAGAACTATTGCCGTTAATAAAAGTCTGATTCCGTCGGCAATATTTCTCATTATCACAAAAAGTGCAGAAGCCAGCATTTTTACCTTGTTGCCGAATCTGTCACCCAAAAGCTGATAAACCGTCTGCAAATCACCCTTGAAATAAAGGGGAATAAAAATAATCGAAATCACGACGCGCCCGACTAAGTAACCGAATACAACCTGCAAAAACTCAAAATTCCCGTTTTTCGCAAAAGCCACGCCCGGAACGGAAATAAATGTAATCGTCGAAGTTTCCGTCGCCACAATCGAGGCAGCAATCGCCCACCAAGGAACGTTTCTATCGCCCACAAAATAATCTTCGGTCGTTTCCTGCTTTCCAGAATACAAAATTCCGAACGCCGTAATTCCGATCAAATAGCCGAAAATGATAATCAAATCTAATGTTTGCATTTTTATTTCAAAAGTTTTACAGCATTTTCAACAACAAAATCTGTTTCATTTAATTTTTCAATCGCTTTTTCAAGATTTACATTTGCTTTGTGCATTACAAGCGCAATACGCAAATCTTCGTCTGCTTTTTTCATTAAATCTTGCGCCGAATTTTCGCCTAAATTCGTTTCCGACATCAAAATTCTTAAACTTCTTTCTTTTAGTTTGATATTTGATGATTTTACGTTCGTCATTCGATTTCCTTTGACGTAGCCGAGCCTAATCATCGCGCACGTTGAGATCATATTCAAGATCATTTTTTGGGCAGTTCCGGCTTTCATTCGTGATGAACCCGTAATCGCTTCTGCGCCGACGACCGCAATTATTGAGATTTCGACAACTTTTGTCAGTTCGGAATCGGGAACGCAAGTTATACAACTTGTAAAACATCCGAGATTTTCCGCGAATTCGACCGCGCCGATTGTATATGGCGTTCTGCCCGAAGCGGCGATTCCAATGACGCAATCTTTTTCGGTTAATCCGCGATTCAGTAAATCGGCTTTTCCGGCTTCTTTGTTGTCTTCGCTGGCTTCGGTCGCTTTGTAAAAAGCGTCGTAACCGCCCGCAATTATGCCTTGAATCAGATCGTAAGAAACACCGAAAGTTGGCGGAATCTCACTTGCGTCTAAAACTCCGAGTCGTCCGCTCGATCCTGAACCGACATAAAAAAGCCGTCCGCCATTTTTTAATCTTTCAACAATTTTATCTATTGTTTGTGAAATTTCGGGTAAAACTTTTTCAACTGCCACCGCAACTTTTGCGTCTTCGGCATTGATTATGCGAAGCGCGTCAAGTGTCGGCAGTTTATCTATATTTGCCGAATTCGGATTTTCTTGTTCGGTTATTGGAAGCATTTCAAAAAAGTTTGCATTGGTTTTGCTTATAGGTCAAGCAGATTCGTTAAGTTTTTCTGATAAATACAAATTTTCTTTATTTTAATTTAATTAAAAAATACAAAAAAGCGTAAGTAAATTAAACACTTACGCTTTTAAAAATTTCTCAAATAGTTCGTTCTAACTCATAAAGTTCCCAAAAACCAATGCTAAAACAACGCCTAAACCTAAACCGAAAACCCAGATCAGAATGGCTGAAGCCCAAGCAGCGGTCGGCGAAACGCTTTCACCTGTATTTTTCAAACCTGTCGCCTGAAGCCAAATCCAGTAAATCGCCAGTAAACCGAATGACGAAAGCAATGTGTAGAGAACAGGACTTGCAGATGGCGCGATCAAAAAGTTCAAACTGTCTTGCAAAAGTGTGGTTTGCCCCAAAATCGGGTGGATTTCGCTTGGGTCTTTAAGAAATAAAATCAATAAACTCAGACTCTTTTGAATAAGTATAATCGGAAAAAACGAATACGCAGTTGCGGCAATTGCTTGAAAGTAATTTATTTGTCCGCCGAATGCGAGTGTGATAAGCCAAAATACCAAACCGAGAAAAGCCATTAAAAAAACCAAACCAATAAAGCTATTCACACTTTGACCAACTCGCGCTATCGGGTTTGAATTTTGCTCCAAAGTATCTTGCTTCACTTTTTCCATTTGATCCGCCGGAACCCAACCGCTTTCCGCCAGCTTTTCAATCGTGTGATTTGTGATTCTTTCAGGCGTAACACGCTGGAAAAATGCGTATGTATAAGCACCCGAAATAACTGACATAATTAAAATTACGCCCAAAAAACTTGGATAACGACGCAGATTTTTAAACACTTCAGTCGGTGCGTAAAACATCTTTAATAATTTTTCAGGCAAAGACATCGGCTCAGATTCGAGTGCTTGGGGCATCGGAATAAAGCTCAAACCGAACAGCAAACCGCCGAGCAAAATTAGAAAAATGCCCGTCCAACCCAGATTTGGTAAAACTTTCGTAAATCCCAGAACGGCAACCAAAACTCCCGAAACGGCAATAATAATTCCTGTCAAACGATTCATTTTTTTTCCTCGCTAATAAATTTAGATTGATTTCCAACAATTAAAATTATCTACGGATTTTTTTAATTTAATGTTTCAAATTTCACAAAGCATTAGCAGCTTTTTCATAACCTGCGGTGCGAATACAAGCGGAAAAATGTCCTTCCGTAATTTCTCTCAATTCGGGTTCGACTTTAGCGCATTCTTCGATTGCAACAGGACATCGGGTGCGAAAACGACACCCCGAAGGCGGATTTATCGGAGTCGGAACGTCGCCTTCGAGAACAATTCGGTCACGTTTGTGTTTCGGATCGGGTATCGGAATTGCAGAAAGCAAAGCCTTTGTATATGGATGAAGCGGCGAATCGTATAATTCACGTCCTTCGGCAATTTCGACGATTTTGCCGAGATACATTACGGCGACGCGATTTGAAATATGTTCAACGACCGCTAAACCGTGCGAAATAAATAGATATGTAAGTCCGAGTTCATTCTGCAAATCCTGCAAAAGATTAACGACCTGCGCTTGAACAGAAACATCCAACGCAGAAACGGGTTCGTCTGCAATAATTAATTTCGGATTTAAAGCCAAAGCCCGCGCAATTCCGATTCTTTGCCTCTGTCCGCCGGAAAATTCGTGTGGATAGCGAAACATATATGCCGGATCGAGTCCGACTTTTTTTAACAAATCTGCCACACGGTCGCCCCGTTCTGATTTATTTCCGATTCCGTGAATTTTTAAAGGTTCGCCGACTGTCGAAAGTATTGTCAAACGCGGATTCAATGACGCATATGGGTCTTGAAAAATGATCTGCATTTCGCGGCGGAGTTTTTGAAGTTCTTTGTTTCCGAGTTTTATAATATCTTCGCCTTCAAATAAAACTTCTCCGCTCGTCGGTTCCTGAAGTCGCAACAGACACCGCCCGACGGTTGATTTTCCGCAACCTGATTCTCCAACCAAACCCAAAGTTTCGCCCGAAAAAATATCAAAGGAAATATCATCAACCGCCCGAACAACATCAACGCTGTTTTCGACGGGAAAATGTTTGATTAAGTTTTTGACTTGGACAAGTTTTTGTTTTTCGGTTTTAACCGCGCTGTTTTCCATTTCAATAATCGTATTTCCACCGTAACCAAGCCGCGTCAAAATCTTCTTTCTCAATAATTTTTAGTTTTCCAACTTCAGCTTCGGCTTTTTCCAACAAAAAATTTAACTTCTCAAGTTTTTGTGAATTTCCTAAACTTTCATTACGCCAAACTTCGCGCCTTAAATAACTGCGGCGAAATCTAGCAGTCATCATATCGGGTTCTTCGACAAAACCGAACTTTGCGTGCCAAGCCGCGCTTTGCTCATTGCAAATATGTCGTTCACTCCAAAAAGTTTTTTCGCCTATTTTGCTCAAATCATTTAATACGTTTGAAACCAAAGCAGTTCCGATTCCTTTGTTTTGCTGTTTGGGACGGACAAACAAGATTTCATTTTTGAAACCGTATTTATATTTTGAAATTAAACACGCGCCCACTAATTTGTTCTTCTCTTCCGGCAAAACCGCAATTCGAGAAAGTTCAAGCCAAGCAATTCCGCGTTTATTCTTAAAGAAGTTATCAATATTTTTTAAGGCGCGTTTTCTCATTTGATCTTCGGAAATATCACAAAATTCAACCGACTCACTAAAAGAATCAAAAAACAATTCGCTTAATTCTGCCGAATTTGCCTCTGAAACGGGAAGAATCTCGACAAAAGTTTTGACTTTTCTTTTTTCCACCGGCATTTTCATTAAAATCCCGTGGTCGCGCGGCGTGATATATGCAAATCCATCACAATATTCTTCCTTCCAACCGAACGGAAACTCTCCCAATTCAAATTCATCAATTGTCATTGGAATTTTAAAACTTTTCATTTTTCGCTGCTCCAATTTTCGTTTATAATCGTCCAACGCTCGTGGTCGCACCAAATTCCGTCAACTTGCAGATATTTTGGCGAAAATCCTTCCTTTGCAAAACCGTTTTTCTTCACAACAGCAATTGAAGGTAAATTTTGCGGCTGAATATTCGCTTCGATTCGATGTAAATTCAAATCTTCAAAAGCAAGTTTAATAATCAATCCAATCGCTTCTGTCGCAAAGCCTTTTCCCGCATACTTTTCTCCGACGTAATATCCCAAATATGCATTTTGAAATCCGGCGCGAAATATTTGTGAGAGATTTATCGCTCCCGCAATTTCATCGGTTTTGACAGAACATATCAAAAAACATTCATTTTCAGGGCGTTCATTTTTATCAATATATTCGGTGAATGTTTTTTCATCTAAAGGCGGATTTACTAACCCTTTGTGAAAATTTACATTCGCTTTATTAAGTTCGGTAAATCCGACTAAATCTTCAATTTTCGGATACCGCAGGTAAACTTTTTTCTCTTTCAAAATCTTTTCCTTCATATAAAACACAACGAACGCTGACATCTTTGTGCAGTTGATAAAGCGGAATTTCGCCGTGCGTACATTTGTCCATTTTAAATCCGCAACGCGGGGCGAAATGGCAACCGTCGGGCAGATTTGTCGGGCTCGGAACAGTTCCTTCAATTGTCGAAAGGCGCGTTTCCTTTGCCTGTCCGATTCCGCGTAATTTCGGAACCGAATGTAAAAGCCCTTGTGTATATGGATGTTTCGGCTGTTCAAAAATCTCGTCAACGCCGGATTCTTCGACGATTTTTCCCGTGTACATTACGCAAACTCTGTCGGCGACTTCGGCAACAACACCTAAATCGTGCGTGATTAACAAAACTGCGAGTTTTCGCGTTTTTCTCAAATTGTCTAACAATTCTAAAATTTGTGCTTGAATCGTAACATCTAAAGCAGTTGTCGGTTCATCGGCGATAAGCAGTTCGGGATTGCACGCCAAAGCCATCGCAATCATTATACGTTGACGCATTCCGCCGGAAAGTTGGTGCGGATAATCTCGAAAACGTCGTTCCGGTGCAGGAATTGAAACTTCTTGCATTGCTGCAATAGTCGCTTCTTGGGCTTGTTTTTTGTTTAAATGTTGATGCAGACGCAAGGCTTCGGCAATCTGTTCGCCGACCGTATAAACCGGATTTAGCGAAGTCATCGGGTCTTGAAAAATCATCGCAATATCATTTCCGCGAATCTCGCGCATACGATTTTCGCTCGCTTTCGATAATTCTTCACCTTTAAATTTAATTTCGCCGCCGACAATTTTTCCCGGCGATGAAATCAGACGCATCACGGACAAAGCCGTAATTGATTTCCCACAACCCGATTCGCCGACAAGTCCCAAAAGTTCGCCTTCGTCAATGTAGAAACTGACATCATTAACGGCTTTGACCAAACCTGCGCGAGTTGGAAAATGAGTTTCTAAATTATTTATTTCTAATAAATGCGACATTCTTAAAAAATCGTAAAATTATATTCCATTCTCTTGGTAACTGTTTGAAGTTCGCCATTTTTTATTTCAGGTTTGAACTTAATTCCTTTTGCGGCTTTAATAGCTTTTTCATTCAAGCCATTGGGCAAACCTTCAATTACTTTAATTTCACCAATTTTTCGATTTTCCATAAATGTAACTTCCAACACAATTCTTCCCTGCGTGTTATTTTTTCTGGCTAATTCTGTATATTTCGGCATTGGTTTTGAAAGAATTTTGACGGGAGAATTTTTTTTATCTTTACCTGAATTTCCCGTTTCAGAAACAATTTTATTTCCGGTTTTTGAGTCATCTTTTTTAGAATCGCTATTTGTTTCAGTGTCTTGAGAAAAAACTGAAATGCTAAAAATTAACAGTAAACAAATTCCTAAAATAACATTTGTAATTTTCATATTAATTAATAAAGTGTGAATGAGTATTGGATAGTTTTGGTAACTGAATATTTGTAATCATTTTTTCTCGCCGGCAAAAACATTATTTTTCGAGCAGATGCGATTGCTTGTTCAGTCAAACCGTCAGGCAATCCTGAAACTGGTGAAATAGAACCAATTCCGCCATTTTCTAGAAAAGTAACTCTTAAAGTTACGTTTCCTTGAATATTATTTTTTCTTGCTTGATCTGTATATTTAGGTGAAGATTTAGAAATAAGTTGAATACCAGTAGTTTTTCCACCTTCCCTTTTTACAAATATCTTATCAAGAGAATCACTATTCAAATCGCCTTTGTTCCCTAACGAACCTTCTTCTATATCAATTCCAAATTTTCCACCTCCGAGATTTATAGAACTTAAAAAATCTTTTACTTCTTTTCTGTTTTCATCAGAATTTGCCGTCCAAAGTTCAAACCATTGTTTGTTTTTATAATCATTTACAAGCCAATAATTTAACAAATCGCCTTTAATGAATTCGGCTTCGAGATTATTTATTTTTACTTTTTTCGATTCGGAAGTTTTTAATTGATTTTTTACTTCATTTACACGAAATTTAAAGCTGTTTTCATCAAATTCTTTTTTCGGTGAACAGAAATCCGGCACTTTTTCGTCGAGTTTTGAACTAATGTTTAAACCGTAAACTACATCGTCGGCATAGACGGCGTATTTGTCGGTTTGTATTTGCGTGCAAATGTTGCTTTCTGAAATTAAAACAGGCAATTTCGGCAGTAAAAGTGAAACTTTTTT
>JBBSAX010000123.1:0-14971 GCA_038251885.1 Pyrinomonadales bacterium | reverse complement strand
TCGCGCATTAAATTTACGCGCCGTTCAACGAGATTTTTGTCGAGTTTCATATTCGGAATTCCATAAATTAAAAGCCCGCCGATGCGGTCGTCGCGCTCGAAAACCGTTACGGAATGTCCGAATTTATTTAGTTCATCGGCGCACGCCAAACCTGCCGGACCCGAACCAATGACGGCGACTTTTTTATTCGTTCGATATTTCGGCGGATTCGGCTGTATCCAACCTTCTTCAAAGGCTTTATCAATAATCGAAACTTCGATTTCCTTAATCATTACGGGTTCTTCGTTGATGCCGAGAACGCACGAAGATTCGCACGGCGCAGGGCAAACTCTGCCCGTAAATTCGGGGAAATTGTTCGTTGAGGCAAGACTGAGATATGCTTCGCGCCATTTTCCGCGATAGACGAGATCGTTCCAATTCGGAATCAAATTTCCGAGCGGACAGCCGATATTCGCGCCTTCAAAAACGCTTCCTGTATGACAAAACGGAATTCCACAATTCATACATCTCGCGCCTTGTTTTTTGAGTTCGTCTTCCGGCAAATCCGCGTGAAATTCGTCCCAATTTAAGACGCGCGATTTCGGGTTTTGCAAAATCGGCAAACTGCGCGAGTATTCGATAAATCCTGTCGTTTTCCCCATATTCGGTTTTTAATTTTAACCACAGATAAACACAGATGGACACAGATAAGAGTAAGATAAAAGCTAACAAATATTTTCAAACTATCTTTAAAAATCTGTGTTTATCTGTGTTCATCTGTGGTTAAAAAATGTTTTCTTAATTTTTAAGCAAAAGTAGCTTCAAACGCCGAAAGTTCGGCTTCTTTCCGCGAGTAACCTTCGTCTAAAAATCTATTTTGCGTTTCGATGACGCGCCGATAATCTTCGGGAATGACGCGGACGAATTTTGCTAAACTTTCTTCCCAATCCAATAAAATCCGCGTTGCTATACTGCTTTCGGTTAATTCAAGGTGGCGGAAAATCTGATTTTTTACAAATTCAATTTCCAATTCATCTTCAATTTTGCCGAGTTTGACCATCTCCATATTACAAAGTTCGGAAAATTCGCCCGTTTCGTCGAAGATGTAGGCGATTCCGCCCGACATTCCCGCCGCGAAATTTTTGCCCGTTTTGCCTAAGATAATCACCCGTCCGCCCGTCATATATTCGCAACCGTGATCTCCGACACCTTCGATCACCGCGTCAATTCCACTGTTTCTGACCGCAAAACGCTCGCCGCCGATGCCCGAAATAAAGGCTTCGCCGGAAGTCGCGCCGTAAAAAGCCGTGTTGCCGATAATTATATTTTCGTGCGACGCAAACGAAGATTTTTTCGGCGGGAAGACGACGATTTTTCCGCCCGAAAGTCCTTTGCCGATGTAATCGTTCGCGTCGCCTTCGAGCGTCAAACTCACGCCGTGCGGTACGAACGCGCCGAAACTTTGTCCGGCTGAACCGCAGAATTTCAAACTTATCGTTTCACACGGCAAACCTTTCGCGCCGAATTTTCGAGAAATTTCACTGCCGAGAATCGTTCCGACAGCGCGATTCGTGTTTTTTATTTCGAGTTCAGCCGAAACTTTCTGCGAATTTTCCAATGCCGGACGGCAGATTTCTAAAAGAATTGATTTGTCGAGCGTGTTTTCGAGTTCGTGATTTTGCGTGATTTGCTGAAAACGACCGTAATTTTCGGGAACTTCGGGTTGATAAAGAATCGCCGAAAAGTCTATTTTATTTGCTTTGCCTTCAGTTTCTCTGGCTTCCAAAATATCGGTTCGACCGATCATTTCATTGATCGTGCGAAATCCGAGTTCCGCCATCAATTCGCGGACTTCGTTTGCGACGAAGCGCATAAAATTAACGACAAAATCTGCGCTGCCGGAAAACTTTTCGCGCAGTTTCGGGTTCTGCGTCGCCACGCCGACCGGACAAGTGTTCAAATGACAAACGCGCATCATAATACAGCCGAGCGACACGAGCGGCGCGGTCGAAAAACCGAATTCTTCTGCGCCGAGAAGCGCGGCGATAATTACGTCGCGTCCGGTTTTTAATTGCCCGTCGGTTTCCAATCGAACGCGGCTTCGCAGATTATTTAAGAGCAAAGTCTGATGTGTTTCCGCCAGTCCGATTTCCCAAGGCGTTCCGGCGTGTTTCAAACTCGTCAGCGGCGACGCGCCCGTTCCGCCGTCGTAGCCGCTGATTAAAATCACGTCGGCTTTCGCTTTCGCCACGCCCGCCGCGATTGTTCCGACTCCGGCTTCGGCGACGAGTTTGACGCTGATCCGGGCTGTTTCATTGGCGTTTTTCAGGTCGAAAATCAATTGCGCCAAATCTTCAATCGAGTAAATATCGTGATGCGGCGGCGGCGAAATCAGACCGACTCCGGGCGTTGAATGGCGCGTTTTCGCAATCCACGGATAAACTTTGTTGCCCGGAAGTTGTCCGCCTTCACCGGGTTTTGCGCCTTGTGCGATCTTGATTTGAAGTTCGTCGGCGTTGACCAAATAATGACTCGTTACGCCGAATCTTCCAGAAGCAACTTGTTTAATACGGCTTTTTTTGCTGTCGCCGTTCGGCAAAATTTCAAATCGCGTCGCATCCTCGCCTCCCTCGCCCGTGTTGCTTTTTCCGCCGATTCGATTCATCGCAATCGCTAGAGTTTCGTGCGCTTCCTGTGAAATCGAGCCGTAAGACATCGCGCCGGTTTTGAATCTTTTGACGATTTCTTCAACCGATTCGACTTCTTCAATCGAAATGCTTTTTCGATTTTCTCTAAATTTCAAAAGTCCGCGCAAAGTCGCTTGATTTGTCGCCTGTTCGTTAATCAAACGGCTGTATTTTTTGAAAATTTCGTAATCATCGCTGCGCGTGGCGCGTTGCAGTGTGTGAATCGTTTCGGGATTGAAAAGATGAAATTCGCCCGTTTTGCGCCATTGATATTCGCCGCCGACTTCCAACAATTCGGTTTCGCGCGTCGGGAAAAATGCTTTTTTGTGGCGTTCCAATGCTTCTTCGGCGATTTCATCAAGTCCGATTCCGCCGATGCGCGAAGGTGTGCGCGTAAAATATTTATCAATTACTTCGCGATCAATGCCGAGTGCTTCAAAAATCTGTGCGCCGAGATAACTGCGAATCGTCGAAATGCCCATTTTTGAACAAATTTTGATAACGCTTTTATTGACCGCTTTAACGAAATTTTTGACCGCTTTTTCTTCTTCGATTTCCCAAATTCCTTGTTTAATTTCATCGCTGATCGTTTCAAAAGCAAGATACGGATTGATCGCCGTCGCGCCATATCCGAGCAGAAGCGCAAAATGATGAACTTCGAGCGGTTCGCCCGATTCGAGAACAAAACCGACCTGTGTCCGCGTGCCTTCGCGGATCAAATGATGATGAATTGTCGAAACGGCGAGAAGTGCGGGGATCGGAACGCGGTATTCGCTCATTTGCCGGTCGGACAAGATGAAAACGTCGTAACCGTCTTTAATTGCTTGACTTGCCTGATGACAAAGCGTGTCCAACGCCCATTCCAAACCTTTTGTTCCATTTTCGCGGTCGAAAAGCATCGGAAGAGTTATTGTGCGGAAATTCGATTTCCCCCAAACACTCGCTGAATCGCCCAAATACCGAAGTTTTTCGAGTTCTTCGTTAGTTAAAATAAAGGAATTTAGTTTAATGTGATGCGCGGCTTGCGGTGTCGGCTCAAACAAATTATCGTCGCGCCCGATCATCGTGTCGGTCGAAGTTACGAGTTCTTCACGAATCGCGTCAATCGGCGGATTCGTAACTTGCGCGAAAAGCTGTTTGAAATAATTATAAAGCAATTGCGGACGTTTCGACAAAACTGCGAGCGGTGTGTCATTTCCCATCGAACCGATCGCTTCCGCGCCATCGGTCGCCATCGGTTTCAAGATCATCCGCAATTCTTCTTCCGTATAGCCGAACGCTTTTTGTCTCTGCAAAACCGTTTCGTGATTCGTTTCGTGAAAGAAATTCGGGGTCGGCAGATCGTTAATGTGGAGCTGATTTTCTTCGATCCATTGGCGATAGGGAAATTCTCTGGAAATCGTTTCCTTAATTTCTTCGTCCGCAACAATTCGTCCTGCAACCGTGTCAACGAGAAACATCTTTCCGGGTTGAAGTCTGCCTTTTTGCAAAACATTTTCCGGCTCGACATCGAAAACTCCGACTTCCGAAGCCATAACTACTAGATCGTCTTTGGTAACGTAAAAACGCGAAGGTCGCAAACCATTTCTGTCTAAAACCGCGCCGATGATCTTGCCGTTCGTAAAAGTTATCGAAGCCGGACCGTCCCAGGGTTCGAGCAAGCACGAATGAAATTCATAAAATGCGCGTTTTTCGTCACTCATTTTATTCTCTTTCGAGAGCGGTTCGGGAATCATCATCATTACCGAATGCGGAAAACTTCTGCCCGCTAAGGTGAGCATTTCCAGACAATTATCAAACGCGCCCGAATCGCTCGTTTCATCATCAATGATGCTCAAAACCTTCGGAAAGTCTTCGCCGAAAAGTTCGGATTTAAGCCGATTTTCACGGGCATACATCCAATTTATGTTTCCGCGCAAAGTGTTTATTTCGCCATTGTGCGCGATGGTTCGCAAAGGTTGGGCGCGTTTCCAATTCGGAAAAGTGTTCGTGCTGAAACGCGAATGAATGACGGCAATTGCTGTCATAAATTCTTTATCCTGTAAATCGGGATAAAATGCTGCGAGCTGATTCGTCGTCAACATTCCTTTGTAAATGATCGTTTCGGTTGAAAGGCTCGCAAAATAAAACTCATTGTCGAAAATCTCATTTTCACGCGTTAAAAGTTCCTTCGCCCAACGCCGTGTGACAAATAATTTTCGCTCAAAATGCGCTGTGTCGCCAATTTTGTCGGTTTTGCCGATAAAAACCTGTTTAATAAAAGGTTGAGTGTTCTTCGATTTTTCGCCGAGATCGGAATTGTTTGTCGGAACATCGCGCCAACCCAGAACATTTAAATCATGTTCACGCGCAACTTCTTCAAACTTCTCGATTGAGCGGGCGCGAAGCGCATCATCCTGCGGCAGAAAAAGCATTCCGACCGCGTAACTTCCAGCTTCCGGCAATATTATGTGCAATTTTTCACATTCTCTTGCAAAAAAAACGTGCGGAATTTGTGTCAAAATTCCCGCGCCGTCTCCGGTTTTCTCGTCCGCCCCGCTCGCTCCCCGATGATTCATCCGAACGATGCTTTCAATAGCGATTTTAAGAATTTTGTTGGATTTTGCACCCTTAGTGTCAGCGATAAACCCGACACCGCAGGCATCGTGTTCAAATTCGGGAAGATATAGACCTTTATTCATAAATCAAAGTTTTGTTAAAAATTAATTTATAACATAAACTTTGACTGAATGGAATATTTTTCTTCGAGATTCAGTGTAAATAAGAAGTTAAATTCTCGTGGCACGTATAATATCTGCAAAAACTCCGGCGGCGGTAACATCCGCGCCCGCGCCCGCGCCTTTTATGACGAGCGGTAAATCTGCGTAGCGATTCGTATAAAATAAAACTGCATTGTCTTTACCCGAAAGATTTGCAAAATTGTGCGCCGAATCTATGCTTTGCAAACCGACTGAGGCATTACCTTTGTCGAATGAAGCAATGTATTTTAATGATAACTCCTGAATTTTGGCGGTTTCGAGCAAATCACGAAAATAATCTTCGTGTTTCTCCATTTCAACATAAAAATCTTCGACGCTTCCATTTAAACAAGATTCAGGCAGAAAACCTTTGTTTTCGATGTCAGACATTTCCAATTTAAAACCTGCTTCACGCGCTAAAATCAAGATTTTTCGCGCAACATCAGTTCCGCTCAGATCGAGACGCGGATCGGGTTCGGTGTAGCCTTCGTTCTGCGCTTGTTTGACGACCGAGGAAAACGAACGCGAACCGTCGTAATTGTTAAAAACAAAGTTCAGAGTTCCTGATAAAACCGCTTCGATCCGATTAATTTTATCGCCGCTTCTGGTCAGATCGTTTAATGTGTTGATGATCGGTAAACCCGCGCCGACGTTCGTTTCAAAAAGAAAATTCCCATTATATTCACGAGCTAAATCTTTTAATTTTCGGTAGTTTTCATATTCGCTTGAGGCGGCGATTTTGTTGCAGGCAATCAGCGAAACGCTCTTTTGCAGAAGTTTCGGATAGACTTCAACAACTTCCGCGCTTGCCGTAACGTCAACAAAAACCGAATTTCGCAAGTTTTTTTCGATAATTAAATTCGCCAGATTTTCACTATTAGAAACCAATTCTGAATTTGAGATTTGAGATTTGAAATCATTCAGATCAATTCCTTGTTCGTCAAAAGCGATATTTTTGCTGTTTGCCAAACCGACGACGCGGACGTTTAAATTCATCTGCTCGCTCAAAAAGTCTTGTTGTTGTTCGAGTTGCGCGAGCAGTTTTTTTCCGACGGTTCCAACACCGACGATGTAAAGATTTATCTGTTTTTTATTGTCCGAGAAAAATTCTTCGTGCAAAGTATTTACGGCTTTGCGAACATCTTTTGAACCGATCACGGCGGAGATATTTCTCTCGCTCGAACCTTGTGCAATGGCGCGAATATTTACGCCTTGCGAACCGAGCGCGGAAAACATTTTTCCTGAAACGCCCGTGTGATTTCGCATATTGTCGCCGACGAGCGCGAGAATTGAAAGTCCGGTTTCGACCGATAAAGGCTCGATTTTTCCAACTGCAATTTCATATTCAAATTCTTCATCAACAACTTTTTTAGCGGTTTCGCTCGATTTTTCTTCAATTGCGACGCAGATCGAATGTTCGGAAGAACTTTGCGTGATTAAAATAACATTGATTTTCGCCTGTGAAAGCGCGTCAAAAAGACGTTTGGAAAATCCCGGAATTCCGACCATTCCCGCGCCTTCGAGACTTAAGATCGCAATTTTATCAATGCTTGTAATGCCGCGAATAATTTCGTTTTCGTCGGAAGTTTCAGCTTCGATAAATGTGCCGAAATCTTCCGGCGCGAAGGTGTTTTTTATCAGAATCGGAATATTTTTTTGCAAAACCGGCTGAATCGTCGGCGGATAAATGACCTTTGCGCCGAAATGCGACAGTTCCATCGCTTCGCGGTAAGTTATTCTGGGAATTTGTTTTATGTTTCGCACAATACGCGGATCAGCGGTCATCATCCCGCTCACGTCCGTCCAAATTTCCAAAACCTCCGCATTAATCGCCGCCGCCAAGATCGCGCCGGTATAATCAGAACCGCCGCGTCCCAAAGTCGTCGTTATATTTTTTTCATTTGAAGCGATAAAACCCGGCAAAATTACTAGATTTTGAATTTTAGATTTTGAATTTTGGATTTGGTCGTTGAAAAAATCTCTTATTAATTCATCGGTTTTTGCGAAATCAACTTCTGCATTTGTAAAGTTTGAATTAGTTTTTATCAATTCGCGCGAATCTTTCCAAATATTTTCAACTCCCGAAGAATCAAGTTTTGCCGAAACGATTTTGGTTGAAAGAATTTCGCCGAAACTCGTGATTCTGTCCAAAGTTCGCGAGCTTAATTCATTCAATAAAAACACACCTTCACAGATGTTTTCGAGTTCGTTGATCTGTTTTTTAACAAAACTCAACATTCCGCTCTGCGCTTGGACGGGCAATAATTTTCTGACCGCTTCGAAATGCTTGTCTTCGATTTCCTTGATTTTCGCACGGAAATTTTCATCACCGTCTTCGGCAAGTTTTCCTGTTTCGATCAAAGAATCGGTCGTCTCTTGCATTGCAGATAACACGACCGCGCACGAATCTTTTTCAATCGTGGTTTTAATTATTTCAATAACTTTTTCGATGCTTTCGGCATTTCCGACAGATGAACCGCCAAATTTTAGAACTTTCATTTTTTTGTTTTTGCCCACTAAATACACGAAAAATACGAAAAAAGATTTGTATTCTACTTTGTTTTATTTTCGTTTCTTTCGTGTATTTAGTGGGCAAACTCTTTTAAATTTTCTCCAATAAAATTTCCTTTAATTCTTCGTATTTCGCTTCAATTTCAACCGAATGTTTTTCCTTTTCAAATAAATTTTTAACAGATTCGGGCATTTCGCCGTAAGTTCCGATAATTTTCTCGACCGAATCGAATTTTACGGGATGTGCGGTTTCGAGAAAATATCCCTGTTTTTCGGGATTTTCCGTTAAATATTTTTCGAGCGCATAAAATCCGACCGCGCCGTGCGGATCGAGAATATAGCCGTATTTTTCATAAACTTCGTGCATCGTTTTGGCGGTGATTTCATCGGAAACGCTTCTTGCTTCCATTTTTTCTTTTAAGTTCAAATAATCTTGCCCGAAAATCTCCAGAATTCGCACGAAATTTGAAGGATTTGCCACATCCATCGCGTTGGAAAGCGTGGCAACCGAAGATTTTATCGTCATTTCGCCAGTTTCTAAAAAGTTCGGAATAATATCATTGGTATTCGTTGCCGCAATAAATTTATCGCACGGCAAACCCGAAATATGCGCCAAAATCCCGGCACAAATATTGCCGAAATTACCGCTCGGAACACAGATCACCGGATTTTGGATTTTAGATTTTGGATTTCGGATTTCATTTTCCGTTTTCCATTTTCCATTTTCCATTTTGGTAGTCCATTGTTGAAGTGCGTAAAAATAATAAAATTGCTGCGGCAGCCAGCGGGCGACGTTTATCGAATTTGCCGATGTCAGGAAGACTTTTTTCTTTAATTCATCGTCGGCAAGCGCGGTTTTGGCAAGGTTTTGGCAATCGTCGAAATTTCCAGAAACTTCAAGTGCGGAAATGTTTTTTCCAAGTGTCGTCAATTGCAATTCCTGAACGCTGGAAACTTTTCCTTTCGGGTAGAGAATAACGACTTCGATTCCCGCAACATCAAAAAAACCATTCGCCACCGCACCGCCCGTGTCGCCGGAAGTGGCGACGATGACGATTGTTTTCTCCTTTTTTTCGCGCGAAAAATACTGCAAACAGCGGCTCATAAATCTTGCGCCGACATCTTTGAAGGCGAGCGTTGCGCCGTGAAAAAGTTCGAGCGTCGAAATGTTTTCCGTGATTTTTACGAGCGGAAAATCGAAATTGACAGTTTCTTCGCAGATTTGGAAAAGCGTTTTTTCGTCAATTTCATCGCCGACGTATGGTTTGATAACTTCAAAGGCAATTTGCGCTTTTGATTTTTCGGCGAAATCTTCCCAAAAATCTTCGCTTAATTGCGGTATTTTTTCGGGAAAAAACAAACCTTTATCGTCGGGTTGTCCTTGCAAAGTGGCTTCGCTGAAAGAAACGGGCGCGGATTTTCGGTTCGTGCTAAAGTATTTCATTTGAACTTTTTCTGTTCGTTTTTGCTCTGAAATTTCAAAGAATTTATCATAATCGAATTTTTGTGTTTGCTAAAGTTGAATAATCAAAAGTTATGAAAGAAATTAACATTTTATCGCCAGCAACGGTCGCTAATGTTGTCTGCGGTTTCGATTGCCTCGGCTTCGCGCTTTCCGCGCCGAATGACGAGATGACTTTGCGAATTATTGGTGAAAAAAAAGTCAAAATTATCAATCGCGATGAATTTAATTTGCCGACTGAACCCGAAAAAAATGTCGCGGGCGCGGCTCTGATTTCTTTGCTCGAAAAAGTTGACGAAAACATTGGTTTTGAAGTAGAAATTACGAAACACATCAAACCCGGAAGCGGAATCGGTTCGAGTTCGGCAAGCGCGGCGGGCGCAGTTTTCGGGGCAAATAAACTTTTAGACGAAAGATTTTCACCTTTGGAATTGGTCGAATTTGCGATGGACGGCGAAAAAGTTGCGAGCGGCGCGAGACACGCCGATAACGTCGCACCCGCGATTTTCGGTGGTTTTACGCTTGTTCGTTCAAATTCTCCGCTTGATGTAATTCCGCTTAAATTTCCGAAATTATTTGTTACGGTTGTTCATCCGCAGATCGAAGTGAAAACTTCTGACGCACGCGAAATTCTCAAACAAAAGATCGAATTAAAAGACGCAATCGCACAATGGGGAAATGTCGCCGCGCTCGTTGCAGGTTTGCAAAATGGTGATTATGCGCTGATTTCGCGTTCACTCGAAGACCGAATTATCGAACCGATTCGCAGTATTTTGATTCCGAAATTTGCCGAAATAAAAGCGGAAAGTCTAAATTCGGGCGCACTCGGCGGCGGAATTTCCGGCTCGGGACCTTCGATTTTTATGCTTTCCGAAACAGAAGAAATCGCAGGAAAAGTAGAAAATGCGATGCGCGGAGTTTATCAAAATACGGAAATCGAGTTTAATATTTATGTGTCGGAAATAAATGCGGAAGGCGTGAAGGTTTCGGAGAAATAATCGGCGAAATTATGAAAAAAAAATCGGTTCAATTTTCGGTTGTGCGCGAAGACCCGGAGATTGAAATGCGTCTTGTGCAGGATTTCGGCATAGAACGCGCAACTCTTATTGCTTCGGGCGGCTGCACGGCTTTTTGTTTGAAGGCTTTGAATCCCGATTTGGAAATTACTTTGATCGAACCGAATCCGGCTCAGGTTGTACTGATTAGGGAGAAAATTTCTACATTTGAAAATCAAGAAAAGAATAAAATTTTAGAAAAATTCGGCGTTAAAAATTCATTATCCGACAGTTTGATCGAGCGCGGGAATTTTGAATCGCTTTTTCGGCAATTCAGACTTTTTGTGCAGGAATTTATTATTTCCGAAACTGAAATTAGGAACGCTTTTATAAATAATTCGGCGGAAATCTGGCACGAAGTTTTCAGAAATTCTTATTGGTCTGTGGCGTTTGAATTGTTTTTCTCCGATGCAATTTTGCGGGCGATGTTCGGGCAATCCGCGATTCAGCACGCGCCCAAAAATTCTTATCCGCGATATTTTCAAAAATTTTTGGAAAAAGGCTTGATCGAAGCCGTTGCTTCCGAAAATTATTTTCTGCATCATATTTTTCTCGGACGATATTTTGCGGATGCTTTACCATTTTATTTGGAGAATTTTCCACGCAATTTCGAGTTTGATTTCTTTTGCGGTTTCGCCGAAAATTATACGAATTTTTCGGGCAGGCAACTTGTTTCTTTTTCCAACATTTTTGATTGGTGTGATGAATCGGTTGTTAAACAGATTGCCGGAAACGTATCGGGAAATTTAGACATCGGCAGCGTCATAATTTACCGCCAACTCAATAATAAAAAGAATTATCGCCACTTTTTCGGTGGAAAATTCGATTGGCTGGAAACCTCTGAGATAATTGAAAAAGACCGAAGTTTGTTTTATGAGAACATCGAAATTGGAGTTAAAAATGTATGAAATTGAATGATTTGATCGAACGTGTGTTGGAAGATACAAATTATTATGAAAATCCATATTTTGTAAATTTGCGCGAAAAGACGTTTGAAAAAGCCGATTTTATCGAAACGCAGGTGCAATTTTATTACGCAGTAATTTTTTTCAGCCGACCGATGGCGGCACTTGCTGCGAAAATTCCGACTCCCGAATTACGCCTTGAAGTTTTGCGAAATGTTTGGGAAGAACACGGCGAAGGCTCGCTCACACAAGGACACGGGAAAACTTTTCTCGAATTTTTATCGCGGCTCGGAGATGTTTCTGAAGATGAAGTTCATTTGCGCGGACTTTGGGCAGACGTGAGGATTTTTAATACGACACTTTCGGGCGTTTCGGTTTTGGACGATTTTATCGTCGCGGTCGGAGTTTTGGGAATTATTGAAAGAATGTTTTCCGATATTTCAGCGTGGATCGGTAAAGGCGTGATAGAAAACGGCTGGCTTGACGAAGACGAAATGATTCATTACAAATTGCATCAGGAATTGGATATTAAACATTCCGAAGATTTTTTCAGCATTATCGCGTTGCCGTTTGAAAAATCCGCCGAAAATCGTTATTTGATCGAACAAGGTTTGCGGCTCGGCGCGACGCTATTTAATAATTTATATCGCGGTTTATGGGAACATCGGAAAACCCGTTGGATTCTGGAAAAACCTTTTGTAACCTCGCAGGCGGCAGATTATATTCCATGATCGAAATAAAGGTTTTACAAAAAAGCGATTGGCTCGAATTCAGTCCGAAATTGCAAAAGCTCGAAAATGTCGCCGAATATCCATACGGCGAAGATTTTTTTAAACTCGATCACGGCGATAATTATTTTGCGTTTTTTGAAAGATTAGGCGAGCCGGTTTTTCATATTGCGCTTTTTGAAAATCGCGTAGTCGCTTGTGCGGCAGGTATTTTGCGAAAGTTGCGAATCGAAAATAAAGAGATAAAAGCGTGGTATCTTTGTGATTTGAAAGCTCACCCGGATTTTCGCGGCGGAACAATTTCAAAACAATTGTTGAAAAAAAATCTCGTATCGAATTATCTGAGATGTCAACGCGGATATGCGATTTCGATGGATCCCGCGAAAGGCAAAAATCGCGTCGTTTCATTGCTTTCGCGTTCGAGTCTGATTCCGATAAAATATGCGGGAAAACTTAATTTTTACAGTTTCGACAAAAATGCGGCAAGAGAATTTCATCCGCGACTTGAAGCGTATCTCGGCAAAATTTCGTATCTTTCGCTGAAAGGAAAAAAGGATTTGATAATGCAAAGCACGAACGCGCAACTTCCGCTTTTTCACATCCAACACGGCGCAATGGCAACCTCATCAGCAATGGCAACTGCCGAAAAAGAAGGAACTTATATGATTTGTTGTTCCGAAAATACAACGCTCGATGATTTGCTCAAAGAAAGATTTCCGGTTTCAGCGACGGCAAGCATTTTGGCGCATCGGATGAATCCGAATGACTGGAATTTTGTTTTGACAAGTGATATTTAATTATGAAAAAAACAGTTTTTCTTTTTGATGTTGATAATACTTTGCTCGACAACGATCGCGTAACGAGAGATTTACGGGAATTTCTCAAAAAAGAGGTCGGCATTGATCGCTGTAATCATTACTGGCAAATTTTTGAAGAATTGCGTTCAGAACTCGGATATGCAGATTATCTCGGCGCACTTCAGCGTTATCGCGTCGAAAATCCATACGATTCGCATCTGCTTGCCGTTTCGACGTATCTTGTTAATTATCATTTCGCCAACCGGCTTTTTCCGAATTCGCTCGATGTTTTGGAATATTGCAAAAAGCACGGCAAAGTCGTGATCTTAACCGACGGCGATGTCGTTTTTCAGCCGCGCAAAATCGAGCGTTCGGGACTTCTCGAAGCAGTCGAATCGAATATTTTGATCTACATTCACAAAGAACACGAATTAGCGGACGTTGAACGCCGTTATCCGGCAGAGCATTACGTTTTGGTTGACGACAAATTGCGAATTTTAACGGCGATCAAAGAAATCTGGAAAGAAAAAGTAACCACCGTTTTTCCGCGTCAAGGTCATTACGCCTTTGACGAAAAAGAAATCGCAAAATATCCGGCGGCTGATATTACAATTGAAAAAATTGGTGATTTGTTGAATTTAAATATGAAAAATATCAAGGCGCAATTCCACGCATAAGTAAGTTAGCAGAACGCCCAACTTCAATATGTTTAGTTTAATTTTTAATAAGGAGAATTTTAGAAATGAAAAATTTTGTTCTTTTTTTATGTTTGCTTTTAGTTTTTTTGAGTAACTCATTCGCTCAAGAGTTGGATAAAACACCGCAAATTACGGTTACAGGAAACGCAGAAGTTTTGGTCGAACCTGACGAGGCTTATATTTCGCTCGATGTCACTAAACTCGATAAAGTTTTGGACATCGCCAAAAAGCAAAATGACGAGACGACGGCAAAGATATTGGACGTGACGCGGCGTTTCAATATTCCAATGCAAAACGTCAATATCCGAAATTTTTCTGTGGAAGTTAAAAACAAGATTATCCGCGACCTGAAAAAACCCGTTTATGACGAAGACGGCGATTTAACGGGCGATAAAATCTTTATCGGTTACGAAGTTTCTAAAACTGTCAGCATAAAATATTTGGAACTCAATAAATTTGAAGAACTTTTCGCGGAATTATTAAAAACCGGCGTAACCGAAGTAAATAGCGTCACTTTTGAAACTTCCAAACTACGTCAATACAAAGACCAAGCCCGCGATATGGCGTTGAAAGCGGCAAAAGAAAAAGCAACGGCAATGGCAGGAGCAATCGGACAAAATGTCGGCAAAGCGATTCGCATTACCGAAGGAACTGTTTCAAATACTAATCTAAATTATTCAAGCCTTTCTTCTAACTCAACCGCGAATTTTACCTTAATTCGACCAGTTGAAACTGTTTCAACCAGCATCGGCTCTTTTACGCCCGGAACGATAACTGTTTCGGCTTCGGCGACTGTTGTTTTTATCTTGAACTAAATTGTCAAATGAATAATTTTCTAAAAACAAACGATTTTTCACGCACGGAACTCGAAGAAATTATCGAGTCTGCGATTAACATTAAAAGTGGCGAGATTGCCGAAAAATCTTTGACGGGAAAATCCGTCGTGCTTGTGTTTTTTAATCCGAGTTTGAGAACTCGTGCTTCGATGCAGGTTGGTATTTATGAACTTGGCGGAAATGCGGTCATTCTTGAGCCGGGCGGAACTTCTTGGACGCTTGAGCATCGCGAAAATGTCGTGATGGATTCGGATAAAACCGAGCATTTGAAGGAATTCGTGCGCGTTTTGGAAAGATATGTTTCGGCAATCGGCGTGCGAACTTTTGCGAATTTGCAGGATTGGGATTTGGAACGCACCGATCCAATTTTGGCGGCGTTTGCGAAGTATGCTTCAAAACCGATCATCAATCTCGAATCGGCGATGCACCATCCCTGTCAGGCGATGGCGGATATGTTGACGATTCGGGAAAAATTCGGGAAAGCGAAAAAGAAGGTTTTGCTGACGTGGGCGTTTCATCCGAAACCTTTGCCGATGGCTGTGCCGAATTCGTTCGCGCTCGCTTCGGCGCAATTC
>JBBSAX010000122.1:0-15106 GCA_038251885.1 Pyrinomonadales bacterium | reverse complement strand
GACGACACCGCCACCGAGTGCGATAATCGCATCGGTTCGCGTCAATTTATTTACGCCGAAAAATCTTAGAGCGTTTTCCAATGAACGGAAACTTTTATGCTCTTCGCCGTCTTCCATCAGCCAGACGAAAACCTCAAAACCCTTATTTTCAAGACTTTTCTGAACTTTTTTGCCGTAGAAGGAAAACACTTTTTCATTTGAAATTATAACGATTTTTGAAGTCTTATTTAGCAGATTTTTCTTTGCCCACGCGCCGCAATCAATTAACAAACTGTTTCCGACCGTAATGTTATATTGATGCGTATTTTGATTTAGTTTTACGGAAACTTTTTTCATCGTATAATTTTATAAAATATTTGGTTGTTTGAGAAGGAATTTGGAAAGCTGTAGAAGATTTGATTTAAAATGTAAAACGGGTGAAGCAACGTGGAAGTGTGCCGCACCCGCCAATTCGTAGTTACTGTCCTCACCCCAGCAACCACTGGAAACGGAGGTTTCACCTACCGTTTCGGTTCTAATAATATACCTTTTCTGTGTTTAATTTTGCAAGGCACTATTTAATTTTTTTAATTTATCGGGCTAAACCCAATAATCCGAAACAGTTGTTAAGATAACTTCGGGGAGAGATTCTTCAATCGCTTCACGCATTTTTTTTCCGGCTTCCAGTTCGGGCAGTTCGGCGAACGCTTTCACTCTTTGCTCGGCAGATTTCCATCGTGCGTAGGCATACCAGATTCCATCGTCGCCGCGATGAAGTCTTGAGCCGAGCGAATCATAACTTTTGACGATAAATTCCGTAACTTCAGTCCATGATTCTATCAATTGATCTTCCATTCCTTCTTTTGTTTTCCAGCGATAAAGCACGATAAACATATTTTTTATCCCAACCTTTTTTCGATCACTTTTGCCAGACGATTTGCTTGATCTTCGATTTCTGCTTGATTTTCGCCTTCGATCATCACCCGCGCCAGATTTTCCGTTCCCGAATAACGCAACAGAAGTCTGCCTTTTTCGCCTAATTCAGCTTCCACTTCGTTAGCGGCTTCGGCAATTTCCGCAACTTCTTCAAACGGAAGTTTTTCGCGCACTTTGACATTAACCAAAATTTGCGGGAACTGCGTAAAACCCTTAAGCATTCCTGACAAAGTTTTGTTATTTGATTGCAATGCCTCTAAAAGATAAAGCGTCGTGAACAGTCCGTCGCCGACCAGACTTTTGTTCGGAAAAATAATATGCCCCGATTGTTCGCCGCCGACTGAAGATTTTGTATCGAGAAGTTCCTGCAAAACATATTTATCGCCGACGGGAGTTCGCAGAAGTTTGATATTTTTGGAATTCAGCGCGACTTCCAAACCGAGATTGCTCATTACGGTTGCCACAATTGAATTATTATTTAGTTCACCGTTTGCCTCTAAATGCTGTGCCATAATCCACAAAACGGCATCGCCATCCACGAATTCTCCATTTTCATCAACAAAAAGTGAGCGATCCGCATCGCCGTCAAAAGCCACGCCGAAATCGGCTTTTTCGTCTAAAACCTTTTTTTGCAAATTATCTATATGAAGAGAACCGCAATCTTTGTTGATATTTTTTCCGTCCGGCGAATTATTAATGACAATTGTTTCCGCACCGAATTTTTGAAAAAGTATCGGAGCAAGATTTGAAGCCGCACCGTTGGCACAGTCAATGACCATTTTGAAGTTTTTAAGCGAGAGATTTTTGAATTCTCCCACCAAATAATTCAAATAAATTTCTTGATATTCACAGGCTTTTTCCGAATCAACAACCAGATTTGAATCTTGGACCTCAAACTTTGAACCACTGGAAATATCTTGCTCGATTTTTCTTTCGGTTTCGCCATCAAGTTTTTTTCCGGTCGGCGAAAATATTTTTATGCCGTTGTCATCAAACGGATTATGCGACGCGCTGATGACAATACCGGCATCAAAATTTAATTTTTTTGTCAAAAAAGCAACGCCCGGAGTTGTAATGACGTTTGCCGATTCGCACTCTGCACCTTCAAAAAGCGCGCCTTCGCAAAAAGATTGTTCGATCCAATCGCCAGATTCGCGTGTATCTTTGCCGATTATGAAACGTGCATTTCTGCCTGATTTTTCACGAAATTGCCGCGCCAGAGATTGTCCGATTGTTGTTATAGTATTTTTATCAAGTGGAAAAACGCCCGCTTCGCCGCGTATTCCGTCCGTTCCGAAAAGTTTTTTCATCTTATTAAATTATCTGTTTGTTAAATTTATCTATGTTACTTATTATTCAAAAGAGGAAAGAGAGACTCTATCAATCTAGCAGATTATAATAAAAACTGAAATACTACAATCCATAACGAAATCTTGTAGTATCTATAAATTTTTCGCAAAAGGATTTGACAACCTTTTGCAAAATAAGCGAATCTTTATATGTGCAGACTTTCAAAATCTGTGTGTTCAAACTGAGATTATTCTTAAAAATCCCGCTCGACGGACTCAACGCTACAATTTATAAGTATTATGAAAATAAAATTTTTTCTCGGATTAGCCATCGTTACATTTTTCTCGATTCCGGCATTTTCACAAGAATCACAAAACCCTGAAACGGAGGCACGACCGCGTATAATTATTGTCGGTCAAAAGCCTTCGCCGACACCAACACCGAAAAAAATTGTCGTTATTACGGATAATCCGCCAAAAACATTGCTGACTCCGAAACCGACTCCGTATAGAACCGATGTGCCGAAAAATAATTCAACTGAACTTCAGCTGCTGTCACCGATTTCAGACAGTAAAAATCGGTTAACTTACGGACAAATCAAGAGCAAAATTGAAGAAGCGAAACGGCAAATGCAGTCGCGTCCGATTTCAACGGCGATGACGGAAAGTTTGTCGCTGACCGATGTTGTCAAACTTGCTTTTTATGATTGGGAAGCAAAAGAACTAGATTATGTAGTTGTCCCGAAAGAACTTTTTTTATCCACGTCAGATGATATGGTCACAATTTCGGCAAACGGTAAAGGCATTACCGTCCGCACGATTCGCGGAAACGGCGTGAATACGCCGGTGATAATTTTCGATCAGAAAAATGTTGCCCAACTTCCGCTGCTTGTTCAATATCCGCGTGAAGACAGAGGAATTCTGCAAAACATCGCGTTTTATGTTTCGACGCATCCCGGAATTGTCACGCCCGAAGTCGTCAATGCCGGAAAATTATATGTCCGTAATACGATTGATATTGCGCGTGAAAACTTGAGAAAAAAAGGCATTTTCATCACGCCGCAAGTAACCGATATGGCAGAGCGTCTGGCAGTCGTCGAACATATTGACCATTGGCGTTTTCGCAACGAATATCATCCGAATATTTTCAACGATGTTTTCGCACTTTTTGCCTTGAACGAAGGCGATACATATAAATATTCGGTCAGCAGCGCGGGCGCGGGCGGAATGGTACAGATGATTCCCTCGACCTACCGAATGATGCGCGGAATCTATCCGCAAGTCGGTTTGATGCCCGACTTTGTTGAAGGAATGCGAAATCACGTCAATGCTTCGGAAGTGATGCTTCTTTATATGCAAATGACTTGGAACGATTTGATCGGAAGCGAGACAGTTTATCAGGCAATTCAGGACGGCATTGCAACTCCGGCGGAACTTATGTCGGCAGGTTATAATTCCAATCCGGCACGACTTCCCGGCTATATTAAACGCGGCGGTGCAGGCTGGAAAAATTTAATACCACGCGAAACAAAAATTTATCTGGAAATCAACGAATCCTTCGATAACTACTTTCCGCAAACAAAACGTACAAAATAAAGTTAAAAAGTCAGAAAAGTGAAAAGGTGAAAAAGTTGTTAATCTTGGATAAACTTTTTCACCTTTTTCTATCTTTAGACTTTTTCACTTTTTCACTTTCTTCCTGCTGCATTAATTGAAATTTAACTTGGACATCCGTAAAAGATTTTCCGATTAGCGATTCGCCTGTAAAAAACTCGTTGTTCGTCACTTCATTAACAATAAAAGTCGGTAATTCAAAACTCCTCATTTCTTCGGGTGTTTCAAAATAGACGTTCACCAGATTTAATCCCCAAAGTTTTCCGAGATAAATATCAAATTCGAGTGTTTTCCCGTCAAATTCGTGAAAATAGCGGTTTTTGCGGATCTCTCTACCCTCAAATTGTTCAAAAACTTGGTATTCATTTTCATTCAGAAAAATTTGAGAAGTTTTCCAGGCTATAAAATCTTTTAAATTAACCGGAAAACGCTGTTGCAAAATCCACGTCCATTTATTGTCTTCGGGAATGCGAATCGAGCGCAGACGAATCCGCGTATTTTCGATATAATTATCGAAAATCTGCAAATGACTGCTCGCCGGAGTAAGCGGTTCGGGCAAGCCGTTTATCAAAAAGGTGCGATGTATTTCTGTTTGGTAGGTTTTGTTCATTGGTGTTTTTTGATTTATACTTCCATTTTTTGAGATTTATAGTATTTTTTGAAAATAAATTTAACATCAATTTTAATATTTTGGGAGAACAAAATGCGATTAAAAGCAATAACTTTATTAATTTTTACAATTTTGACATTCGGTTGTGGAAACTCCGAAACAACTAACAGCAATCAGAATTCCGTAAATACACCGAAATCAAATACAAATGCGACCACAAATGCCGCAAATACTTTGGAAACAACCAAAAAGCCGGAAGTTGCAACAACTAACAATGCGCCGACTTTAACGCCTGTTATCAAAGCATATTGCGAAGCGATTATTAAGAAAGATGATGCCGCTTTGCGAAAAGTTTATTCACAAGAAACTTTGAAAATCTTTGAAAAAGATATGAAGGAAGAAAACAAAAAATCTTTAGCAGAGTTTTTGGCAGAACTCGACCCGATCAAAGATGTCAATCAATGCAGCGCGAGAAATGAAAGGATCGAAGGCGACAAAGCTTTTGCTAATATTAAAAACGAAAATATGCAGTCCGGCATAGATATTGAATTCGTCAAAGAAAACGGCGAATGGAAATTAACCAATAAAAGTTCCGATTTTGATTCAGTAAAACAATCTGCAACAAATTCAAATACCGCTAAATAAATAGATAAATTCAACAAACTATTTAATAAAGGCAAACCTAAATAAAATTATTTGGTTTGCCTTTATTTTTCACATATTTTTAGCTTGCATTAATCCTTTAAAATGCTAATATCATTTGCTTGTTTATAAAAAGTTAAATTTTTATTAACAGGTACAGAAACTAAAACTTAGAGGAATCAGAAACAGAAAAATATATGAAACTTTCAATTGTTTCAACTTTGAGCATTGCGATGCTCGCATTAACATTTTCAGCTTGTACGGCAAGCGTAACAACAAACACAAACACAGCCACTGTAAAAAACACAAATACGGCAAATTCAAATGCACCTGCAAATAAACCGGCGGAAACCAACAAACCTGCAACAAACACCTCTTCGGATGCGGCAACAGGCGACGTTATCAAAATTGATGAAGCCGGAATTATGATGACCGTTCCGAAAGGCTTTAAATTCAGTAAAGACGGCGAAGATACAGTCGTTAAAACCGAAGATGAAGGCGTTGATATTCGCTTCACCGTTCCGAAAGACGGCGATTATGAAAAAGCGATAGCGGACGCAGCTAAAGAAGTAGATGATTATCTTAATGATGTTAAAGTTGAAGATTCGGGTTCAAAAATTGATGTCAATGGAATGGAAGGAACTACTTTAAATGGAACTGCAACAAACGAAGGCGAAGCTGTCGTTTGGGATTTGACAATTATCAAAGCTCCGAAAAAACCTGTTCTTGTTAATATCTATGCTGCAAAATCAAGTATGGAAACAAACGGCGCAGACGTGAAAAAATTCTTGGACAGTGTTAAAAAACAATAGTTTTTAATTCAAACCAAAAATAAAAAGGCAAGAGAAATCTGTATAAATTCTCTTGCCTTTTTCGATTGATATAACTCAATTTCAACTTCCCGCTTCTTTGGTTTTATAAGCGGGAAGCGCAACTCTCGCATTCGGTTCTTTTTTAAGTCCTAAAGCCCAATCTGCTTGCATTAATGTATGAATATCGCGCGTTCCTTCGTAAATGACGGCGGCTTTGCAATTTCTTAAATATCTTTCGACCGGATAATCGTTCGTATAGCCATTTGCGCCGTGAATTTCAATCGCCATCGAAGCAGCGGTTTCCGAGCGCGTCGTCGCCTGCCATTTCGCCATACTCGCGGCTTTTGCACAATTTTCACCGACATTTTTCAGCCAACCGGCTTTTAACCAAAGAAGATGACACATTTCATAATCGGCTTCCATGTTGGCAATTTTTTGCTTGACGAGCTGAAAGTGAGCGATTGTTTGTCCTTGCACTTCGCGCGTATTCGCATAAGAAACCGAAGCGTCACGCGAAGCCCGAATTACGCCTGTCGCGCCCGAAGCAACCGTGTAACGTCCGTTTTCAAGCGCGAACATCGCAATTTTAAAGCCTTCGCCTTCTTTGCCGAGCATATTTTCCTGCGGAACTCTCACGTCCTGCAAAGTAAAATGTCCCGTGTTTCCGGCTTTTATGCCGAGTTTTCCGTGCAGCGTCCCGGACGAAAAACCTTCCATTGTACGTTCGACGATAAAACAACTCATTCCCGAATGATCGCGGTTTTTACGTTTTTCTTCGTCCGTCCAGCAAAAGAAAAGAAAATGATCGGCAACATCGCCTAAACTGATCCACATTTTTTCGCCGTTCAAAATCCATCCGTCACCGTCGCGTTTTGCTGCCGAACGCATTCCGATGACATCGCTTCCGGCGTTCGGTTCGGTCAATCCGAAAGTCGCCAATTTTTCGCCTTTCGCTTGCGGAACGAGATACTTCTGCTTTTGTTCTTCAGTTCCCCAAGTCAATAAAGACAAACAGTTTAAGCCGACATGAACCGACATCGCCACACGCATAAAGGTGTCGCAGGCTTCGAGTTCTTCGCAGACCAGACCGAGCGAAATATAATCAAATCCCGCGCCGCCGTATTCTTCGGGAATGCAAACGCCCAAAAACCCGAGTTCGCCCATTTTCGTAAAAACGCTTCGTTCAAAGTGCTGTTTCTCGTCCCATTCTTTAATAAACGGCGCAACTTCGCCCGCGACAAATTCGCGAACGGTTTTCTGCAACGCCAAATGTTCTTCGGTTAATTCAAAATTAATCACAGTTTCTACAATCCTCTCCGGTAAAATTTTATGGTAAATTATTAGCCTAAATGCTAAATCAATTCTATCATTTTGTTATCGTTTCCGCGAAAATAGGATAAATAAGTTTTGTCTTCCGAAAATATCAGTTTTTTTGATTAGCGTAGTTTTTAATAAAAATGATTTGTTTGTCACCCAAATTATGATTCCGATTTCTGAAGCATTAAAAATTATAAAGTGCGAAACTTTTCTGCTCGAAAGTGAAACTGTCGAATTATCGGAAGTTGTCGGGAGAATTCTGGCGGAAGAAATTTGTGCTGATATGGATTTGCCGCCGTTTGACCGCTCGCAAATGGACGGTTTCGCGGTGAAAAGTGGAGAAACAAAAGACGCGCCCGTAAAAATAAAAATCGTCGGTGAATCGGTTGCCGGAAAAGGTTGGCACAATCAATTAAAGTCGGGCGAAGCGGTCAGAATTATGACTGGCGCACCTGTTCCCTCAGGCGCGGATTCGGTGCAAATGGTTGAATTGACCGAAGAAAAAAATGGTTTTATCAAAATCTTAAAAGCGACCAAAGAAAATCAAAACATCGTCAGAAAGTCTGCCGAAATGAAGGCGGGCGAGAAAGTTTTCGATTCCGGCGAAATTGTAACAGACAAAATGGTTGCGACACTTGCTTCGTTCGGTTATGAAAAAGTGAAGGTTACGAAACGACCGAAAGTTACGATTCTAGCGACGGGCAGCGAAATTGTTGATGTCTCCGAAACTCCGAAGCAAGATCAAATTCGCAACTCAAATTCGTGGATGCTCGCGGCTTTTGCCAAAGATTTTGCCGATGTTGAAGTTTTGCCGATTGCGAAGGATGATTTGGAAAATTTGAAAGATACGATCAATAAAGTGGTGAAAACTTGCGACCTTTTGATAATTTCCGGCGGAGTTTCGGTTGGCGATTATGATTTTACAAAACCTGCTCTGCGCGAGATCGGCGCGGAAGTTTTCTTTGAGAAAGTTTCGCTAAAGCCCGGAAAACCGACCGTTTTTGCTAAACTGGAAAACTGTTTGATCTTCGGACTTCCCGGAAATCCGGTTTCGGTCGCAGTTACATTTTTTGTTTTTGTACGAACCGCGCTTTTGTTAATGCAGAGTGCAACAAACTGCGAACTTAAAAAAGGTTTTGCCAAATTAACGCATCCGATTAAAGCGACAAAAGAACGTGATGCTTTGCTTCCCGTATCGCTCGAAACTAACGAAAATGGCGAACTGACCATCGAAACCTTGCGCTTTTCCGGTTCGTCAAACTTCATTGCCTTTTCGCGTGCAAATGCTTTGGTCTTTGTTCCGCAAGATAAATCTCTACAGCAAGGCGATGTGGCGCAAATTTACTTTTTAGCTTAAAATCTATATAAAATGTCTGAAAACTCAACTTCAACAAAACTGGATCGAATTGCTATAATCGGTTGCGGACACGTCGGTTCGACTTCGGCTTACGCGCTCCTTGTGCGCGGAATTACTGAAGAAATCGTCATTCTCGATCAAAATCGCGATCATTTGATCGGCGAAGTTATGGATTTGCAGCATTCCGTTCCGCTCTTTCGTCCGACAAGAATTTGGGCTGGCGATTTTGAAGATTTAACCGACGCGGACATCATCGTGATCGCCGCCGGAGCGGGGACAAAACCCGGCGAATCGCGGCTTGAATTGCTTAACCGAAATGTTTCCGTGATTCGCGAGATCGTTAAAGATATTAAAGAAACAGGTTTTGACGGCATAATTTTAATGACGACAAATCCGGTTGACATTCTGGCTCAAACAGCGCAGGAAGAATCAGGTTTGGCTGTGTCAAAGGTCATAAGTTCGGGAACAGTTTTGGACACAGCTCGTTTGCGGATGATTCTCGGCGAAAAGATAGGCATCGAAGCGCGTTCAGTTCACGCTTATATTATCGGCGAACACGGAGATTCGGAGATCGCCACCTGGAGTTCGGCGACGATTGCCGGAACGCCGCTGGTTGAATTTGCGAAGGATTTTGATCTTGATTACGATGCAATACTTTCTCAAGTCCGCCAAGCCGCGCCGGAAATTGTGCGTCAAAAAGGCTACACGTCTTATGCGATCGCATCTTGCGTCGTGCGAATCTGCGAATCAATTTTACGCAATGAAAGATCGGTTTTGCCCGTTTCGACTTTGACGACCGGACAATACGGTATCAAAGATATTTATCTGAGTTTGCCGTGCGTTGTCGGACGAAACGGCGTTGAAAAAATTATCGAAATTCCGCTCAATGATGAAGAAACCGAAGGATTGCGCCAATCCGCAAAAATCTTAAAAAGTAAATTCGATCAAATTCATTAAAAAGTTATTTTATGGACAAACTTTCTCATTTCGACGAGCAGGGAAAAATCAAAATGGTTGATGTTTCCGAAAAAGAAACAACCTCACGCCGCGCTGTTGCTTCGGGTAAGATTTTGCTTTCTAAAGAAACGATTCAAACCTTGCAAAATCAAACGAATCCGAAAGGAAATCCTTTGGAAATCGCGCGAATCGCCGGAATTATGGGCGCGAAAAAGACTTCCGAATTGATTCCGCTGTGTCATCAGATAAATTTGTCCAAAGTCGAAGTCAAAGCCGAAATCAAAGATTACGGAATTTATCTCGAAGCCGAAGCGAAAACCGCTTCGCAAACCGGCGTTGAAATGGAAGCATTGACCGCTGTAAGTGTTGCCGCTCTAACAATTTACGATATGTGCAAAGCGGTGCAAAAAGACATCGAAATTTCGGAGATTAAATTGAGCCTAAAAACCGGCGGAAAGTCTGACTTTTTTTCAGGAGAAAAATAAATGACAAACTTTCTCTTTTGGAATGTCAACAAAAAACCGCTTGAAAATCTTATTAAAGAATTAGCTTTTCAATATGACGTTGATATAATTTTGTTGGCTGAATATGTTTCAAATCCAACCAAATTATTAATCGAGTTAAATAATGAAGACTTTGGTTATTTTCTTGCTCCCAGTTTTTGTTCAAAAATTCATATTTTTTCACGCTTTAGAGAAGAGTTTTTTCCTGCAATCAGCGAATCTGATCGTATAACAGTAAGAAACTTAAAACTACCGGGATTACAAGATATTTTGTTGGCAGTTGTGCATTTTCCGAGTAAAATAAACTTTAGTAATGATAGTCAGGCGTTTGAATGTGTAAATCTAGCAGATATAATAAGAGAAGCGGAATTACGAATTGGACATTCGAGGACAATTTTGGTTGGTGATTTAAATATGAATCCTTTTGAAAGCGGCGTAATTAGTTCAACTGGATTACACGCCACAATGAGCCGACAAATTGCACAAAAGGGTAGTAGAACAGTGCAAGGCAAGGAATATCCGTTTTTTTATAATCCGATGTGGAATTTTCTTGGCGATTTTCCGCCATTTCCGGCGGGAACACATTATTATCATGGTTCGGAGCATACTGCATATTTTTGGAATATGTATGACCAAGTTTTGATTCGTCCTGATATTATAGAAAGATTCGTAATGGAAGATTTGAAAATACTGGATTCTGTTGGTGATATGTCACTTTTGACAGAATTAGGTTTGCCAAACGCTAAAATAGCATCAGACCATTTACCAATTTTGTTTCGCATAGAACTTTAAGGAGATTATTATGACAGACTTGTGGGGAGATATAGTTTCTAATCCAATCAAAACACCAGTTTCGATTTTAAGAGAACAAGGCTCATTATTAGAACAGAAAACTGATGGAGTTTTAACAGTCAAAGTTACTACTAATCCGAATATTTTTGCCGATCAATCTTTCGACTTTAGTTTTATCATTAGTGTTCCAAGTCTAAACTATCAATATCAATTATTTAGTATTTCCCACGATATTTCAATTTATCCTGTGAAATTCTATGTTCAAACAGATATAGTTGACGAAGAAAAAACTATTGCGAAAGATGAAGCTGAGTTCTTAAAAACTTTAGAGCAAATACTTAAATCACCGAAAACACAAGGCATATTAAATGCGCTTTTATCTCAAAGCGTGACAGCTTAGGAAAATAACTATTAACTATTAACGAACTTTGTTGTAGAATAGAACGTAAAGGTTTTTGAATCAGAAAGGAGTTATGAGAAATAAAATGAAATATAAATTAGCTGAAGATGTTAAGCCGCAACTTAAATTATTGTTGGTTGCCACGATTATAAGTGTCGCTTTATGGTTTCTTTCATCGTATTTGCCGCTTTTAAATTATCTCGTTTATCCGCTTCAACTTTTTGCAACTTTCGTTCACGAAGGCAGCCACGTTTTGGCGGCGGTGATTACGGGAAGTTCGGTGCAAAGTCTGACGGTTTCGCCCGATACGAGCGGTGTGGTTTGGTCAATTCCTTCGGGTTGGATTTCTTCGCTTTTCATTTCAAGCGCGGGTTATCTCGGCACGACTCTTTTCGGGACATTGCTTTTAGTTTGGATGCGTTTCAATTATTCATCTCGCAAAGCACTTTATTTTTCCGCCGGTTTTATCGGAATTATGACGCTTGTTTTCGGACTTTTATTCCCCGTTTTCAACATCTTTTCCCTGCAAGTCGGTATTGGCAGCATACTTTTTACAATTTTCTCCGGCGCAGTCTTGACTGCCGGACTCTTTGCAATCGCGCGTTTTGCGAGTTTGAAATGGGTAAATTTCTCTCTGGCATTTCTCGCCGTTCAATGCTTGCTTAACGCAATCTTCCAACTAACGAATCTGTTTATAATTACGGCTTCGACCGACGGGCATTCCGATGCGGTCAATATGGCAAATGCGACCGGAATTCCTTCGATGATGTGGGTTTTCATCTGGATCGGAATTTCTATTTTGACGATTTCCGTCGGCTTGCGCTTTTATGCCGCGAGTCAGAAAGCGAAACAGCACGATCTGCCTTTTGAAGATTAATTTTTACCGAACAAAGTGTTAAAAAATTTATTACTTACAATTTTAATAACAGTCTGTTCGACAACAATTTTGGCGCAAGCGAAGACACAAACTTCGCTTGCGCCAAAAGGTTTTGTGAACGATTTTGCCGGAGTTTTAGACCTTCGCACGAAAATTGCGCTCGAAGAAAAACTTCTCAAATTTGCTGAAAACGAAGGCTTAAAAATTACGGTTATTTCAATTAAGACAACCGGAAATATCAGCATTTCGGATTATTCTCAATCTCTCGTGCAAAATTGGAAAAACGGGAAACGAACCAAGCCCGACTATGAAATTTTATTTCTTGCGGCGACCAATGATCAGAAATATTTTACGCAAGTTACCAGCGACGCGGAAGAGATTTTTTCAGACGAATGGCTCGGAAATACGCAAAGACAAACGCTTGCAATCGAATTTCAAAAAGGAAATTACGCCGTCGGCATTTCAAATACGGTAAATGCCTTTTTGGAAAAATTCACAAAATTTAAGCAAACAAAACGAGTCGAGTTACAACGCAAGTTCAAGGTTTTCGCGCCCGATCAATTGCTTGCCGATTCGCTTCAAGCCGTTGTTGTAACAATTAAGGATTGGAACACTTTGCAAGGAACGGCTCAACTTTTTGAACGTATTGATACAAATTCTAATTGGACACCGAAAGGCGCGAAATTTCCGGTTGTGATCGGCAAAAACGGTTTGGCTTGGAGCGAAGAATTTGCGTATCTTTTAAGCGAAAAACCGCAAAATTTCAAACGTGAAGGGGACGGAAAATCGCCCGCCGGAGTTTTCGATCTGACTTCCGCTTTCGGCTCAAACGCAAAACCCGATTTTGTTAAACTTCCCTTTACGAAACTCGAAAAATCAACCGAATGCGTTGACGACACAAAATCAGCAAGTTACAACAAAATCGTTGATCGTTTCAAGATCGGAAATTTTGATTGGCAAAGTTCGGAAAAAATGCTGGAAATCGGCGCACAATATGATTTAGGCGTTTTCGTCGCGCACAATTCAAATCCTGTGAAAAAAGATAACGGTTCGTGCATTTTTCTGCATATTTGGAAAGACGAAACGACCGGAACTGCCGGATGCACGGCGATGAAACGCGAAAACATCGAACAAATTTTAAGTTGGTTGGACGCTGATAAAAAGCCCGTTTTGATTCAATTTCCGACTGCGGAATACGAAAAATTAAAAGACACTTGGAAACTCCCGAAACTCAAATAAAATTTTTATCCGAACTTCCAATCGGCGCACGAATTATTTACCGCGCCAAAGATGATTGGCGGTTTGCCGTTTTGTCCCGACTCGGTGAAGAAAAAGCAACTCTAATCGTTTGTTCGCCGACCGGCAGAACATATCGTTTGCGTCGTAACTTGGACGCAGAAATCATTTTCGACGGGAAAATTCCGATTCTAAAAATCGAAGAAGAAGAAAACTGGCGCGAGAATTTTTCAAAATACGATTTTCGTTGGTAATTTTATCCCTTAATTAAAAAAAAGTTTTTCCATTTCTGTATTTGTCAATAAGTTCTTGATTTGTTTCTACTGCATTAAATCTTTTTTCAAGATCAACATTCATAACTGCGTTCCAATATTCTTTAGGTGGAGAATATTGATGATCTTGTATGTAATGAATCAAAACGGACGGTGAAGCATAATAAACTCCTTCTTTAATAGAAGGTATCCATATTTCAGCTTCATTAAATGAAATAAGGCTTCTACTTTCCTTGTCATAAACTTTAGTCGAGTCGTAAGTTCCGCAAAGATCACAAGTGTCAAGACATCTATAAATATTAACAAACGAATCAAAAACTTCGCTTCCCCAATAAATTTCGGTCAGTTTTTCTATGTATTTTTCATTCGTCACCTTTTGCTTAAAAGGATGTTTTTTATCCAGCCAACCGACACATAAAACCTCTTCAAAAATAAACATCGAGGCACAATGATAATTACTAAGCTCTTCACGATACATATTTCTGAAAATGTTTGACAGTTAAATCAAATTACTCAAAATTAATTCTATTCACACCCAAAACTTTTCGGCTTTGATTTTCCTGAACAAAAACTACAAATTTCAAGTTTTCTTTTTTCCAGTTATTGTTGATTTGAACAAATTGCTCCGCCGAAAATTCATTTGTTTCCACATTGAGCATTCCGAGAGATTTTAATTCGCGCACGATAGAAGTGTGTTTATAATCTTCACCGCGATTTTTGTTTGCTTTCAAATCGCCTTCGACAATTGCCAGAAAAACATTTGATCTTTCGTGTTTCGGAATTTTCGAGATTTCGATTTTTAACTTTTCGTTTTCAATTGAAAGCTCGACATTTGCCTTTTCATTTTTTGCATTTGCCACAATCGCTTTTGTCGCTTCCGCCGCGTTGCTGCCGATGAAATTTGAACGTCCGTCAATAATCATTTGCGGCGTATAAACTTGTCCGGTGCGAAAAGCCTGTGCGTAAATATCTTGTCGGCGGCTGAAAATTGCGGAAGAATATTCGTCCTTCCAATCGTCCCGATTCCAATAATCTACGTGCAGAGCGAGCGTGATAACTTCCGCATTTGCGTAAAGCTGTTCTTTTTCAAGTTTTGCCAGAAGACGATCTGCGGGCGGACAAGTCGGGCAGCCTTCGCTCGTAAAAAGTTCAACCAAAACGGCAGGTTTTGCTGTTTTGGTTGAACTTTGAGCAAATAAATAGTTTTGATTTCCAAAAATCAAAATGAGAAAAGTCGCTAAAATCAAAAATTGCTTCATAAAAAATACCTTTTCAATATTATTGAACAATCACGAATAATTCAAATAATTTTGCGTTAAAGTCTAATTATGGTTCATATTTACAAAGATTTTTTTGCCCACTAATCAACACGAATCAACACGAATATAAGAAAAAATTTGATGAATTTGTTTTATATTCGTGTTGATTCGTGTAATTCGTGGGCAATTTTTTTTGAATCTCATAAATGAGTTGTTATTTAAAGCAAACTTTTCTTCGACAGCGCGTAGATTTT
>JBBSAX010000121.1:0-15209 GCA_038251885.1 Pyrinomonadales bacterium | reverse complement strand
ATACGTTAAAGAACAGTTGGATATTTACGGATTTTACAATGTTTGAGAAAGCGGGAAGCTAAATAATTACTTTCTGGAGTGGACTTTTCATCATAGGAGTTCGGGATAAGAATATTTGCCCACGAAACACACAAATTAAACGAAAATGAAGAAAAAGCAAACCGAAAACGCGCAGAAAAAAAATTTTACTTTTCGTATTTTTCGTGTATTTCGTGGGCAAATATCTTTTCTTTCAATCTTTGTTCTCTTATCCCGAACTGACGTTATTAAATGATGAAACTGCACGAGTTCTTAACACAGAGCAAGAAATATCAATCTTATTTTCTTCTACTGATGATGAGTTTCCATTACTCAAAAAAGGATTTGAGATTATTTTTGCTAACAGATCATCTTTCAAAACACATCTACAATTAGCGACAAGGTAACGCAACCATTTTCTAAAAATTACCGCAATTCTCTTTTCAAGATTTTTCCCGTTGCGGTCATTGGCAAGATTTGTCGAAATTCGACGAAGCGCGGATATTTATAACCTGCCATCATTTCTCTGCACCATTCGATAATTTCGTTTTCGGTTATATTTACATCATCTTTTTTGACGATGAAGGCTTTGATTTCTTCGCCGAATTCGTCGTGTTGGATGCCGACGACGGCACATAGCGAAACGGCTTCGTGTGTCATCAAAACTTCTTCGATCTCGCGCGGATAGACGTTGAAACCGCCGCGCAGGATCATATCCTTTACGCGGTCGGAAATATATAAATAGCCGTCAGCATCGCGCCGTCCGATGTCGCCGGAGTGAAACCAGCCGTTTTTGATCGCGGCGGCAGTCGCTTCCGGTTTTTTGTAATAGCCTTTCATTATGTTGTGTCCGCGAATGACAATCTCGCCGAGTTCACCTTCCACGACATCTTCGCCGTTTTCATCAACGATGCGGATTTCCACGCCCCAGACGGGAAAACCGACTGAACCGGCACGGGCTGAATTCATTTTATTAAAAACCGCGACGGGCGAAGTTTCCGAAAGACCATAACCTTCGATAATTTTTGTATTAAATTTTTCCTCGAAACTTTTTAAAACTTCAACCGGCATCGGCGAACCACCGGAATTGCATAAACGCAAACTAGAGGAGATCTTTTCGAGATCAAAGTTGTTCACTTCAGGACAATTCAGCAAAGCCCAATACATCGTCGGCACACCGGCAAAAATCGTGACGTTGTGTTTTTCCATCAAACGCAGAGCGTCTTCGGGCGTAAAGCGCGGCAATAAAACAATAGTTGCCTGATTATAAAGTCCGGCGTTCATCTGGACAGTTTGACCAAACGAATGAAAAAGCGGGAGCGTAATTAAATGAACATCGCTTTCGCCGCGTTCATACATCGTGTCGGAAAGCCGCGCATTCAAGATCATATTTAAATGCGTCAATTCTGCGCCTTTCGGCTGTCCGGTCGTGCCGGAAGTGTAGAGAATAACGGCGGTATCGTCCGCGTTTGTTAGTTCAGAGGCAAATTCCGTCGGCTGATTTTTGATAAATTCGGTAAAGGTTTTTGAATTTTCGTCAGGCAGATTTATCGAATCTTCTGTGTTGATGGTAATAAATTCTTCGCACTTTTCCGTCTGCGAAAAACCTTCAAAACCGTATTCGCTCATTGGTAAATCCTTCGTGCCTTCAAAACAGAAATACGCTTTCGCATCGGAATTGTCGAGATGATACGCAATCTCGCGTCCTTTTAATAAAACATTGAGCGGCACGACGACCGCGCCGGCTTTTAAGATGCCGTAATAAATTATCGGAAAAAACGGCAGATTCGGACACGACAACGCAACTTTATCATCGCGCCCGATGCCGATTTCCTTTAAAGCATTCGCAACTTGATTAGATTTTGCATCAATTTCGGCGTAAGTAAATTCCTGATCGCCGCAAATTACGGCAATTCTGTCCGGCACATTCCGTGCGCTGTCTTCAAGTAAAACGGCAAGATTCAACATAGATTTTTAAGAAGTTTTTTAACCACAGATTAACACAGATGAACACGGATGAGAAAAGATTTTGTATAAATCATCTGAATTTATCTGTGTCTATCTGTGTCTATCCGTGGTTAATTATTTCCTTCCAACACTCGACCTTTCGATGATTTTTTGAGTTTCAACACCAACAGGCAAAGTTCCGAAATTATAATTTTTATTTTCCGAAAGCCTTGATTGGCAAAACGCTTCGGCGACAAAATCCGGCGCGGTTTTTAGCAAAACTTTTGCTTGCAAGCAAAGCGCGAATTTTTCGACGATGATTCTAGCGCGAAATTCAAGATTTTCTAAATTTGAAAATTCATCCTTTAAGTTCAATAAAAATTTATCGTAATTTCCATTCAAATTTTGCGCGTCTTCCAACTCGGTAAAAACCGCTTCGATGCTTTCCGGTTCTTTATGCATTGAGCGCAAAACGTCGAGGCATTGCACATTTCCAGAACCTTCCCAGATCGAGTTAACCGGAATATCGCGGTAAAGTCTTGGCAAAACTGAATCTTCGACATAGCCGTTGCCGCCCAAAACTTCCATTGCTTCACCGACAGCGAAAACGGCGCGTTTGCAATTCCAGAATTTGCCGATTGCCGTTGCCGTTCGTGTAAAAAGTTTTGCCGATTCGTCAGTTTCAGATTCGTCAAAACCACGCGCCAGACGAAAAGCGAACGAGGTCGCCGCTTCAGATTCCAAAGCTAAATCGGCGAGCAAATTTTGCATCAAAGGTTGTTCGATCAAAAATTTACCGAAGGCTTTGCGATATGTGCAATGATGAATGCTTTCAGCAACGGCTCGGCGCAAAGTTGCGCTTGAACCGACCGCGCAATCGAGCCGCGTGTGGCGCACCATTTCCATAATGTTTGCCACACCGCGACCTTCTTCGCCGATGATTTTTGCATACGCGCCGTGAAATTCGACTTCCGCAGAAGCGTTCGATTTGTTGCCGAGTTTTTCCTTTAAACGCTGAAAATATAATTTGTTGACTTCGCCTTCGGGCGTGAAGCGCGGCATTAAAAAACACGAAATTCCTTTTTCCATTTGCGCCAAAACTAAAAATGCGTCGGACATCGGCGCACTGCAAAACCATTTTCTGCCCGTGATTCTATATTCGCCCGTTTCATTTAATTTCTCCGCGAAAGTGATATTTGCGCGAACGTCAGAGCCGCCCTGCGGTTCGGTCATCGCCATTCCAAATGTCGCGCCGCGTTTTTCCGTTAAAGGCAAAAATCTTGCGTCGTATTCGTTTGATAAAACTTTCGGCAGCCAAAAATCGGCAATTTCCGGTTCGATTTTCAAAGACGGCACGACCGCAAAAGTCATTGTTATCGGACAACTCGTGCCTTCATCAACTTGCTGTTTCAAATATGCTAAAACCGAACGAGCAACATATTTTCCTTGTTTTTCGCTTGTCCAAGCGAGCGAATGTGTTTCGCTTTCCATCGAAATCCGCATAAGTTCGTGATACGCGGGATGAAATTCGACAGCATCAAGGCGATTGCCGGAACGGTCGTGAGTTTTCAAAACAGGTGTGTTCTTATTGGCGAGATTTCCGAGTTCGAGCGTTTCCGATTTTCCGAGAATTTCGCCGAAAGTGTGAGCCTTTTCATTATTCCACGCGCCGCCGTTTGCTTCGACGGCATTTTTTAATGCTTCATCGGACGCGAAAAGATTGTAATTTCCTAAAATCGGCGGTTGGTTTAATGATTTATCGAAATCAAAATCTTTTTTCATTTTTAAAGCATTGTTTTGTTCACGGACTTATTAAAAGTTGAAAACTAGTCGTCTAAGATTTTAGCCAGAAAAATTCTTAAGTTGTCAGTTACACTCAAGGCTTCAAATCTTTCGTCAATCGGATTCATATCAGATCGCCATATTTTCTCAAGATTTTCAGATGTTTCGTTCAAGATAGGAAAATATTCCGTGTCTGAAAGGGCTTCCGATGTAGCAAAAATTAACGCGTATGTGTCAACTGCGCGAGATTCACTGTCAAATAGCCGATCCAATCCATCAAGCACGTTATCGAGAAGTTTTTTTTCTTCGCCCGTCATAACTCGAATTAATTTTTCGCTAAGCGTTCGGCGATCAATTTATAAACCTGAAAATTATAAACCAAACCGATATGAGTTCCCGTTACTTCAAAATTGTTGGCTGAAAATCTTGAAACGCAGTTTTTCCAGTCAACAATGCCGTCGGTCTTTGTGTAGATAGCAGTTTGTTTGATCTTTTTCGGAAGAAAATTTTGCAATGCAGTTACGGCGTTGCAATGGCAATATCCCGTGTAGCAATTCGGAAAATCTTCTTTGTCGGTTTTTGCAAAAATTCGATTGCGAATTTTTTTTGACATTTCGACGACCTTCGGATGCGAACGAACGCCGCGAAAAGGTGAGCCGAGAGTTGTGACCGATTCGATCAAATCGGGATTTTGAATTGCCGCCGAGCGCGATAAAACTCCGCCCAAACTGTGTCCGATCAGATGAACTTTTCTGCCAGTTTCTTCGTGCGCTTTGTTTATTGTTTCAATTAATTTTTCGGAAAGAGTGTTTAGACAATCCGCGTTCCAGCCGATATTTGAAAGATATGCTTTGTAACCAATTCGCGCCAGCCACAGATAAAGTTCGTAAAGATAAATATCAGAACCCAAGAATCCGGGAACAACAATGACCGCCGAACCATCGCCTTTTGGCACGCCAAAACCAAAGTAAACGGGCGAAAGATGAAGCAATGCCCAATCAACTCCGACCAGTGATTCAAATAAAATCGGCAACGCCGATTCGCGCATTTCTTTGTCAAAACCCGTTAATGTTTCAAGTTCGCCTTCTAGAATATCCATAAAATTCAATGGATAATGAATAGTTGAAAATGGATAATTAAATGATTTTTAATTATCAATTATCAATTATCAATTATCAATTATCAATTATCAGGCTTTCGCGCTCGTTGCCTGATTTTCTAATTTTTCAACTGTCGCTTTTAAATCTTCAAAAACTTCATCAATTAATTCCTTGAATTTTTCAACATCGGGCATCGCCTGTGCATCGGAAGAAAGTCCGAAATAAAGCGTTTGATTGTAACTGAAAATCGCGCACCCTAAACCTAACCCGTAACCAATCGGCACATACGGATGATGTGCGAGAAGTTTTTTGCCGACAAGATAGAGCGGAATTTGCGGTCCCGGAACATTCGTTGCAACCATATTAAACGGCGGAATCGGTGTGTTCGCAATTGCACAGATTACCGATTGAAGCGGCGCGGGCATCATTCCGTATAACGCGCCGACCATTCCCAAACCTTCCGCTAATTTCGCTTCTTTCATCAAAGCCGTTTTTTGATTGACGTGCTTAAAACGATGCGGCAGAGTTTTGATGTCCAGAGGGATTTCGACCGGAAGAACCGAAACCATATTTCCTAGTGCGCCGCGCTGTTCCTTTTGGCGCAAACTGACCGGAACCATAAATCTTACAACTTTTTCTTTGATCGGTTGTTTGTGAAATTTGACGTAGCGTGAAACGGCTTCGCTCAAAATTGTTAAAACGACATCGTTGACTGTTCCGCCCAAGATATTTTTTATCTTTCGCGCTTCGGTAAAAGAAAATTCGCTCCACGCCAGACGGCGTTCGCCGGAACATTCGCCGTTAAAAGGCAGAAGCGGCGGCGGCGCGGCAACTGCGGGCAAAACTCCGGCAATATGCGGAAGTTTTTCGACCGTTTGAGGATCCAAAAGCGACTGTGTTAAATGCAGAATTCCCGCCTGCATTTCCATAAAACGGTTCATTCCTTCCTGCATCGAACCGAGCATCGAATCGAAAAAAGCCCGTGTTGCATCAGGTTTCGGTTCGATTGGTTTAGCTTCAGGTTTAGGCGGAATCGGCGAACCTTCCGGCGATATATCAAACATTATTTTAATCAAATCAACGCCCGAAATCCCATCAACCATACAATGATGAACCTTTGCGATCATCGCCGAACGTCCGTTTTCCAAGCCGTTTATCAAAAACAATTCCCAAAGAGGTTTGTTTCTATCAAGCATTATGCTCATTTTTTCGCCCGCGATTTTTATCAAATCTTCGTGAGTTACGATTTTTTTCTTAGGTTTAATTTCTATTATGTGATTTTCGATGTTGAAATCTTCCGCCGTTTCCCAAGTCGGATGACCAAGATTAAACGGATCGGGAACAACTTTCTGCAAATAACGAGGAATTAGATGAAGGCGGCTTTCGATTTGATTTATTAAATCACTAAGCGTAACTTTACCTTCAAAAACGCTCGTACCTCCGATGTGCAAAGGACATTCTTTCTTTTCCAGATACAGATAAAATGAGTCCTGCGAAGATAATCGGCGATTTAATTCAGGTTGTTTCATAAGTTTTTAATGGTGAATTATGAATGACTAATTAAAGAAATAAACAATTAATCATTCATAATTCACCATTCACAATTATTATTCTTCTGTTAATCCGGTGATGTCATACGACATCATAATCAAATCGTGTGTGCGGTCGTTGCGGTCAATCACACAATCGGCAAGAAGTGCTTCGATCTTAAAACCGAGCTTTTCAAAAACCTGAATCGCGCCTTTTTGTTCGGAAGCCATTCGTGCCATAACTTTTCGCAATTTTAGTTCGCTCGCAAGTGCGAAAAGTTCACCCGCCAAGATATTTCCCAAACCTTTGCCGCGCACCTGTGGCGACAAAAGCAGAATCATTCCGCCGAGATGCCGCGTCCAAGCCTGTTCTTCGTGCAGAAGACTTCCGTGTCCGACGAGTTTTCCGTTTGATTCAACCAAAATTGTTTGAAGATTTCCGTCATTCAAACGCCTGATCCAATCGTCCACGGCATGCTCATTAGTAATATCAACGGCTAAAAAAAGCAGATCGTCTTCGGGCAAAGACCTTGCAAAATTAAGCATTGCATCTTTGTCATCAGCCGTCATCAAGCGCAACGTAAATTCGGTTTCGCCGACTTTAGTTTTCCACGGATATTTTCTTTTCGAGGTGGATTGTTTTGCCATTTTTTTCTTTAAATTTCTATTTATCTTTATTTGAACTGCCGAAAAGCGGCATTTGCATTGCTACATCAAGCCAACGCTTTTGAATTTCGACATAGCTGCTCATCGTTTGCTGTGCAAAATCGGCAAGCGCGGCGGCAGGCGAAGAATCGTCTAATTTTAAACCGTCCTTCATCATTTTCATCATCTGAGCATTTTGCTGTGCCGCAAAATCGAGCCACGACATCCGCATCTTGACTAAAGTTTGCATTCCATTTCCGGCAACGTCCTGAATTGTTCCGAGAACATTCGGATCTGACAAATTCGCGCCCGATTGAACCGCTTTCATCAAATGATCACCTTGTTCGATGGCGATCTGCGACCATTGTTTTTGCGCTTCGACAAATCCTTCTATCGCCTGTTTCGCCCAATTTGCCAGTGCTTCCGAAGGCGCATTATTTGCCATTCCAGAAACTTCCGAAATTGTCTTAAAGACCAGTGCATTTTGTTGAGTCACGATTTCAAGCCACATCTTTTGGGCTTCGATCAATTGATTGACAATGGTTTTTGCCCAATCGGTTGATGCGTTCGGGGCAGTTTCAGTTTCTATATTCTGCTTTGGTTCTGCCTTTTCTGCCTTTGGTTTTGAAACTCTCTTTGAAGGCTTAGGTTTAAGTGCCGCCTTGGGTTTTGTCGCCGCCTTGGGTTTTGTCGCCGCCTTGGGTTTTGTCGCCGCCTTGGGTTTTGTCGCCGTTCTCGGTTTTGCCGCCGATTTTGGTTTTACACTTGTTTCAGTTTTTGTCGCCGTTTCAGCTTTTGTTGATTCTTCAGCTTTTTCTACTGTTTTTGGCTTTTCGGTTGTTGTCGCTTTTTTAGTTGCCATAATTAAAATTTCGATGATCTGTCTCTAAAATATTTTGTTAATGAATTGAACAAATACTGTTTAATAATTTATCACAAAAACATTTTATATTTTATCTAAAATTTAAACGTATCGGTTTATTAACATAGAAGTAGCCTGTAATTTTAGAAAATTACAGGCTACTTCTTGAAATTTTTGTTTATTTAGCAGCAGTTTTTGCTTTAGCTGTTAAATTTTCAACTGTTTCTTGAACATTATTAACTACGCCCTTGCCGAAATCTGTAATTTCCTTTTGCAAAGGAAGTTCCATGTTCGCAGTTGCGTTAATCAAATTTTCACCGGTTTGAGCAAAAAGTTTGAGCCAATCCTGACGAATTTGCGTTGTTGCATCCCAGTAATTTTTAGCTACTTTCAAGGCTTCGTAATTTGCATCATAACCTGCTTTATACATTCCTTGAGCATAGTTTTCAGTTAATTCAGCAGTTTGAACTGCGCCATTAAGTGTTGTTTGTGCAGTCTTTTGTGTTAATTCAACCGCTGTCTCAATTGTTTCATTTACTTGTAATTTTTTTGTCTGTGCCATTTTATTAATTCTCCTTTTTGAATCCTTTATACATATTTTTTTATACGTATCTTTTTGTTTATTAGCAGTGAATTTACCGCCTTACATTTTGGAGAATAGATTATTTTAAATTGGATGTCAAGCTATTTTTTCGCATTTGCGAAATAAATTTTCGCAAAACTAGCTAAGCCAATTAAAATAAACAATTAAAAATTTTGCAAAGTATGAATATTTTGTTTGACGTTCATATTTCGCCTGTTTTTTCTATATTTGTTATTAGCAAATGCGAGAAAAGTTACTTTTATTGTATTTTTATAGAAGTTTTTGACAGAGTTTGATATGCTGTTTGCAATATGCCGACAAAGAAAAAACAAGAAAAAGATTCCGATGTGTTAATCATAAAGCGTTACGGGAATCGCCGTTTATACAATACAGAAACAAAAAGCTACGTCAATTACGAAGATTTAGCTAAAATCGTCCGTGATGGAAACGATATAAAGGTTATTGATTCAAAGTCAAAAGAGGACGTAACAAAAGCGGTTTTGATACATATGATTTTAGAAGAAGAAAAAAACGACAAAACGGTTTTACCGACCGATTTTCTTTTCCAAATTTTGCGAACGCGAGAAGATTCTCTGCAGGATTTCTTCAAAAATCATCTTTCGACAAGTTTCAATGCTTACTTGAAAACCAAAGAAGAGTTCGACAATCGCTTTCGAAGTATTTTGGAAATGGCAGTTTCCGCACCGCAAATGTGGGAAAAAGTAATTCCCGGTGCAGAAGTTATGCGCGAAGTTTTAACCGGAAAGAAAAAAGATAAGGAATAACAGAGAAAATGTCTAAATTAAATATTACCTTTACACAAAAAAGTTTTAAGGATTTAATTTATATTCATAACCCTCTTGTGGATTTTCAAGTTTGATTCTAATTATTTCATTTTTCCATATAATTACTTTCACGTTATAGATTGTGCAATTGATTGTTGGATAAATTACAAATAAAAGAAGTGTGCCGAATTTCGGCACACTTCTTTTATTTTGTTGAGATTCGATTATTGTTTTATTTCCGATGGTTCCGGCGGAAGAAATCTTCGCGGATTGATTGATTTATCGCTAAGCCGTAGCTCGTAATGAAGATGCGGACCGGTTGAGCGTCCGGTTGAACCAATCAAACCGATTAGTTGTCCGCGTGTAATTGTATCTCCGCTCTGAACTTCGATTTTTGAAAGATGTCCGTAGCGTGTTGCTAAACCATTGCCGTGGTCAATTTCGATCATATTTCCGTAACCGCCTTGCCATTCGGCTTTGACTACAGTTCCGTTTGCCGGGGCAACAACTATGTCGCCGCGGTTGCCGTCAATGTCCATTCCGGCGTGAAATTCATAGGAACGTCCACCGAATGGATTGCGGCGGAAACCGAATTCATTGTTAATTTTACCCAAATGCGCCCACATTGTCGGCAAAAATGCCGGATTGCTGGTTGTTTCAATAACGCGAAGCTGCTGTTCCATCTCTTTTTCTTCACCTTCGGATTCAATTGTTAATTGAAAATCTGACGAAGGTCCGCCGCTGTTGACGGTATATGTATCGGAAGAATCGGGACGGTCGTAGTTAAATGATTGGGGTTTGGTTGGTCTGGATTTAGTTGGGTTGGCGGCTAAATTTGTTTGGATCGGATTTGTTTGATTTTCGGCTAAAGTATGATTGCTATTAAGAAATGATGTAAAACTGAATGAAAATAAACTGATTAATAATATTAGACCTGTCGTTCCACCGTGCACCAGTTTCTTAGAAACTTCCAAACGGCGGATATGAATTTTTGATTTAGACGAATATGATAGTAAAAAACTGTATTTACGGTCGTCTTTTTGCATTATGCTTTTGCTCCTTATTTTATGATTTTACGCCGATAATTTTTTATAAATCCCGACGCGTAGAATCACGTAAGCGCATCTTTGCACTTCTGACGCGAATCACTGCTAATGTTGTATAAGTGTCATTATTACTTATACTTAACACCTCTATTTAATTGATAATTATATATTTATTTTTCGTTTTATAAGCTAATATAAATTAGGAAAGTAGCACAAGCGATTACAGATAGCAAGTGTGGACAACTTTTGCAATCGCCGAAACTCGAAATAGAACAATGGTTTCCAAGGTTTTGGAAACTATTCTTTGACTTTTTGTCTTTCTCTGAAAGCCCGAAAAACCAGTAATCCGACACCTAAGAAAAGTGCGACAAAAACCAGAACTACCAAAACTTGAATCGCGGTCGTCAAAAATCCGATGAAAGCGATAATTTGTTTGAGTAACGAAATAATTAGAGCAAAAATGACGAAGATACTTCCCCATTTTTCAGTTACACTGACATAGCTGATCGAACCGATAATCGCGCCGATGCTTCCGATAATTCCTGTTGCTTTTAACCAAAATGGCATAATATAAATCCTCTTAATGCTACCGATTTATCAGGGAAAATTTACATTTTTGAAAATGTTTGGAATCAACCCTTCTACATCATACTAAATTTCTCACCTGTTTTTCCAACTCTTTTTGCGAATTTGTGTCGGAAACTCATTTTCCGAATCAAAATTACTTAGTTCAAAATTGGGTTCGCTTAATGCGCTGACAAAGATCGGCTGTCCCGTGTGGCTATCGAAATCTACTGTATTTACTGCTTTATCCTTCGATTTCGTGAAATAATCGCGAAGCAGATAGATACCCAAACCGATCAGCAAAATCGGCAAAAGTCCTTTTACTAAAAACCCTAAAAAATCTTTTAAGAAAAATGATAAACCTAAAATCGTTAAAACTATTCCCCAAGCCTTCGGATTATTTGAAAATCTTTGGACGAGAATGTCTTCCGCGCCGTCAACATTAACGCCGGAACGAATAAGTCGGGCTGTTCTGAAAGCATCAAGCGCGGCGAAAAGCCACATTCCCAAAAATCCCAAAACGAAAAGCGGCATTCCGCTCGTTAGAAAAGCCATTTGCAGAAGTCCTGCAAAGACGGCGAAATGAATTAATGCTTTGGTCGTCTGCGCGTTGTAAGCCGCGCCGAGTCCGGGACAGATCAGCGATAAAACAGTTGCGATAAACGGTGAAGTTTTTCTTTTTACGTTGGGCGCGGATGAATTTGATTGATGTTCGCGCAAAAGCTGTATGCCGGAAACGATACAATCCTGACAAAAAGGAAATCCTTTGATTCGATGGTCGCAAGCCGAACAGAGCGATCTTCCGCATCCGTTACAATTGACTGTTGCGACATTTTGATTGTGATAAGCACAATTCATTATTTATCTTCCCCTTGATTAATAAAAGTTCCTTCAATTGGTTCTTGATTCGTTTTTTGAGGCGAATCGGATTTTTCTGCGCCGAGAACAATATCCGCACCTTCTTTGTAAGTTTGTCCGGCAAGTTCAAAACTCTTTTGATAAACGCCGCTGACCGAACCAATCTGATTAAAAAATAAAACCGCGAATAACAAAATCATAGCCACCGGCGCGAGTTGCGGCAGTGGAATCGGGAAACTGAATCCGCGAATCCATTCGATGGTTTGCGATGCCCAAGATGCTTTGACTTTTTGAGGTTCGGTCGTGCCGAGCGTCGCTTGCAAAATTCTTCCATGCAAACCTTCAGGAAGCGGTAATTCTTCAGCTTTATATGAATAACAAGCGGCAATCGAGCGAACTACTTCGCCCGGAAGATCGGTGCATTTTTCGCATAAAACAGCGTGACGTTCCCAACGATGAAAGATCGGTGCGGGCAAAAATCCGTCTAAATAATCGGTCAGATATTCTTCAAATTTTTCGCAAGACATTGCCGTTTCCGGCGCGGTCATTGAAATCACACGCGCTTCTAATTTTGTCATCGAAACATTCGGCACAGTCAATTCGTGGCAAACTTCCAATGCTTCTTTGACTTCATTTAAAAGCGAATGGCACAAAGGGCAGCGAAGAGCGTGCGTGGCGACTGCTTTGTGCCGCGTGCCGTCCAAATTTTTGTCGAGATAATCCGTTAGATTCTCCTCAAACTCCGAACAATTTATAATTTTTTCATCCTGGTAACTCATAAAAAACCTTACTACATCAATATTTTCCGAAAACTTTCTCAACTATGACGTTAATTTCCATTTTTTTGCCTTTTCAAACTCAAATACTTACAACTCTCATCCGCCGCAGAATCTTCGCTAGTTCGATTCTTCCGCGATTTATCCGCGATTTTACAGTTCCTTCGGGAATGTCGAGTGCGTCAACAATTTCCTTGTAGCTCAATTCCTCGATGTCGCGCAGAATTACGCAGGTTCGCAAATCGGACGGAAGTTTGTCAATTCCTTCTTGAACTTGAGCGCACATTTCGCGCCGTTCGATTTCCTTCTGCGCCGAAGTTCCGACTGCTCGCAAATGAAAAGTGTGATTTTCAACATCATCGGCGTAAGAATTTTGCGGATTCCTCTGCCGATGCCGGTAATCGTCAATTATCAAATTTCGTGCCAGGCGCATTAACCAGCTCGACAGATTTCCTTGCTTCGGATCAAATTGTTCGAGCGTTTTATAAATTCTGATGAAAACTTCCTGCGTTAAATCATCAGCCGCTTCGACGCTCGATGTGAACCGGTAAGCCAGATTAAAAATGCGCCGCGAATAGAGCGAAACAATCTCTTCCCAAGCCGTTCCATCACCTGCGCGACATCGCCGCACAAGGTCTGCGCCATCATTTTCCGCTACTTTTAGTGCCTCCAAGCCAATTTCTCCAAGCTAATGATTCCTAAGTTTATAAACCTTTAAAAGCGTTCCTTACCAACCTTGTCAAAAACTTTTTACGAATGGTTAAAATGAAAAGTTCCATTTAATATTTTATTCATTAAAATTAACAAAATAGACCATAAATTTGAAATTTTCACGCACTATTATCGGTTGTTAATTGAAGTTTTTCAATAGAATGCTGTATCTTGTGTCTTAAATAGTGATTTAACAAAACTGTAATACATAAAGGTTAAGTCATTTATATTTAATTTATCCCCAAGGTCGAGAATTAATTTGCGAAAGTATATAAAATTTATCATATTTCTTTTATTAGCCATTTTTATTTTTTGGTTTTTCGGAAGAAATATTGATTGGTATGAAGTTAGCCAAAGTCTTAAAAAAGGAAATGCTTTTTATATAACTTTGGCTGTTTTAGGAATCAGTTTCGGATATTTTTTGCGGGCGGTTCGGTGGAAGGTTTTGCTTGCGCCGATTACCGAAACTTCGATGAAAGAACTGTTTGCGACAACGACGGTCGGATTCGCGGCAGTCTTTTTTATCGGCAGAATGGGCGAAATTGTTCGCCCGATGTGGCTTCCGATGCGCGACAAACGGGTTCGTCCGAGTGCCGCATTGGTAACTTTAGGTTTAGAACGAATTTTTGATCTCGCGGCTTTAGTATCTTTTTTCGCTCTTAATCTTTTATGGCTCGAAGCACCTGTCGGACGCGAAAAAGAATTTGAAAATGTAAAATTTTTCGGTATTTTGCTACTTGCCGGAGTTATTTTGGGCTTCACGAGTTTGTTCATTTATCAAAAATATTCTGCACAATTTATCGGTTGGGTTGAAAACATACCGGATAAATTTTTTATTTGGAAAAAAATTAAACTGATTTTCATCAGTATTTTAAAACAGCTTGCTTCCGCCTTGTTAATTATGCGGGATTGGCGCGAGTTTCTGTCTGTTAGTTTTTGGACAGTAACGCTTTGGCTGGCAATTTCGATTCCGACCTGGTTGGTGCTGAAAGCCTTTGATTTGCCGCTTGATTTCAGTCATTCGCTCTTTATAATGGGATTTGCGGCGGTAAGTTCGGTCGTGCCGACTCCGGGCGGGGCGGCGGGCGCGTTTCACGCGGCAACCGCCGGCGGTTTAATCTTTTTGTTGGGCGATGAAAAAGGTGTTCAGGAACAAGCCGTTGCGGTTGCAATCGTGATGCACCTCGTTTATTTCGCACCTGCCGTGTTTTTTGGGTTATACTATTTTTTTCACGGCGATATAAGTATCGAAAGAATAAAGAGTTTGCTTTCGAGCGAACCCGCAACAGATATTCAAAGTTCAAAATAGAACTACTTTTTTCGATTCGTTTACAAATAGATTAAAGACAGATTTTCTGGCAACTTCGGACTTTGAACTTAAAAAGATTATGAAATGCCCATTTTGCGGACACTTAGAAGATAAAGTAGTTGATTCGAGAGAAGCGAAAGACGGTGATTCGATTCGCCGCCGCCGCGAGTGTCTTGAATGCGCGAAGCGTTTTACATCTTACGAGCGAATTGACGAAATTCCATATATGGTCGTTAAAAAAGACGGCAAACGCGAGGCTTTCGACCGTAATAAAATTATGGCTGGACTTCTTCGTGCTTGCGAAAAACGCCCGATTTCAGCAAATCAACTCGAATCAATCGTTGATTCTGTCGAACATTATGTTCAGGAATCGAACGAGAGAGAGCGTCCGACAAATGAACTCGGCAAGATTATTATGACTCGTTTAAAGGAACTTGATAAGGTCGCGTATGTTCGTTTTGCTTCGGTTTATCTTGAGTTTGAAGATGTTTCCGAATTTATGACCGAATTAAAATATCTGGTTCGTTCACGTGATCGGGAAACGAGAAAGAGGGTGAAGAAAAACAAAAAATGAAGCTTCAGAAAATGATTCCGATAGGTTTTGAAAGAGCCGAAATCGAGCGTTTGCGTCAAAAATTTGAACGCCTTTTTGCCGTTTTGGAAGATTCTATGGAAGCAGAATCTCTCGAAGTTT
>JBBSAX010000120.1:0-15356 GCA_038251885.1 Pyrinomonadales bacterium | reverse complement strand
CAATGTTGTTGCGTATTTTTTTAAGTTTTTCATTTTCTTGTTCCTCTTTTCCTTTTTTTATTTTCTTAATTTTCTTTTTCTTAATTTTTGAAGTTTTTCACTTCTCTTGCCCTTTACTATTACAACTCCCGTGCCAAAGTTACTTAGCTACCCAACAACATTGCATAAACTATTGATAATGTTATGTTTCGATTAAATTTTCGATTAAATAGAAGGAGATTTTAGCTAAATAACAAAAGTGGATACCGAGTTTACACATACCAACTAAAGTATTGAATCTTTGTAACTTAACTTATTGTATATCAGATATACAAAACAAATGCGTTTAGTAAGTATCCAACAATATCTCTTGAACACTAATCTTCTGAATCCCGTGTATTGATGAAATCAAAATAATGCGGGAAATATTCATTCATAATTTTTTTGAAATATAACGAGAATCTTTGGATGATATAATTTGGATGAATTGAAATTTTACCTGAATATATTCTTTGTAAATTTGTCGAGTCGGTAGTTATTCACAAAAAACTTTTCATTAAATTGTTTTAGTTAGAAAATGATAGATTTTTTCTCAGTAAAATGTTATATTCCTAAAGGGTATTTTCACGCCCCACACACCTCAACTATTGAATACAAATTTATACAAATAACTTTTTTTATATTAATTATTTTTTTTCCGATTAGTGCGTTTTTTTTACTCCTACAGTTTTATGAGCCAAGAGAAAAAATTAGATATCTATAAACTGGCAATCAGTCTTCTTGGTGGTTCTTGTATTATTTTTGCGATTTATAACTTGAATTATGGATCGCTGGATTGGAAGCATATTCTCATATTGCTTTTTGCACTTCTAATAACTTCAAGACTCACTTTATCTATACCGCATTCAGAATCATATATGAGTTTTGCGGATATAATGATTTTTCTGGTTTTTCTGGTTTTTGGTGGCGAAGCAGCAATTATTTTTGGTGCCTTGGAAATGCTGGTAAATTGTTTCTACCTCAAATATGAGGGAATTTATTTTGGTAAACTGACTGTTTCTTTTAATATTTTCAGCACGGCACTCTCAACAGCAATAACTTATTTCATAATAATGACTGTTCCAAAAATGCTGGGGGTTGGACTAAATTTTGAAGTAACCCGCACGCTGATTCCTATTTTGGGTATTTTAGCTCTTTCTCAATTTTTAACGACATCTATTTTTGCAGCGATTTTTCATTCGTTAAAATTCCAAAAACCTATTTGGAATTCGTGGAAGAAAGTTTGTTTTTCCAGTTCGATGACACAGATTCTCGGAGCGGGAATTGCCGGCGTTGTTTTTAAGATATTAAATTACGGAGATCTTTTGACGAGTTTTATGGCGTTGATTTTCTTTGCAATAACGTATATTTACTACAAACAATCAATCAGCGATATAAATGAATCAGTAACAAAAGCGGAAAAAGCGCAAAGAGAAAAGGCAGAAGCTGAAACAAAACGAAGAATAGAAGTTGAAAAATATGCTGACGACCTTGCTGTTTCACTCAGAAATGAAGAAGAAATCAGCGAAATCTTGCGTCAAAGTAAAACCGAACTGGAACACGCGGCTTTTCACGATTTTTTGACGGATTTGCCGAACCGCACTTATTTAGTTGAAAGGCTCGGACTTTTAATTGAAATCGGCATCGAGATTTCACAAAAGTATTACGTTTTATTTTTGGATTTGAGCCGTTTTCAGAATATCAATGACCGACTCGGACATACGGTTGGCGACAAAGTTTTGAAATTAGTCGGAAAACGGCTTTTGCGCTTTTTGCGTGAAGGCGACACGGTGGCAAGGCTTGGCGGCGACGAATTTGCTATTATTCTGACAGATATTTCATCCATCGAAGAAGCGAAGGAAATAGCTCAACAAATTCACGACAAACTTTCACAGCCGTTTTATCTTCAGGGAAATAAAATTTATTCAAATCTTCACATCGGAATCGCGCCGTTTGATACGGAGCATCACAAGCCCGAAGAAATTTTGCGTGATGCCGATATTGCGATGCACCATGCCAAAGAGAGCGGGCGCGGAGTTGCAGTTTTTACAAAAGAATTGCGGGCGCAATTTATTGAGAAGATTACACTTGAAGCGGATCTGCGGTTTGCGGTCGAGCGCGAAGAATTATTTTTGCAGTATCAACCGATTGTTTCTCTAAAAAATGGCAAACTAATTGGCTTTGAAGCACTTCTCCGTTGGCAGCATTCTGAACATAAACTTATTTCGCCCGCGCAATTTATTCCGATTGCCGAAGATACGGGTTTGATAATCCCGATGACACGCTGGATTTTGAACGAAACCTGCCGACAACTTGCAGAATGGCAAAAACTCTCACATTCTACTAAAAATTTAATCGTCAGTGTTAATATTTCGGGCAAACATCTGATAGACGACAGTTTGATTGACGATGTAGATGAGGCTTTGATTAAATCCGGCTTATCAGCCTCTTCGCTCAAATTGGAAGTTACGGAAAGTATTGCGATGGAAAACGCCGAGCAAACAATTAAAATTCTCACAAAACTAAAGGAATTAGGCGTTAAACTCAGTATTGACGATTTTGGAACGGGTTATTCTTCGCTTAATTATTTGCATCGTCTGCCGTTTGATACGCTCAAAATTGATCGTTCATTCGTCAACAGCGTCGGAAACGATGGTGAAAATTCAGAGGTTTTACAGACGATTATTTTGCTGGCAAAAAACCTTAAAATGGGCGTGATCGCCGAAGGAATTGAAACTATTAATCAACTCTCAATTTTACAAAATTTAAAATGTGAATACGGACAAGGCTATCTGATGGCAAAACCTTTACCGAAAGAAGAATTGGAAAAATCACTACGGCAGAATAGAGATTGGTTTTCATTTTTGGAAAAGGAACCATTAAAAAAAATCTCGAAAACGTCAATCTACGAAGAAAAACAGCAAGTTTTCCGTTAAGTTTTTGAAAGATAATTAACTGCAAATATAATTTAACTCTTTTCTCAAACTAAAACTTTATTTAAACCTTTCGCGCTTTGTCTTACATCAAACTGCACACTATACTTATAAAAATTCCAAAAAATGAGGTGATTATCAAATGATGTTTAAGAAAAGTGTGCTTTTTTTAGTAATAATGTTCTTGGCAACGAGCATTTTTGCTCAAACCAAAGTCGAATATCCGAAAACAAAAAAAATTGAACAAATGGACAATTATCACGGCACAAAAGTCGCCGATCCGTATCGCTGGCTCGAAGACGACAATTCAGCCGAAACGAAATCGTGGGTTGAGGCTCAAAACAAGGTAACTTTTGCATATTTGGACACAATTCCTGAACGCGAACAGATAAAAAGTCGTTTGACCGAATTGTGGAATTACGAAAAATTTAGCGCACCTTCAAAAGTCGGTGATAAATATTTTTATTCAAAAAACGATGGTTTGCAGAATCAAAGCGTTTTATACGTTACCGATTCAATCAATGATAAAGGTCGTATTTTGCTTGATCCGAACACACTTTCAACTGATGGAACAGTTGCGCTGAGCGGCACTTCGATCTCTGACGACGGCAAAACTTTGGCTTACGGAATCGCTGTCGCAGGTTCGGATTGGCAGGAATGGCGTTTCCGCGATGTTGCCACCGGAAAAGATTTGCCGGACATTCTGAAGGACATTAAATTCTCCGGTGCATCTTGGTCAAAAGACGGCAAAGGCGTTTATTATTCGCGCTTTCCAAACACCGAAGACAGTGCAAAACTGACCAGAATCAATTATTTTCAAAAACTTTATTACCACAAACTCGGCACACCGCAATCGGAAGATAATTTGGTTTATGAGCGTCCTGACGACAAAGAAATGGGCGTTGGCGGCGGCGTTTCGGAAGACGGAAATTGGTTAATTATTTATGTAACCAAAGGAACTTCGCCGAAAAATATGATTTACTTTAAGAACTTAACAATGGAACGCGCACCAATTATGCCGCTCATTGATAAGTTTGAAGCCGATTACACATTTTTGGGCAATGACGAATCAAAATTTTACTTCAAAACCGACAAAGACGCACCGCGCGGCAGAGTAGTTTCGGTTGATGCTTTGGTCAAAGACAAAAAATGGACGGAAATAATTCCGCAAGCTGAAGAAACTCTCGAAAGCGTTGATTTTATTAATAATCAATTCGTTTTGGGTTATTTAAAAGATGCTTATACACAAATCAAAATCCACGACATCAACGGAAAATTTGTCCGCGAAGTAAAACTTCCGGGCATCGGTTCAGCGGGCGGTTTCGGCGGAAAACGCTACGATACTGAAACTTTCTACACATTTTCGAGCTACAATATGCCGCCGACCATTTATCGTTACGATATGAAGACCGGAAAATCGGAAATTTTCCGCAAATCGGACGTTAAATTTAATCCGAAAGATTACGAAGTCAAACAAGTTTTCTATCCGAGCAAAGACGGCACGAAAATTCCTATGTTTATCGTTCACAAAAAAGGATTGAAGCTCGATGGAACGAATCCAACTTTGCTTTACGGCTACGGCGGTTTCAATATTTCAATGACTCCGGGCTTCAGCGTTTCGCGCCTCGCGTGGATGGAAATGGGCGGTGTTTATGCCGTTGCAAATCTGCGTGGCGGCGGTGAATACGGCGAAAAATGGCACGAAGCCGGAACGAAATTACAAAAACAAAATGTTTTTGACGATTTCATCGCGGCAGCAGAATATTTGATTAAAGAAAAATATACAAAACCCGCGAAACTCGCCATTCAAGGCGGATCGAACGGCGGTTTGCTCGTCGGCGCGGTTTTGAATCAACGTCCTGATCTTTTCGGTGCGGCACTTCCCGCAGTCGGCGTGATGGATATGCTACGCTTCCACAAATTCACCATCGGGCGCGCTTGGACTTCGGATTACGGTTCATCGGAAAACGCTGATGAATTTGCCGCGTTATACGCATATTCGCCTTTGCACAACATCAAGGAAGGCACGAAATATCCGGCAGTGATGGTAACGACAGCCGACCACGACGACCGTGTTGTTCCCGCGCATAGTTTCAAATACGCGGCAACGATGCAGAAAATGCAGGGCGGCGACGCTCCGATTTTGATTCGCATCGAAACAAAAGCCGGACACGGCGCAGGCAAACCGACGGCAAAACAAATCGAAGAAGCCGCAGACATCTACGGCTTTTTGATGAAAAGTCTGGGAATGACGAAGTAACAACCGGAACGCGAACTTCAGTTCGCCAGTCAAATTATCAAATGCCGAGTTTGATTAGGATTGGTCGGGCGAACTGAAGTTCGGGTTCCGTAGTTCATCGTAAATTTTCTTAACCTGCAAATCACCGAAACCGTAAATGCCTTCCGTTTCATTGAATTTGCTAAAAATTTTTCCAAAATCACTTTCGCCGTCTGCAATAATTTTTCGCAAAACTTCCTTCGGGCGAGTTTCTTTCTCGATTGCCGCTTCGCAAACTTCCTTCAGATACGGAAAACATTTCGATTCCGAAGGCGAAAGGTTTCTCAATTTATCAAAATCTTTGCTTTGAAATGATTCCCATAATTCCGCACCGAGTTTTAATTCTTCATTGCTAAATTTCTTTCGTGCCTCAAAACACTCTTCCAAATTATTTTTATTCAAACCGCCGAAGCCTTTCCAAATATCTTCCGAATTTCTTACAATCGGTTCGACCCAATAAATTTTCGCTTCGCAATCTTGCAGCAAATATAAACAAAACCACATATTAGCCTGACAAAAAAGTTCGTATTCAAACCAGAGATTCACCTCGATATTTTTCGGAACATTCAAAAGTTTTTCAAATTCACTTTTTACATTTATTTTGTACTGATTCTCAACTTCTATGTAGGTTTTGCTCAAATAATTTTCTCTGATGCGCCAGAAATCTTCTAAATTTTCTGCCGATAAATTGCCATCAATCAAACATTCGCGGCAAACAATAATTTCACCTTCAATATTTGTTTCCTTAAATGTTTCGACTAAAGAATCGCCGGGTAAAATGTGCATTCTTATATTTTTTCACCTTATTTCGCCTTATTTCGCCGAAAAATAAGTTCTTAAAAACTAAGGCGAATCGCATAAAGCGTTGCCAAACAAACTCCACCGTAAACTCCCGCGAGCAGATCGTCGGCGCAAACACCGATTCCGGCAGGAAGATTTTGCAAGGAATCAATCGGATACGGTTTCCAAATATCAAACAGCCGAAAAAGCAAAAATCCGGCTAAAATATAAAACCAGTGAACGCCGAACGGAATAAAAAGAAAAACCAAAAGCTGCCCCATCACTTCGTCAACGACGACCTTTTGCGGGTCTTTATCCTTAAAAAGTTTAGTCGCTCTGCCCGAAGCCCATATTCCCAAAAGGCAAAACAGAAGCAACAAGATCAGATTTACCGCAATAAACCAAGCTGAAATCTGTTCGAGCCGCCAGCCGTTTCCCGAAAAATAAATCCCGACATTCGCTTCCGCCCAGGCGACTGCCAAATAGATCAAAACGCCGACCGCAGAACCGAAAGTTCCCGGCGCAATCGGAATATATCCGACTCCGCAGGTTGTAATGGCTAAGGAAAGATAATCACGAAAACCTTTTATTTCCGGCTTTTCTTTGGCAAGCACACTCTTTTCAAGCGCAGCGGTTTTGTGTATGAGTTCGTCGTAATCAGACATAGAAGCTAATAGTTTAACCCAAAAATTCAAAACCATTTAATCGCAAAATTGTTTTCTCGAAATATCTAAAAAATCATCTGCTAAATGAAAAAGGCAAAAACCTTAGAGTTTTTGCCTTTTCCTAGAACTTTTGACCAAAACTTACTTTGAAAACAGTGCGTCAATTTCTGTAAGTATGATTGTCAACGCTTCTTTTTCGGTTTCGTTTTTTTGTATCGGGCGCGAGGCTCTGATTTTGATGAAATTATTTTGGTAGCCGAAAAGATATATTTCGGAATTTATAGTTTGTCCCCTGATGCCGAAAGTAAAAACAGAATGCAAGGCTTTAATCTTGCCGGATGCACCTCCGAGCGTTACGGTTTCGCTTTTTACTTCTTTAACGTCTTCATAATAACCGAGTTTTCCGGCTTGTTTAATATCACCTTTGGCTTGTTCCATCTGGCTTTTGAGAATTTTGTCGTTTATATCATTTGGAATTTTTTTCAATCCGCCGTTATAAACATAAATCGTCATTGTGCCGACTTCTCTGGATTGATACACAATACTGTAACCGAGTTCAGGTGTCGGATACACCGTTATATCGCCTTTTTCCCAACCTTCTATAACCGGAAATTCAATTTCCGAATTTTTATCATCCGTTGCCGGCGGCGTATTTTTTTGTGCCAAAGCAACGGACTGCATCAAAAACAAACTGCAAAAAATGGTGAAAATTGTAAATTTCAAAATCGAACGCATAAAATATAACCTCTATTTTTTTTAATTTATCTTCGTAAAGATTCGAGTTAGTTTATGTTAGTAAGCAAATTTGGTCAATGTTTTTTGTTTTATTTATGTATGGTTTTATCATTTCATACAGCATTTTTTATATTTTCGACCACTCCCGCACGGGCAAGGTTCGTTTTTTCCGACTTTCGGCATTTCGCGCACAAAAGTTCCGTCATATCGGCTGTCCCAAACCAAATTATCTTTAAAATCCGATTCAAATTCCGGCGTTTCAAAATCGCGCATATATTCCTGCGGATTTCTGAAACAAATCCAGTTTTCAACCTCAGAAATCATATCGTCAATCAAGTCGTGATATTTGCCCGAACCGCCTGAAAATCTGCTTTCTTCCTCTGCCATCATCTCTTGAAAATCATCCCAATCGCCCATCAGCATCAGTTCGACTTTGTTTTCGGCGTAACTTCTTTCAATTTCGGTCAACAATTCGACGGCTTTTAAATCAAGGCAACTTCCAACCAGCGCACCGCGCAAAAAATCTTCTTCTCCGCAAGGCAATTCAAACAGAGTTTTGAAATATGAAATGACTTCTTCGCGTGTTTTCATTCCAGCGCGAAACAGACAAAGCCACGCATCCAAACCTGCGCCGCGGACAAATTCATAAACCTTTTCGTCTTCGATAAGTTTATTAATCAAAGAAACATCGCTGCCGCTGACCGAAGCCAAAACTCTGTGCAAATCTTCAGTAATAAAATCGCCGTAAGCATCATCAACCGTTTTCGCATCCGCTGAAAAAATTTCATAAATGAGCGGATAAGCCTTTTTTTCCCGAAACTGCGCCAACATCAAAGGCGCGTAATACGGCAAAAAATAATCCTCACCACTCATTAATTTGTCTAAAACCTCGTCCGCGTTACGAATTGCATCAAGCAGAAACGGGGTGGATTCTTCGCGCTTATCCAACAAAATCTGTAATTCTGTTTTCGGAAAAGTTTCATCGTAATATGCAATCTTTTCGATTATTTCATTTATGTTTTTACTCATAATTCAATCAACCGCGAACTCAGAAAATTAAATAATCTCACCAATCAAATCGTAATTGTGCGCTTCGGAAATTTTCACATCGTAAATTTCACCGATTTTCGGATCGAAATTTTCGGGCATATCGTTGATTAAAATATAACCGTCAATTTCCTGCGTTTGTCCTTCAAGGCGACCTTGAAAAAGCAGATCGGATTCTTGGGAAAGACCTTCAAAGAGAACTTTGAAAGTTTTGCCGATTTTTAACTTATTTTTCTTTTTGCTGATTTTTGCTTGCTCTTTCATCAGACGGGCGCGGCGTTGCTTGGCGGTTTTTGCGTCAACTTTGTTCGGCAGATCGAATGCAGGCGTGCCTTCTTCATCTGAATATGTGAAAACGCCGACGTTATCGAATTCGCAGTTTCGGACAAAAGCCATTAATTCTTCAAAATCTTCTTCCGTTTCGCCGGGAAAACCTGTGATAAATGTCGTACGGATTGTGATTCCGGGAACTTTTTCGCGGACTCTTTTGATTAATTTTTCTAAACTTTGGCGAGTTCCGCCGCGTTTCATTAGTTTTAGGACATTGCGCGAACCGTGTTGGAGCGGCATATCGAGATATTTTACGGCTTTCGGAGTTTCATTTATCGCCGCCAAAAATTCGTCGGAAATGTGCGTCGGATACGCATACATTACGCGAATCCATTCCAAATCTTTTATTTCGCCAAGTGCGCGGATGAGTTTTGCGAGCGCGTCAACTTCGCCCAAATCTTCGCCGAAACGCGATGAATCTTGCGCGATCAAAACGATTTCTTTGACACCTTGTTTTGCTAAGTCTTCGGCTTCTTTCAAAATCGAACCGAATCTGCGCGAACGAAACGAGCCGCGCATTCCGGGAATCGAGCAAAACGCGCACGGACGATCACAGCCTTCAGCGATTTTGATAAATGCCGTGTAAGAATCGGTCGCACGAAAGCGCGGCGTGTCGAAATCGTAAAGATAAGTCGCCGTTTTGTTGCCGATTTGAAGCAAAGGTAATTCCTTAAAATTCGTCTTTTCGTCCGCCGCTTCTAAGATTCTGCCGATCTCATTCGTGCCGATAAATGCGTCAACGTCCGGCAATTCCTTCATCAGATCGTCGCGGTAACGCTCGACCAGACAACCCGCAACAATGACTCTTTTCGCGCCGCCGTTTGCTTTCGCATTCGTCGCTTCGAGAATCGCTTCGATAGATTCTGCTTTCGCCGATTCGATAAAACCGCAGGTATTTACAACCAAAGTTTCCGCTTCGCTCGCGTCATTAGTGATCTCGTAACCCGCTTCTTTTAATTGTCCCATCATCACTTCCGAATCAACTAAATTCTTCGGACATCCGAGACTGACAAATCCAACTTTTTTCATAAAATAAAACTACTTTTTAACTTTTTTAAGGTAAAGATATTGAAATTTTTCGAGTTTCTTCTTCTTTCCCAATTTTGATTTTTTCCGATTTTATAATTTTTTTAATGTTTTTTACTTCTCCATTAGAGAATTCTGACTTATACAACCAAATATGAAGCCAGTATTCTTCATTTTCTAAAGTAATAAATTCAAAATCATCTGTCTTATTTAGTGGTTGTATTTTGAATTGTTTATTCTCCGGTGATGAGGTATCTTTCATTGAATCCAAACTAACTACAATATAACTTCCATCTGGAATTTCTTTATCTCTGAGAATTTCTCCTGAAAATTTTCTTACTTTTATTTCACTGGGCAAACTAAAATCTATGTTCAAATTAGTATTTTCCTCAATACTAAAAATTTTCGCTTTATTCAATTGGGTAGTTTTTGGATAATAAAATCTAATTTTATTATCTTTTTCAATAGGTGAATCCAGTTCAACTGCTAATAAATATTTTCCCGGAGTTTTTCCGAAAATGCGATATTTTCCAACAGTGTTATTTGAAACATTATTAAATATTAAACTTCCTGTTGATGAAACTGGCACAAGGCTAATCTTCGCCCTGTTTATAGGTTTTCCTTCTCCATCAATTATTTTTCCTTGAACTTCATTTTCCCAATAGAAACTAAAATCTGCATGGAATCCTTTACCTAAAAAATATGTACGTCTTAAAATATCTTTGTTTTTATCTATTTCAAGTTCCTGAAACTCTGGATCAAAAGATTTGTATTTTGATAATTCCGGCTTAATTTCATATTTTCCTTCAGGTAAATCCTTAAGACTATAAATGCCATTTTTATCTGTTAAGACTTGAAAACTCTTTTCCTGAGATTTTGCAATTACTTTTATATTATCTAAATATCTAATCCGTTGTTTGTTTGTCTGCAAATCATTTTCCCAAATAGACACTGAGCCGTAAATTTGAGGTTCGGTTTTTCCTTTCAAATATTCCTCAATGAAAAAAATTTGACTTTTCGCACTATCAATTGTCGCGTTTGTAGCGCAAGGCGAAACCATATGTTTTGAGCCACCTATGTAAGCGTGAATCAAATAAGTTTCACCGACACTAAGTTCAAAATAACAACTGTTGCCATTTTCACCGACGCTGGCAACAATTTCTTTATCAAATGCGCCTTTATAATTTTTGATTACCTGAAAGCGATAAGATTTTTCGTAATAATAAAAACCGCCAATATATTTATCTTCAGAAGCTATTATTTTTCCTGTAAAAACAATCGGATGGTCATCAAAATCCTGATAAACAGAGGATTTAAATTCACAGCTACAAGCAAAAATATTCTGAAAGAAAAGAAACAAAAATAATATTGGAAAACTGTATAAAAATAGATTTTGCGAAAATTTCATATTATTAAGATTCTTTATTTTCAAGACTTTCTAACCAATTCTCAATTTCTTGAGCTTCATCTTTCGACAAATTCTTTTCGCCGAAACGCACGCGATTATATTTTTCCGTGATCTTTACGGCTTCGGGCATTTTTGAGGCAAAGGCAAATTCCAGAGGCGTTTGATGCGGTTCGCGTGTGAAACCTTTGCTTGCTAAAACCTTTTGCATTCTTTCATAAAACTCAATAATTGTCGCATCATTCTTTTGTTTTAACCATTCGCGCCAATTTTTCCAGAATTCGAGTTTTCTGATTTTTCGGTAAAGCCAAATTATCAGAAAAATTCCTAAAACTGCGGCGAGAACGTAACCGATTCCATACGCGACGGCAATTGCGCTTGCCTGCAAACCTTTGTCGCCGCGCACTTCTTTCCACCAATCCGTGATTTGTTTTTCAGCAACTTTTATCCACGAGGATGTTTCGGCTTGGAAATCAACGAAACCGTTTTTGACCGACCGGAAAAGCGAACGCTGATCTTGATTGTCGTAAGCGACGAAATATTTAACCCACAAAGTTTCAAACGCTTCAATGTATTTGTTAAAACTTCCCAAAATCCCGACGTTTTCGCTTTCGTTTGATTGTCCGGCAAAAGGTGTCGGATCAAATGTGATCCAAGCATCATTTTCAGGAAAATAAACTTCAACCCAAGAATGCGCGTCTTTTTGTTTGACGATATATGCACCCGCAGTTTCGTTATATTCACCTTCCTGAAAACCGTTGACGATACGTGCCGCAATTCCCTGCGTGCGAAGCATAACGGTCATCGCGGTCGCAAAATATTCGCAATGACCTTCGCGGACATTAAATAAAAAATCTGCAAGCGGTTCTTCGCCCGACGCTTTCATTTGTAAAGTATAACCGAACTGAGTTTGCAGATAATTTTCAATCGCTTTTGCCTTGTCATAACGATTTGTAAAATTTTCGGTTAATTGCCTAGATAATTGATTGATTCTTGCATCGTATTCTTTCGGAAGCTGTAAATATTTATCCTGAATTTCAATCGAATACAAGCTATTATCTTCTCTTAATTCGCTTTCAAACGGAATTTTGCGGTCTGAATAAATTGTGTAGGTTATTCTTTCAAATTCTTTCCGCTGAAAAGTGATATTGCTATTCTGATCTTTAAATATTTCTTGAAAAGTTGTCTGTTCGGCGGCAAAAGGTCTTGATAGGGTGAACAAAACATTTGAATCTATCGGTTCGAGATAAATTGTTTGAATCGCAATATCTTCTACCGAAGTCGCGCGTTTATCAAATTGAAAAAAATCGCCGCCCAATTTAACAAAAGGTTCTAAATTTTCGTTAGATTTGCTCCATCTTTTATTATCAAAATTATCAAGTGCAACTCCGCGCCAACGCAAGGATTGTCTATTTGCATTATCTAGTTTGTCCAAAACGACGCGCATTACAACTTCGTCGTTTTGTTTCAATTGCCCGATTGAACCGAGTTCGACCGAATCGGAAAATCCTGTAAATCCCGAAAGACCTTTTGAATTGTTTCCAAAACCCGCGCCGCCTGTACGTGGAAGTGCGAAAAACAAGGGCGTTCCAATTGCGATAATTAAAGCCAATAAAGCAACTGCGGTTAATGGAAGGCGTTTGAATGGAGTTTTTTTAAAATTTGAGTCTTTAAATTCTTTTTTCTTCGCAGTAAGTTTTGCGCCAATAGAATTGGATGTTTTCCTAATCTCAAACGTAATAATCGCGCAAATATTTACAAGTAAATATAAAATCAAACTCACCAAATAAAGTGGACTAATACTCATTCCCGCAGCAAGCAAGACTTCAAAAAATGCCATCAAATAAAGAAATAACCAATCTCGATCTGATTTTTTCTGAAAAATTTTTATGGAAGCAAGAATCAAAATCATTCTCGCAAGCATTCCGGCAATTTGAGATTCGTTTGCGCCCACTCCGACTAACTTATATTTCCAAGCTATATAGAAAAAAGGAACAACAATAAATAAAGAAACTGTTCCAACTCTTTCGGAAATTTGCCAACGCGAATCTTCAAAAAACCAAGCAGAGATCAGAGCTAAAATGAATAAAGCTGAAACTATTATTCCTAAATCGCCTGTGCTGTATAAAGATAGAAATCCGCATAACACAACTACGTAAGAAATTGATCTGAAAAAAGTTTCAAAATTTTCGAGTTTGGAAATCATCACTTTTACACGATTGAGCAAAAAGTTTGATGCAAAAAACTAAAAGCCCGTTCAGTATTATCCCTGAACGGGCTTTGAAATGTAAATCCGGCAACTTCCTACTTTCCCACACCTGAAAGATGCAGTATCATGGGCTCCAATAGGCTTAACTTCCGTGTTCGGGATGGGAACGGGTGTGACCCTATCGATAAAATCACCGGAAAACTTGTAAAATATTTAAAAATGATAACTGAATTCGATAAATAATTTTATAAACAAATTGCTTGAAAAGTAAAATTTGCTTACCAACAAATTTTATGGTCAAGCCTTGGGACAATTAGTACTGGTCAACTAAATACATTACTGCACTTACATCTCCAGCCTATCAACGTGGTGGTCTTCCACGAGTCTCACTGGCAGAAATAATCTCTGGTCTGGCTTCACGCTTAGATGCATTCAGCGTTTATCCATGCTCGACATAGCTACTGAGCTGTACCGCTGGCGCGATAACTCATACACTAGAGGTCGATCCAACCCGGTCCTCTCGTACTAAGGTCAGATTCCATCAATTCTGCTACGCCCACACCAGATAGGGACCGAACTGTCTCGCGACGTTCTGAACCCAGCTCACGTACCACTTTAATCGGCGAACAGCCGAACCCTTGGGACCTTCTTCAGCCCCAGGATGTGATGAGCCGACATCGAGGTGCCAAACCCTGCCGTCGATGTGAACTCTTGGGCAGGATCAGCCTGTTATCCCCGGCGTACCTTTTATCCGTTGAGCGACGGCACTTCCATAAGCGACCGCCGGATCACTAACTCCTACTTTCGTACCTGCTCGACGTGTATGTCTCGCAGTCAAGCTGGCTTATGCGTTTACACTCTGCGGCTGATTTCCAAACAGCCTGAGCCAACCTTCGAGCGCCTCCGTTACTCTTTAGGAGGCGACCGCCCCAGTCAAACTACCCGCCTGATAATGTCCCTGAACCGGATAACGGTTCGAGGTTAGAGTTCAAACAAATAAAGGATGGTATCTCACCAGTGGCTCAGCCAAGCCCAAAAGCCTGACATCAAAGCCTCCCATCTATCCTGCGCATTATTTGCCCGAAATCACTATCAAGTTGTAGTCAAGGTGCACGGGGTCTTTCCGTCTTGATGCGGGAAACCGGCATCTTCACCGGTACTACAAGTTCGCTGTGTCCCTCGTTAAGACAGCTTCCAGATCGTTACGCCATTCGTGCAGGTCGGAACTTACCCGACAAGGAATTTCGCTACCTTAGGACCGTTATAGTTACGGCCGCCATTCACTGGGGCTTCGATTCCGAGCTTCGCCTTGCGGCTAACAAGTCCTCTTAACCTTCCAGCATTGGGCAGGCGTCAGCCCCCATACGTTGTCTTTACAACTTTGCGGAGACCTGTGTTTTTGCTAAACAGTCGCCTGGAACATTTCTCTGCGACCATGTTCTTAGTGAACACGGCTAACCTTCTCCCGAAGTTACGGTTACATTTTGCCGAGTTCCTGAACGAGGGTTCTCACAAGCACCTTAGAATTCTCATCCCACCTACCTGTGTCGGTTTGCGGTACGGTCACGTCACGCATATATCTGAACGAGGCTTTTCTTGGCAATTGGGGTCAGCAACTTGTTCCGAAACCGAAATTTCGTACTTTCGTCTGCGTATTTACTCTTATGTCGCCCGGATTTACCTAAGCGACGAGCTATTTACTTCAACAGCATCCATCAGCTGTCTTGCCTACCCTATTGCGTCACCCCACAGAATACGTTAGTGGTTCCTGAATATTAACAGGATTTCCATCGACTACGCCTTTCGGCCTCGCCTTAGGTACCGACTAACCCTGCGCAGATTAACTTGACGCAGGAAACCTTAGGTTTTCGGTGCGTATGGTTCTCACATACGTTATCGCTACTAATGCCGACAAAGTCTTTTCTGATTG
>JBBSAX010000119.1:0-15474 GCA_038251885.1 Pyrinomonadales bacterium | reverse complement strand
TTTCCCGCCGAATTGCCGTTTGTGTTTGATGAGATTACTCTTTTGAACGGCACAAATTTTACGTTTGAAACAACGATTGGCGATATTGATTTGTTGGGCGAAGTTGCCGGAATCGGTGATTATTCCGAAGTTGAAAAAGAGTTTGTAACTATGCGTTTATTTGATTACGACATCAAAATTCTTTCAATAGACGGTCTTATAAAATCTAAACGCGCCGCCGGTCGCACAAAAGATTTGATTTCTCAGCGTCTCAGCGTCTCTGCGGTGAAAAAAATATTTAGGAAAGATGTCTATTCAATATCAATCAGCCGACCGAATCTCGAACAAACGTCAGCAACACGATTAAGATTCAAAGATTGAGCGATGAGCAACTCTCGAATTTATCCGCCCGACTGGACAATTTGATGATTGATGAAAAGATTTTTCTCGACAATGAAATAAATTTAACGACGGTTGCCGACAAATTGGGAATCAGCATCCACGACGCATCTTATTTGATAAACGAAGTTACGGGCAGCAACTTTTACAATTTTATCAACCGTCACCGCGTCGAAGAAGCCAAAAAATTATTGACTTCCGACAAAACGAATCAACTGAATATGCTCGGCATCGGCTTTGAATCGGGCTTCAATTCCAAAACCGCTTTTAATACGGCGTTCAAAAAATTTGTCGGAATTTCTCCATCGGAATACGTCAAACAGCAAAAAAATCTGTAAAAGTTTGAAACCGTTTCAGTTTAGCTGACAGATATAAAGGTGAAGTATAAGTTTCTGTTGCAAAAACGAGCATTTTCGAGACTAATTTCAAGATAAGGATTTCAAGTCAACAAACTTTCCTTCGTCAATGATTGTAGCTAAAACTTGAACATCTTTATCTCTGAAATCTTCTGTTACGTTCAATTCACTCCAAGAATGACATTCAATAATTAGTTGCTTATTTTCAATAAAGACGATAAAGCCGCAAATTATACTTTCAGCCTCACCAATGATTATCGGTGTATCACAAACAATTCTATTATTTGGTAATAATGGATGAGTAATTTCGAGGAAATATCCGCTTCCTGTGTATTCATAACTAACCAATTGACTTTCACGAATGATGTTGTTTAATTCATCTAATGAAAAAACATTTGAGGTTAGTAAACTAAGAACCTTTTTCTCGTAATCTTTGAGGATTTCCATTATTTCAAATTTTGTTTTAAAAGCGTCGTTTTTGACAAAAAAATAAGTATATCACCTCAAGATTAGAATATTATCTAAAAATGTGTTCGCTTGGATAAAACCGAACAGTTGAAAAGGATTTTATCGGTAAGATTGCAAAATGAAAAAATATCCGATTTACACATTTTTAGTTTTCCTGCTTCTGACGGTTCAATTTGCACAGGCACAGGAAAAAGGCACGGTTAAAATTGACGCTTTGGTTTCGTCGGCTTTGGGCAATAATGTGACCAAAGAAAATACGACGCGACCGCTGGCGATTTATCTTCCGCCGGGTTATTCCGATTCGGCTAAACGCCATCCGGTGCTTTATTTACTGCACGGAATCGGCGACGATCATCTGAATTTTGTGGACGATACGGAAAAGTATCAAAACATTCAGGATTTGATGGATGCGGGAATTGCCGCGCATCGTTTTGGCGAAATGATTGTTGTTACGCCTGACGAAAAAACCAATTGGTTCGGCAGTTTTTACGTCAATTCGTCCGCCACGGGAAATTGGGAAGATTTTACGGCAACGGAACTCGTAAATTACATTGATAAAAATTATCGAACGATTGCCAAACCGGAATCGAGAGCAATCGCCGGACATTCGATGGGCGGTTACGGCGCGATCACGCTGGCGATGAAACATCCTGATATTTTTAGCGTCGCATACTCGTTGAGCGGCGGTTTTGTCGCTTTTACGGGCGAAATTAACAGTAAAAATCCTGACATAAAAAAGTTTGTCTTAGCCAAAACACCGGACGAATTATTGGCAACGCAAAGCCAAAACGCAATCGGAATGCTGACGGTCGCGCAGGCATTTTCACCGAATCCGTCAAACCCGCCTTTTTATGCCGACAAACCTTTTAAGATGCAGGGCAATAAAGTTGTGCCGAATCCAAGTGCGTATAACAAATGGTTTGAGTTTGATGTTGTCCGAATGGCTGAAAAATACAAAGAAAACCTTTTAAAGTTGCGAGCCATAAAGTTTGATTCGGGATTTGACGATGAGTATAAATTTATCCCGATCAACAGTCGCCTGTTTTCAAAAAAACTAACCGCGTTAAATATTCCGCACCAATTTGAAGAATACAACGGCGACCACCGCAACCGACTTTGGGGATTAAAAGGCAGAATTTATAATGAGGTGCTTCCTTTTATTTTTGATAATTTGATGAAATGATTTTTTTACCTGAACTTTGCAGATTGTTCAAAACTGCAAATTGCTGAAAGTTTGCGGCGAACTTTGGATAATTTTAGATTTTCGCGCCTTTGCAAGCCCCGAAAGTTGGCGTTGGCGATTCGGCGGAAGTTTATGCGGTGAAAGTGAAAAAAGTTTGTGGTAGAATCTCCTTTGAGGTGAAATATTATGACGATTGAGCAAGCTGTTTTAGAGAGAATAAAAGTTTTGCCGATTGAGAAGAAACAAGAGGTGTTAGACTTTACGGAGTTTTTGTATCAAAAAGTGAAAGTTGAATCTGCACGAAATGATAACTTAATTGATGGTGAATTATCTTTGCTTGATGAAAATGAATTGACTCATCTGGAAATGGAGTTTGAAAACTATGAGCAAATTTATCCTCGCCAATGAATATGTAACTGATACGATGGCTTTGGTTCTGCATCTCGAAAGGCGAAAATCCAGCCAAAATGTCAGGCAAATTTTTGAAGCGGCGGATTTAGGCAAAGTTACGATTCAGATTCCAACCATCGTTTTTGCTGAAATTTTATATCTTTCCGAAAAAAGCCGGATTAGCTTAAACCTTTCTGACCTGCAAAAACATCTCAATAATTTCCCGAATTATAAACAAATTCCGCTGAGTTTTGAAATTGTGCAAAATGCTCAGAAAATCACAGACATTCCCGAACTTCACGACCGATTAATTGGCTCAACCGCAAATTTTGTAAATTTAGAATTGATTACCAACGACCCGAAAATTCAAAACTCCGCTCTGGTAAAAACAATTTGGTAGAAAACATTTCGACCGATTCAAGCCTCGAAAGTTGGCGATTCGGCGTAAGTTTATGCGGTGAATCGTCTTTTGTCGTTGGTCATTTGTCCTTTGCCAAGAGCGAATGATGACGAAATTCAAATGCGTGTTAAAATGTCGTTGAAGAGGTGAAATATAATGGCATTTACGGATTTTAAGACGATTAGCGAAGTCCAAAAGAAGTATTCGATTAAGTATCAACAAGCACATTTTGTAGTGATAAATTCATATCAAGCAACACAGGTTTTACTTGATGAACTAAAATTCGCCGAAACTTATATTGATGTTCGCGTGTCTAAAATGGCGATTCGGGAAAACTTAATCTTTCCGATTTTGCGGGAGATTTATCGCGGATATGCCGAAACCTTTTCGCTCTGGAGTCATCAATATAATAAATACGACGATGTTCTGCTTGGCACGCCCGACTACTTTTTATCGAAGCGTTCGGAACTTGGCAAGACCGTGCTTGAACCGCCGTTTTTGCTTTTCGCCGAAGCCAAGAAAAATGATTTCGACGCGGGTTGGGGGCAATGTTTAGCAGAAATGTATTCCGCCCAAAAGATGAATGAACTCGAATACGGAAAACTTTTGACAATCTTCGGCATCGTTACAGACGGGCAAACTTGGCAATTCGGCAAACTCACGGAAAATATCTATATCTACAATACTAAAATCTTTACGCTCGATGACTTGAACGAACTGCTCGGAGGTTTAGATTTTATTCATCAAGAAATGTTCAATCAAATCGGCAACTTACAGGTGCGTTGATGAGAAGTTTTTCGCACCGTTGCAAGCCGCGCTGTTGGCGTTGGCGATTCGGCGGAAGTTTATGCGATAGCAAGTTTTCATCTACGATTTTTTCCTGTTCAATTGAATGTCGCCCTCAAAATGCAGGTTGAGCGGCATTACGTCCGTGATTGTGTTGCGGTTTTCCAAGCCGAAATCTTTGCTCGGCGGATAGGTGATTTTGCTCAACAGCAGATAAACCGCCATGGCAAGTTTGTTGAGCGGCGAGAGATTATTGCTCGAAGATGGAAGTGCTTTGACGAAAACATAACGGTAATCAGCCGGAATGCGAAACTTACGGATTGATGGAAACGGACTTAAATTATCAATCTCATTGTTTTTTTGCATTTCGCCGACAATCTTTTTGAAGATTTGATAGACATTGTGCTTCACCTTAAAACCGGTGTCCAAATTAACTAAAAAAACCTTTTTGGGAATGAGGGTCTTAACCGAATAATGATTCTCGTAATCTTGCGGCGCGTCTAAAACGCGGACGTGGATAAACCAATAAACTAAGGCGCGTTTCGGCTTGTTCTGAAAAATCGAGTAAATTACACGGTTGTCAATATGGTCGCTTTGGTCATTGCGACTTTTTCGCGTCATAAAAACGAGATTTGATGCCTCAATCGGAATCTCTTCATCGTTTATCAGCTCCTCAAGCATCTCTTTATATTTGGAAAGAGATTCGGTTTTATAGTGATTATCGCGGATGTGTCTGGCTTTTTGGAAAAGATACAAAATCGCAAAAAGACACATTGCCACCAAAAATGTGAACCAACCGCCGTAGAAGAATTTCTTGAGATTCGAGACGAAAAAGGTCGTTTCCAAACTAAAGAAAATCACGCCCAAGACTAACAAATACGGAATCTTCCAGCCTTTTGAATGAAAGAAATATAACAGCAATGCCGAAGTCATCAGCATATCAATCGTAATCGTCAAACCATAAGCCGCTTCCATATTCGACGACTTTTTGAAGATGAAAATCACTAACATACAACCGATGAATAACAGCCAATTTACCGAACTGATGTAAAGTTGTCCTTTCGATTCAGCCGGATAATTTATCTTCAAATTTATCCACAAACGCTGTCGCATCGCTTCGCTGACGAGCGTAAAACAACCGCTAATCAAGGCTTGACTGGCAATAATGGTCGCAACCGTGGCGACAATTATGACAACCGGCAAAAATGCGGGCGGAGCAATCTTATAAAAAACACTGCCGGCGTTGAGCGTTTCGCCCAAATGACTCAGAAGCCACGCCGATTGCCCGAAATAATTGAGCAAAAGACAGGTTAATACATAAGTCCAACTGACGCGGATATTTGATTTTCCGCAATGTCCGAGGTCGGCGTAGAGTGCTTCTGCTCCCGTCGTGCAGAGAAAAACCGCGCCCAGAATCCAAAATCCGCTCGGATGCTTAATCAAAACATTTACAGCGTAATAAGGGTTTGCCGCTTGCAGAACAGCCGGATTTTGCAGAAGTTGGAGCAATCCCAAAATGCCGATCATCGAAAACCAAATAAACATTACAGGTCCGAAAGTTCTGCCGATAACGGTGGTGCCAAACTGTTGAAAGGCAAAGAGAAAAACCAAAATTGTAACCACAATCGGTAAGGTTGGAAGTTCGGGGAAAAAGACGTTTAAGCCTTCGATGGCGGACGAAATCGAAATCGGCGGCGTGATAAAACCGTCGGCGATTAGGGCGGAACAACCAATCAACGCGGCGAATAAAGTCCATTTTACGCCTTTATGTTTGACCAAACCGTAGAGCGCGAAGATTCCGCCCTCGCCGTTATTTTCCGCTTGTAAAGCGAGAAAAATATACTTGAATGAAGTAATTAAAATGAGCGTCCAAAAAACGCACGACATTCCGCCTAAGACCAGAGTTTCGTCCAAAACCGAGTCTCCGACGACGGCTTTCATCACATACAAAGGCGATGTGCCGATGTCGCCGTAGATTATTCCGAGAGTAATGAATAATCCGGCTAAACTCAGTTTGTTTTTGTCCTTCATATACGAAAAACTTAAAAATTACTTAATTAAAACAAGCGGATTTTTTAGATAAACAAAAATCCGGCAAAACTCAAAGCGATTACTATTAAAACGGAAATCAGGAATTTTAACGTAAATGCGCGACTGCCTTGCAAATAGCAATAAAAAGATTTAGCTAACAAATTGGTGGCATTAACGAGAATAAACGTGAAAAGCGCGAAACCGAAAGTAATTGTATTTCCTGCCATTCCCGCAAGATTTATCAATATTGCATCAATACCGGCGAATGATGCAATAATCGAACTTATGACAAATCCGGCTTTTCCGAAAATAATTAAGCACAAGTTAGTCATCAATTTGACGACTAAAATCAAAAGTGCAAATTGCAAAGCCGGAATAATCGAGAAAATCTTTTTATCGGCGTGTTCATTTTTGCCATTTTCCGATTCCGAAGCGTCCGAATCTACTTTTCGCCGCAAAAAGTAAATACTGAGAATAGTCGAGCTAATAATCATTATCGCCAGAGTCGGAAGAATGGCGAGCAACCATTTACGGTTGATTGGACCGACAAGAAGAAATATCTGGAAAAAACTGGCTTGATTGGCAAGTAATGCCGCGCCGACTAAATAATTACTATCGGTAGTTTGTTTGCTTTTTTGCGCTAAAGACTGTGTTGTTAATGTCGAAGAAACAAAGCCGCCGACAAAGCTCGTAAAGGTAAATCCACGCTCTTTGCCGACAAATCTGCTCAGAATATATCCCAAAACATCAATTCCGGTGATTAGAACCACAATAAACCAGAGTTTTTGCGGGTTCAAAAGCTCCAGTCCGTCAAATCGCCCAACATCAATGTTCATTCCCTCTAATATTGATCTGAAGGTGGGAAAATCTGCCAAAGTATATGTCGTATTGGTTAAAAAAGGCAAAATAACCAATCCGAGAATTGCGAAACTGATAAAAGATTCAATTTCGCTCCGGCTTACTTTTGAGAGAAGTTTTTCCGAAGAACCTTTAAGCGATAAAATTACGATGATAACGACGGTGATTGCAACAATCATCTGTAACGGTATGATGTTTGTTCCCGCGCAAACACCGATTAAGAATGTCAGAACAAAAGAGATTTCAGTTGTGAAACCAAAATCATCGGTTTTTTGCGACAACAAAAAATAATGAGAGCAGATCAGAACAAGCGTCCCAGCCGTCAACAGAATAAACACTAACGGGAGATTATTAACGTAGAAAATTGCCGCCAAACACCCCAACATTCCTACTAAGGAAAATGTCCGAATGCCGGAATCAGCCGCGTCATCGGAATCAGACTTCTGAACACTTTGACGCTCTAATCCGATAGCCGCTCCTAGAAGAACAGATATTATTAATTTTATGCCAATAGTTTCCACAATAATAACTCATGATACGTAGAGCGCAAATTTCTGCTTCTGTCATTTTCAGCGACAAAAACCAAAACTGCGTAAAATCATTAATAATTCATTAAATCTTCAGAAGCTGTTTGGTAAATGTAACGCCGTCCGTCTCGGCGGCTGTCCGGCGTTACGTTTTTTCAGAATTTCCAAACAGCTTCTCAGATTCGACTTTACAGTTTCGGAAAATCGGCAATATCAGTGCAAGGTTTCCACAGATGATATTGCCGAACCTAAATTCAATTACGAGGACGATACATCTGTTTATTGCTCAGAAGTTCGCGCCCGATTCCTATGAAATTATACCTTGTTGATATCTTTCGACAATATTTACATTTGGATATAGACGAATCTTTGATTTCTCTTTTCCTTCGTAATCAAGTGTCGAGATGACATGACGAATGCTTTCAAGCCGAGCTTTCATCTTGTTGTTCGCGTGAACTATTATCCACGGACAAGAAGTCGTGGGTGTTTTGCTGAACATTATTTCGGGCGATTTTCTGTTCATCTCAATTAGCTCAACAACCTAATTTACTCATTGCCTCGTGCGTCGTCAAAAAAATTCGGTTATCGCCGACTTCTTTGATGAAATCGGTTCTTTCCAGTTTCTCCATCAAACGGCTCTTGATTTCTGTTAAATAAACATTTACATCTAAGACTTTCATTTCGGTAATGAGTTTTTCGAGCGTGTCTAAAGCACTGACATCAATATAATTAACACCGCTCAGAATCAAAACGAGATGCTTGACCTGCCCGGTTTCCAAAACCGTATAAAACAAATAATCTTCCAAGTATTTAGTGTTGGCGAAGTATAGATTTTCGTCTATCCGAACGGCTAAAACGCTCGGAAAAGTAGCAACGTCAAAGCGCGAAACGCTCCGAAAATGTTCGGTTTCACCAACTCTGCCGACCACGACAACGTGCGGCTTACTGGTTCGCCAGAGATACAAAGTTATGGCGGCAATAGCACCGATTAATAAACCGATTTGAATATTGAAAACTAAAATTCCAAAAAATGTTACGAGCCACGAATAGCCGTCTGCCCGACTATAAATCCAAATATGTTTTACGCCGTGAGTATCGAAAAGGTCTTTCACCGCGACCAAAATAATTGCCGCTAAAATCGCTTGCGGCAGATAATAAAAAAGCGGCATCAACAAAAGCAAGGTGAGAATGATAAGAACCGATGAAATTATTGATGACAATTGGGTTGAAGCACCCGACATAAAGTTAACCATTGAACGCGAAAAACTTCCCGTTACGGCATATCCGCCAACAAATGTCGTCCCGATATTTGCCACGCCCAGCGCGATAAGCTCCTGATTCGGGTCAATTTTCTGCCCGCGCTTACTGCCCAAAGTTGTTGCGACTGAATAACTTTCCATAAAGCCGACGAATGCAATTGCCAATGCAATCGGCAATAAATTCCGGACGGTTTCAAGCGATATTTTTGGTAAAGCCAAACTTGGAAAGCCTGCCGGAATATCACCGACTATGGCAATGCCCTGAGTTTGATTGAGTTGAAAAATCCAAACTATCAGCGAGGTCAAAATCACTAAAAAAAGCGGCGAGGATTTGGTTAGAATCTGAAGGTGCAAATCGGATAAGTTAATTAAGGAATGAAACTTACGCAATACTTGCGGCAGGAAAACCAGAAACACTAATCCGATTATGCCTAAAATAAGAGTGGATGAATTAGTTTCGGAAAGCGACGAGAAAATAAACGAAAAGGTTGAAAAAACATTTTCCGAATAAGGTATTTTCAAACCCAAAAGGCTTTTCAGTTGGCTCGAAAAAATAATTACTGCCGCCGCGCTCGAAAACCCTGAAATAACCGGATGACTGATAAAATTGACGATAAAACCGATTTGGAAAAACCCCATCACAAACTGAATTATTCCCACCAACAAAGCCAAAGTTATTGCCAAACCGATGTATTCGGGCGTTCCTTGTTGCGATATTTGCCCGATTCCCGCCGCCGTTAAAATTGAAATAATTGCCACCGGTCCGATTGACAAAAATTTGCTTGAACTCAGCAAAGCAAATAATATTAACGAAATAATACTCGAATACAGACCGAGTTGGGGCGGCAAACCGGCGAGATTTGAATAAGCTAACGCCTGCGGAATGAGCATAATTGCAACCACCGAACCCGCAATCAAATCACCCGAAAAATCTCGTCTTTCGTAGTTAGGAAGCCATTCAATTATCGGAACATAATCCTTCAAACCGTGTTTTGTGTTTTTCGGCTTCTCCAAAACACTTGGAACTAAGGTGTCGTCTAATTTCATTTTCTTTCGCTACATTTTAAGGGACTTATCAAATATTTTGCAAAACGAAAGGTGGAAAAACTACCATAAATTCCAAACACTACAAAAAAATAACCATAATTTGGCGATTCGGCGGAAGTTTATGCGGTGAATTCAAAATGATTTATTTTAAATTTTGATAGAGAATTAAACTGCCTGATTTTCACATTGGTTCGTAAATATTGTATCCTTTCAACAGTGTAAATCCACAAAAATTAAAACAAAAAGGAATTCAAAGATGAATCGTAAAATAAGCGTAATGTGTCTGGCTCTATTGTTTTTATTGAGTTTCGGCAGTGTTGTCGCACAGGAAAAACATTATTATCAAACGGATTTTTCAAAGGAAGATTTTGCAGAGCGGCGTGCCGAGCTTTTTGAGAAAATCGGCAAAAACGCCATTGCGATTATTCAAGGTGCGAAAGGCACGGCTGATTTTAATGTGTTTCGGCAGACGAACGAATTTTATTATCTGAGCGGAGTCGAAACGCCGCACGCTTTTCTTTTGTTGGACGGTCGGAACGGGAAAACGACATTGTATGTAAATCACCGTGATGCTGACCGCGAACGCAATGAAGGGAAAATGTTTACGGTCGAAGACGCTGATTTGATAAAAGATTTGACGGGAATTGATGCAGTAAAAGGTGTCGAAACTATGTCGCTCGATTTGGTCGGAAAGGGTTTGCTTCGTCCGCCTGCACCACTTCTTTATACGCCTTTAAGTCCCGCAGAAACAGGGACGGACAGTCGCGATGAACTTTTGAACGAACAGGCTCGCGTTTCGTCGAATCCGTGGGACGGGTTGCCTTCGAGAGAGGCACGTTTTCGGGAATTATTAAGTCTTCGTGTTCCGCAATTTGAAATCCGTGACCTTTCCCCGATTTTGGATGCAATGCGAAATATTAAATCGAAAAAGGAAATCGAGATAATTCGCCGAGCCACCGAAATTTCGGGTTTGGCACTGATGGAAGCGATGCGTTCGACCGAACCCGGCATTTTTGAATATCAACTTGATGCTGCCGCGAAATACATTTTTTATCTGCACGGTTCGCGTGGCGACGCTTATGCCTCGATTATCGGCGGCGGAAGCAATGCGTATTTGGGGCATTATTTTCGCAAGGCAGATCAACTTAAAAGCGGCGATATGGTGCTGATGGATTATGCTCCCGATTATCATTATTACACGAGCGATGTTACGCGAATGTGGGCGGTGAACGGCAAATATACTGCAGAGCAACGGAAATTATCCGATTACATTCTGGCTTACCGCGATGCACTTTTTAAATATATTCGTCCGGGCGTAACGTCGGATTTTATTCTCGATTCGGCGGCAAAAGATATGGAGCAATATCTGGTCGGCAAAACTTTTGAAAACGAAAATCACCTGAAAGCAGTCAGAGAAGGTTTGAAATTTCGCGGTCATTTTCAGCATCCCGTCGGAATGGCGGTTCACGATGTCGGGTTGGTTCGCGGCGTAAAACTCGAACCGGGAATGGTGTTTACGATTGACCCGATGATTTGGATCCACGAAGAAAGACTCTATATTCGGATGGAAGATGTGATAGTTGTAACCGAAAACGGAGCCGAAAATCTGAGTGCTTTTGTGCCTTCGACGGTCGAAGAAATTGAACAAACGATGGCGGAAAAAGGCGTGATTCAGTTTCGTCCCGCGACTGCGTTACCGTTGAAAAAATAGAATAAACGAATAAATGATTGGTTATTTCAAAATATGAAACATTTGAATAAAATTCTTTTGACCTGCTTTTTGCTGTTTATCGTGTTGTCAAATTCAGCTTTTGCCGATACTTATCCGAAAAATCCGAATATTGATGTGATCAACTATATTTTTAAGTTGGAATTATCCGATAGCACTGATGAAATCACGGGCGAAGCGACGATTGATGTCAATTTTCCGGCGAACGGAATTCAGGAACTAAGACTCGATTTGACCAATGCTTCCAAAGATTTAAACGGCAAAGGAATGAACGTCAGCCGCGTTATTTCAGACGGAAAAACGGTTGAATATCGCCACGAAAATAATGCTTTGTTTATCAAATTGCCCGCATCGTCAAAAACTAATCGTCGCGAAAAATTTACGATTTTTTACAAAGGAATTCCCGCCACGGGACTTAAAATTGCCAACAATAAATATGGCGACCGCACATTTTTCAGCGATAATTGGGCAGATAAAGGTCGAAATTGGCTGCCGACGGTAGATCATCCTTCCGACAAAGCGACCTGCGAATTTATCGTGACCGCACCGAATCATTACCAAGTTGTTTCCAACGGTTTGAAACTCGAAGAAACCGATTTGCCGAACAATAAACGTTTGACGCATTGGAAACAATCCGTGCCGATTGCCTCGTGGCTTTTTGTGCTTGGAGCGGCACGTTTTGCGGTTCAATATGTAGATGAATTCGACGGAAAATCTATTCAAACTTGGGTTTATCAACAAGATCGTGATAAAGGTTTTTTCGATTTCGGTTACGTTACAAAAGATGCGTTAGCATTCTACAGCGATAAAATCGGTCCGTTTTCGTATGAAAAACTCGCTAATATCCAATCGAACAGTGTCAGCGGCGGAATGGAAGCCGCGTCAGCTATTCTTTACAGCGAAAATTCCGTCGTTGGCGACCGCAATATTCGTTGGCGAAATGTTGTCATTCACGAAATCGCCCATCAATGGTTCGGCAACGCTGTTACAGAAAAAGATTGGGACGAAGTTTGGCTCAGCGAAGGTTTTGCCACCTATTTCACACTGCTTTTTATCGAACATCAATACGGACGCGACGAATTTGTCGAAGGTCTGAAATCGAGCAAAAATTCGGTTGATAATTTCTATGCTAAAAATCCCGATTATCGGATTATTCACAACAATCTGAAAGATATGAACGATGTTACAACCAGCCAAATTTATCAAAAAGGAAGTTGGACGTTGCATATGCTTCGCGGAGTAATCGGCACGGAAAACTTTTGGAAAGGCATCAAAAATTATTATCGAAAATACCGCGATTCACACGCCACCGTTGCCGATTTTCGCCGCGAAATGGAAGAAGCGTCGGGCAAAGATTTATCAGCATTTTTTGACCAATGGCTATTCAAACCCGGAACGCTGAAATATAAAGGAAACTGGCGATTTGACGCAACTAAAAAACAAATCACAATCAATCTCGACCAAATTCAAACTGACGGCAGTTTTTTCAAAATGCCCGTCGAGATTGCCGTCTATTACCCCAATCAAACAAAACCGCAGATGGAAACGATTCAAGCGGATAAAAAAACAAACGCCTTCTCGATAAATGCGACCGCAGAACCCGAAAAAGTTATTCTCGACCCGAATATGTGGATTTTGATGGATGCGGATTTTAAACAAACAAATTAATTTTAAAGTTGCGTGAAGGATATGATTTGTAACAATCAATCTCGATTTGCTTGATGAAAAATCCGCTGCCGAATTAATCGGCAGCGGATTTTTTAATTTTCTTTACCAATTTTTCAATTTATAACGAGTGTTGGCAAATCATCGCCGATAATTGTGTAATTGGTGATCTCATCATCAACTAAAACGATGCGATTTGTGAAATTTAAACCTTTAGCTCTGGTTGAGATCGTGTAGGTTTGATTGGATTGAACATTCTTGAATCTAAAATATCCAAAAGGATTTGTCCGGGCGTTTCCGATTATTTCCGAGCCGTTTTTGAGTGTGATAAAAGCATTTTGAATAGGAGTTCCATCCGAATTGATAACTCTTCCTGAAAATCCGACGTTTTGAGAAGGCTGTGCCAATAATCTAGTAACGGAAAATTGTGCCTGACTCCATGGAGCATTAACTATACCGCCGTATGACGTGCGTCCGCCGATAGCAATTCTGCCTTGCGTATCAAGCGCGACCGCTGTTGCTCTGTCCACTGAGCCGCTGTCGAAATTAATATCGAGAAATCCGTCCCCGCTAAAGTTTGGATCGGGTGAGCCGTTCGGCAGATAACGTGCCACGCGATAATCTATATTTGGAAAATTCGGAGTAATAGAAGGATTACCGACCACCGTGATCTTGCCGCTGGGAGTTACGACTAAATCATACGCATCGGAACTTCCGTTTAAAGCAGGACGCGAACCGTCTGTGTCAAAACTCGTATCGAGTGAACCGTCCGAATTAAAACGGTATAAAATATTCGTATCTCCGAGCGCGACGATTCGCCCGTCGGTTTGAACTGCAATCGAACTAAAGCCGCGCTGAGGGACTAAATTAATACCGGCAACGACACTCTTAAAACCGTCGCCGTCAAATGTCGTGTCTGGCGAACCGTTGCGATTAAGACGAGTCAATAAGTAAGCCGTTGAAGGATTCGGATCATTTGGCATAGTTGCCATCGCGCCGCCGGTCAAAATCTTGCCGTCATCTTGAAGTGCGATGGATAAGCCCGCCGTTAAATTTCCCGGAATGTTGATTGGTGCAATCCCGCCGCTTCCGAATGAAATATCAAGCGTTCCGTTCGGTAAATAACGGGCGACGAACTGTTGGTAATTTGATGTGCCTGTAAAGCCTACAACTACGATCTTCCCATCGGGCTGGATGATAACCTTGTTGGCTTGGGCAATGCCGCTAATTGGAGTATTTGAAATACCGCCCGTACCGAATGAGGAATCAAGACTTCCATTGGAATTGTAGCGAATTATGGCAATTCCCGGTGCGGAATTAACTGTTCCTGTAGTGATCACTACAATTTTGCCGTCATTTTGAAGTGCAATACCTTTTGTTGGTCCGCCAATTCCCGGAAAAATTGAAAAAACATAACCCGTGTTGCCGTGAACGCCGCCGAAAGTAGTGTCAAAAGAACCGTTTTCATTGAGACGGATAAGACAGATTGGATAACTGCCGAGATTAATATTGAAGCAACTTCCGACTAAAATAATCTTATTGTCGGGTTGAACAAGCATATCTTGTGTCATACCGACTGTGGCAAATTGCAGAATAGTCTTGCCAGTCGAAGCAAAGGTCGTATCCAATTCGGGTTGAGCTAAGACATAAGTGTTAAAAAAGAAACCGATGAGCAGTAAAAAACAAGATAAGTTTTTCATTAAATTACCTCTGGGACGTTTCAAATTAGGCAAAATTTATAGGGGTAAAATTTATAGATAGGATAAGCTGAATACTCAATTTTTGTCAATGATTTTGGATTAATGGTCTTTGAAGAAATAATCCGGCAAAAAATAAAAAACTGTTCGCCGGGAGCGCACACATCCTTGCGTGCCGTTTGCTTTGGGCAAACGAATTTCGCTAAAACTTATGCACCTTAAAATCAACCGTATTTTTCGTGCTATCGCACTCAGCACGCAGGGATGTGTGCGCTCCCAGCCCAAGTTGACATTTAATTATAAGATTTATTTTGAACAGACTATATAAACCGGAGAGCAAATCGTTAAGTTTCGGAGCATCTTAGATTTTGAAATAAAAACACTAAAATAGCGAGGTTTGCAGATGATTGACGAACAATTTACCACTTTTGATTCGAGGGAAGAAATTTCACGAAAAATTTTGGTAATTGATGATTTGATAAACCTCCAACTTGATGAAATTCTGCGTTATCCAGAATCTGAGGCTCTGGAAGCAAATTGGCGCGGACTTTGATTTTCGGCGAAGGCATACAGCAGAGTTTGGCTGTGGCAGCGACTTTGCAAACGGTCGAGATGCGGAAACCGAATCTTGACATCTTTAAACGGTTTCGATTGGTGATTCGAAAATTGCAAAATTATTTATTTACAGCGAAAGAATTTT
>JBBSAX010000118.1:0-15505 GCA_038251885.1 Pyrinomonadales bacterium | reverse complement strand
CCACTTGCCGGAAGGCGTGGAAATGGTGATGCCGGGAGATAACATTCAGATGGAGATCGAATTGATCGCTCCGATTGCAATGGAAAAAGGACTTCGCTTTGCTATCCGAGAAGGCGGCAGAACAGTCGGCGCGGGAACTGTTTCCGAAATTGTTGAATAATTAATTTTTGAGAGTAAACCTTTAAGCAGATTTTCTCAACTAAGAGGTTTACTCCAAATATAAAGAGGTTAGAGTTATGCCACGTGATAATGTGATTTTACAGTGCACAGAATGCAAAGAACGCAACTATGTGACGACTAAGAACAAAAAGAACACGCCAGACAGGTTAGAGTTCAAAAAGTTTTGCAATCGTTGCCGTTGCCACACTTTGCATAGAGAAAATAAGTAATTATATTTTCGATTTTCGATTTGCAATTTGCGATTTTATTTACAAGATAGACCAAAAAAATCGCAAATCGGCAATCGCAAATCGAAAATTTTTTTAGGGGTATGGTGTCAATGGCTAGCATGGAGGTCTCCAAAACCTTAGGTCCGGGTTCGAGTCCTGGTACCCCTGCCATTATTATAGTTTAAGGAGAAAATAAGTGTCTGAAGCAGTTGACACCTTAGGTGACGGTAAAAACAAAGACGGCAAGGAAAGCGTCGGCGAATTTATTCGCAACACGCGTGCGGAAGTGGATAAAACAACATTTCCCTCTTCCGGCGACGTTAGAAATACGACAATTGTCGTTATTATCAGCGTTATTTTCTTTGCTATTTATTTACTTCTTGTTGATCAAGCATGGGTTAAGATTTTAGAAGGCTTGACCTGGTTGATTAATAAACTTGTCGGAATATAAGGATCTAAAATGAAACAGTGGTATTTTATCCACACATATTCAGGGCATGAAAACAAGGTTCTTGAAAGTCTGAACGCTCGCATACGCGATATGAAGTTGGACGATTTAATAACCGAAGTTTTGTTGCCGAAAGAAACAGTTGTCGAAATGCGCGGAAATAAGCGTATCGAATCGTCGCGGATGTTTTATCCGGGATATGTTTTGATCGAAATTGAGTGTAATGAAAATGGACGGATTCCTGACAATGTTTTTCACGTTATTAAAGCTACACCGAAAGTTACAGGCTTTCTTGGGGGGAAAAACCCAACGCCTCTAACTCAGGCGGAAGTAGATCAAATCGTTCATAACGTCGAAGTCGCAGCAGAAAAGCCGAAACCTAAATTCTCTTATGAAATGGGTGAAGTTGTCAGAATCAAATCCGGTCCGTTTGCGAGTTTTACAGGAAAAGTAGAAGACGTGAACGAAGATAAAACTACTTTGAAGGTCTCAATTACAATTTTCGGACGTTCAACTCCTTATGAGTTGAGTTTCTTAGAAGTAGAAAAAGTTACTTTTGCGGAAGAAGAATAGTTCATTGTTGATTGTGAATGGTTAGTTGGGTTCAAAAATTCAATTAGCTATTAACAAATAACAATTAACGAAAGAGGACATTTTCGGATAAATTTTAATTAAGAATCCGAAATCGTAAATCGAATTATGGCTAAAAAGATTACAGGTTACATCAAATTACAAATTCCGGCGGGAAAAGCAAATCCCGCACCGCCGATTGGTCCGGCACTCGGACAACACGGCGTAAATATTATGGAGTTTTGCAAAGCGTTTAACGCGAAAACGCAAAACGACGATCCGGATATGAAAGTTCCGGTGGTTATTACGGTTTATGCAGATCGTTCGTTTTCATTTGAAACGAAAACTCCGCCTGCCGCTGATTTGATTCGCAAAGCCGCCGGACTTGCAAAAGGTTCGAGCGAACCGAACCGCAGTAAAGTTGGTTCAATTTCTCGCGCAAAACTCGAAGAAATTGCCAAAATGAAAATGCCCGACTTAAATACCACGAATTTAGAGTCAGCCGTCAAAACTATTGAAGGAACGGCGAAAAGTATGGGACTTACAATTGAGTAAATAGGTGACAGTAGCTGTTGGCAGTTGGATTTTCACTGCAAAGTGCCTAACTGCTACTGCCAACTAAAAAGAGGGAGAAGTTAAAAACTTCGTTTGCACCTTGGAGGATAAAATGGCTAAAAGAGGAAAGAAATATCGTGCGGCTTTAGAAAAAATCGAGCCGAACAAAAAACACACCACGCAAGAAGCGGTTGCTAAAGTCAAAGAAATCGCTTTTGCAAATTTCGATGAAACAGTTGAATTAACGATGTGGCTCGGCGTTGATCCGCGTAAGGCAGATCAACTCGTTCGGGGAACTCTCGTTCTGCCGCACGGTTTGGGCGGAAAAGCGAAAGTCATCGTCGTCATCGCACAAGGCGAAAAAGTTAAAGAAGCCGAAGAAGCCGGAGCGGATTTTGCCGGCGGTGATGAATTGGTTAACAAAATCAAAGGCGGTTGGCTTGATTTTGATGCGGTGATCGCTACGCCGGATATGATGCGTTCGGTCGGTATGCTCGGAAAGGTTTTAGGACCGCGCGGTCTTATGCCGAATCCGAAAACCGGAACGGTAACGATGGACGTGAAAAACGCTATTGAAGAAACGAAAGCCGGCAAAGTCGAATATCGTGTTGATAAAACAGGCGTTATTCATACCCCGGTTGGAAAAGTTTCCTTTGATGAAGGCAAACTTTTAGAAAATGCGAAAGCTATCATCAATGCAGTTGTTAAAGCTAAACCGACGACGGCGAAAGGTCGTTATGTTAAAAAAGTTAATTTGGCGGCAACAATGAGTCCGGGAGTTTTAATTGACGAAACGGCATTTGCCTAAACGTGAGGAGCAAGAGATAAAGATATGAAAACGAAAGCACAGAAACAAAAAGATTTGAATGCCCTCGCGGAGCAGTTGGAAAATGCAAAATCGGCTATGATCGTCAGTTTTACAAATTTGACGGTTAATAAAGATCAAGAATTTCGCAATCAACTTCGTAGCGTCGGTGCAAAATATCAAGTAGTTAAAAATACAATTGCGCGACTTGCCGTTAAAGATACGCCGTTTGCCGATGCAAGCGAGCATTTCAAAGGCGTAACTGCAATCGCATGGACGGAAAGCGATCCGGTTGTTTTATCGAAAACGGTTTCAAAATTCGTTAAAGATAATGCTGCAATTTATTCATTTAAGGCGGGAATTGTTGACGGCAAAGTCATTGACTTATCACAAGTTGAAGCAATTGCCAGCTTGCCGTCGAAAGAAGAACTTATCGCAAAATTACTGTATGTGATAAATGCTCAAGCACAACGTATCGTTACGGTTATCAACGCTGTTCCGCGTGATTTGGCAGTCGTCATCAAACAGATTGGCGAGCAAAAACAAGAATCATAAAAATTTTTGGAATGACAGATTTCTCAAAAGAAGCCTGTCATTCCTTAATCGAAATAGCCAAGGCTCAAGGAAAACGAGCGAAGCGATTTGTCAGGTCGCATTTGCTGCTCGGATATTTTAAGTAAGCGTGATGCAACCGCAGAAAAAATATCCCGTTGGGTTCTCAAATGGCTGACACAAACAAAAAGCGTTAATCAAAAAGATTAGCTAAACAAATATACAAGAACCCTTTAGGAGGAATTATAAAATCATGGCAGTTTCAAAAGAAGATGTTGTCGAGTATTTAAAAGCAATGACGTTGTTAGAAGCGTCTGAATTAGTTAAAGAATTGGAAGAAGTTTTCGGAGTTTCGGCTGCGGCTGCGGCTGCGCCGATGATGATGGCTGCGCCTGCGGGCGGAGACGCTGCGGCGGCTGAAGAACAGACAGCTTTCGATGTGGTTTTGACCGCTGCCGGCGGAAGCAAAATCAACGTCATTAAAGTTGTTCGTGAAGTCGTTGCCGGTCTTGGCTTGAAAGAAGCTAAAGAATTGGTTGACGGTGCGCCGAAAACTTTGAGAGAAGGCGTTTCCAAGGACGAAGCAGAAGAAATTAAAAACAAATTGACCGAAGCAGGCGCGACGGTTGAAGTTAAATAATTTAACTGTTAAACTATAAGGCAAGCGCAAATCCCAATTAAAAAGTGATTTGTGCTTGCCTGAATCAATTAGTTTTGAAACTTCGGAATTCGGAGTTTCGTTAGATATAGAGAAGATTTTCTCTTAGAAAGATTGGAGAGTAATTGTCCTTTTTGGAACTCTCAAAAATATATTTAGTTAGATAAACTGCTAACGAAAAAAGCGGTCAGGGCAAGCTATACCCTAGACCGCATTTGCCGTCTTTATTTGAAAAATTATTTATCAGTTTTAAGCTAAGGCATTTTACCAACAAAAGAAAATTAAAGCAACAAAAATTTTCTTCAAGACCTGAATTATAAAATTATGATTGTCAATCCGCTTCAAACAAACACCAATGGGCTTGGACGCAGAACCAGTCGTGCGCCCGAGCGTGTTGATTTCTCGAAAATTTTTACAACCGCGCAGATTCCGAATCTTATCGAAGTGCAGCGCGAATCTTACAATCGTTTTTTGCAAATGGATTTGATTCCCGAAGAGCGTGATAACGTCGGGCTTCAATCCGTTTTTCAATCCATTTTTCCGGTTTCCGATTTCCGCGAAACGGCAATGCTCGAATTTGTCGAATATCAGATCGGCAACTGGCAATGTAAGTGTGGAAACTTGGAAGGCTTGGAACATCTTCGCACAAATTGTAAAGAATGCGGCGCGAAAATTAAGGTTGATCCGTTTAATCCGGCGGAAGTTCTTTGTAATAACTGCGGAACATTTAACGATGTCAAACCGAAACTTTGTTCAAACTGCGGCGAACCTGTCGGTTTGAAACACAAGCACGATCAACAGGAATGTCAAGAACGCGGAACTTCTTACAGTGTTCCCTTAAAAGTAAGAATTCGTTTGACTGTTTACGATAAAGATCCGGAAACAAATGTTTCGACGATCCGCGACATCAAGGAAGAAGACGTTTTCTTCGGCGAAATTCCGCTGATGACGGACAACGGAACTTTTATCATCAACGGAACTGAGCGCGTAATCGTTTCGCAACTTCATCGTTCGCCGGGCGTGTTTTTCAAAGGCGACCGCGATGAATTTTTGGCAAAAGTAATCCCGTATCGTGGTTCATGGGTTGAATTTGAATACGATCAAAAAGGTATTCTTCATTCGCGTCTTGGAAAACGAAAACTTCTCGGAACGATCTTTTTGCGTGCTTTGGGCTTGTGGCTCAATCCGCAGATTGATATGAAGACGGTTTCTGATCAGATTCTGGAAGAAGTTGTCAAAAATGCCGAATTTTCAAATGCCGAGCTTCTTAAGCAATTTTATATTACTGATGAAATCGCGGTCGAAAAAGGCAAAATCTTTCTTAAAGTTAAGAAAGAAGGCGACACGCATTTGAAAGGAATGCGGGCAGAAGAAGACATCAAAGACGGAAAAGAAACTGTCACCAGCAGCGGAAAGAAAGTAACCGCTTTGGCTTTGCGTGAATTGAGAAAACTCGGCATCGAAAAAGTTCAAGTTTCGCAAAATGACTTTGAAGGCGCAATTGCTTTAGAAGACATCATTAATACCGAAACAGGCGAAGTTATTCTTGAATCGAACAATGAAATTACGGCAGCTAAACTTCAACAGATTGTTGATGAAGGTGTCCAAAGTTTCTCTGTTTTCTTCCCTGAAAAAGACGTTATCGGCGGAATAATCGCGCAGACTTTAAAGAAGGACACGATTACGAAACCGGTTGATGCACTTTTGGAAATTTATAGAAAAATGCGTCCCGGAGATCCACCGACCGTGCCGACTGCATATCGTCTGCTTGAAGGAATGTTTTTCGATGCACGACGCTTTGATCTATCGCGCGTCGGTCGTTTGAAATTCAATATCAAAATGGGCAGACCGCAACTTCAGGAAATTGATAATTCTCTGCTCGAAGCAAAGGATTTCTTTGAAGTCGTCAATTATCTTCTGCGTATGAAGCGCGACAGCGACAATTATTTCCAAGATGACATTGATCATCTCGGAAATCGCCGCGTTCGTGCAGTTGGCGAACTTCTGGAAAATCAATTCCGTATCGGACTTGAAAGAATGGAACGCGCAATTAAAGAGAAAATGTCCATTCAACAGGATATGTTCACGACGATGCCGCGCGATTTAGTTAATGCAAAGCCCGTAACTGCCGCAGTTCGTGAATTTTTCGGTTCATCGCAATTGTCGCAGTTTATGGATCAAACGAATCCGCTTTCCGAAATTACGCATAAACGCAGACTTTCGGCATTAGGTCCGGGTGGTCTTTCGCGTGAACGTGCAGGTTTTGAAGTCCGCGACGTTCATCCGACGCACTATGGTCGCATCTGTCCGATTGAAACGCCTGAAGGTCCGAACATCGGTTTGATTTCTAGCTTAGCGTGTTTCGCAAGAATCAATCCGTTCGGTTTTATCGAATCTCCGTATCGAAAAGTTGAAGACGGTCGCGTGGTTGAATATGTGAAAATTATCAACGGCGGCGACACGGGTTTAAAACCGAATACGCATCATCCGCTCGAAGAAGTCGAAGCGGCAAGTGCGAAATTAAAGAGCGGACAACGAGCCGCCGAACACGAACCGTTTCCGTTTTATCTGACCGCTTGGGACGAGGACAAGTATGTCATCGGACAAGCAAATATCGAGTTAGACGAGAAGGGAAATCTGGTTAATGAACGTAATGCGGCGCGTAAGAAAGGTGAATTTATCACATCTTCCCGCGACGAGATAGAATATATGGACGTTTCGCCGAAACAACTCGTTTCGGTTGCAGCTTCATTAGTTCCGTTTTTAGAAAACGACGACGCTAACCGCGCTCTGATGGGATCGAACATGCAGCGTCAATCTGTTCCTCTGCTTCGTGCAGAAAGTCCGTATGTCGGAACGGGAATGGAAAAAATCGCGGCGCGGGATTCCGGTGCTGTTGTTATCGCAAAACGCGACGGAATCGTTGATTACGTTGATTCAGAACGCACAATTGTGAAAGCCGATCACAAAGTTGACGGCACGATTTCCCGCGAAGTTACAGCGGATATTTATTCGCTTGTTAAGTTCAAACGCTCGAATCAAAATACCTGTATCAACCAACGTCCGATCGTACAGGTCGGCGAAAGAGTTAAAAAAGGTCAGGTTATCGCCGACGGACCTTGCACGGACAGAGGGGAACTCGCACTTGGCAGAAACGTCCTTGTCGCCTTTATGTCTTGGCGCGGTTACAACTTTGAGGACGCGATTCTGGTTTCGGAACGTCTTGTGAAGGAAGATTATTATACTTCAATTCACATTGAGGAACTCGAAGTCGAAGCGCGTGATACGAAGCTCGGTCCTGAAGAAGTTACGCGCGATATTCCGAATATCGGCGAAAATATGCTTCGCGATTTAGATGAATCAGGAATCATTCGCATTGGCGCACAGGTTAAACCGGGTTCGATTCTCGTCGGAAAAGTTACGCCGAAAGGTGAAACGCAATTGACGGCGGAAGAAAAACTGCTTCGCGCGATTTTCGGCGAAAAAGCCGGCGACGTAAAAGACGCTTCTTTGACTTGCCCGCCCGGAATTGACGGAACGGTCGTTGATGTTCAGGTCTTTACGCGCAAAGGTCAAGAAAAAGATGAGCGTTCACTCGACATCGAAATGCTCGAAGAAGATGCGATGCGCCGCGATCTTGAAGATGAAATCCGAATCTTGACCGAACAGCGTGATCAAAGAATTTATGAACTTTTTGAAGGTCGTAAGTTGTTGAAAGACCTCGTTGACGGTAAAGACGTTTTGATCAAAAAAGGCGAGACGCTGACGACAGAAATGCTGAAAGATGTTGAAATCAAACATCTTCGCGGTGCGGAAGTTTCAGCCGGAACGATTGACATTCCGGGAGAGATTAAGGAATACGAACAGCGCACATCGCGTCAGATCAACATTTTGAGCGACATCTACGAGGAAAAAATCTCCAAGCTCAAGCAAGGCGACGAACTTCCTCCGGGCGTTATCAAAATGGTCAAAGTTTTCGTGGCAATGAAACGTAAACTTTCGGTCGGCGATAAAATGGCTGGACGACACGGTAATAAAGGTGTTATCGCAAGAATTTTGCCGGAAGAGGATATGCCGTATTTGCCGGACGGAACGCCTGTTGAAATTGTGCTTAATCCGCTCGGTGTGCCGTCGCGTATGAACGTCGGACAAATTCTCGAAACTCACTTAGGTTGGGCGGCAAGAGTTCTCGGACTTCATTTTGCAACACCCGTTTTTGACGGCGCAAGCGAAAAGGAAATCAAGGAATATATCGTCAAAGCCAACGAACGATACGATGAATTAGGAATTCCGCCGTCGGTCGGTCCATCAGGAAAAACCAGACTTTATGACGGAATGACGGGCGAACAGTTCGAGCAGAAAGTAACCGTCGGTTACATTTATATGCTCAAACTCTCGCACCTTGTTGACGATAAGATTCACGCCCGTTCAATCGGTCCGTACAGTTTGATTACGCAGCAGCCTTTGGGCGGTAAAGCGCAATTCGGTGGACAGAGATTCGGTGAGATGGAAGTTTGGGCGTTGGAAGCCTACGGCGCGGCGCATATTTTGCAGGAATTATTAACTTGTAAATCTGATGACGTTGCCGGACGTTCAAAAATCTACGAAACGATCGTAAAAGGCGAGTCGGATTTTGAACCGGGCATTCCTGAATCGTTCAATGTTCTCGTGCGCGAACTTCAATCGCTCTGTCTTGATGTCGAACTGATTATGGAAGACGAAATTGACGAAAACGTGCTAATTGCCGGTGTCGGCGAAGTTGTAGGTGATTAATTTAGTCCCAAGTTCCAAGTCCAAACTCCCAAGTTAATGTAGCAAAAAAAACTTGGGACTTGAGACTTGGAACTTGGGACTTGGAGAAAAAAGATGTTTAGATTTCAAAACGATAACAAAACACAATTAACCCCGAATTTTGAGGCGATCAGAATCAGCCTCGCCTCGCCGGAAAAAATTCGTTCGTGGTCGCACGGCGAAGTTACCAAGCCGGAAACGATTAATTATCGGACGTTCAAACCTGAGCGCGACGGGCTTTTCTGTGCTCGTATTTTCGGTCCCGTTTCCGATTGGGAATGTCTCTGCGGAAAATATAAAAGAATGAAGCATCGCGGCGTGATCTGCGATAAATGCGGCGTTGAAGTTACGCAATCAAAGGTCAGACGCGAAAGATTAGGACATATCGAACTCGCAAGTCCGTGTTCGCACGTCTGGTTTTTCAAAGGTTTACCGTCGCGCATCGGACATCTTCTTGACATTACTTTGCGTGACCTCGAAAAAATTCTCTATTTTGAGCTTTATATCGTAGTTGATCCGGGCGATGTACCGGATATGAAGGAAAAAGATTTACTGACCGACGAACGCTTTCGCGAATTAATGCAGGAATATCCGCATCAATTCGTCGCGAAAATGGGCGCGGAAGCGATCAAAGATTTGCTGATGCAGATTGACGTTCCCGAACTCGTTACGGAATTGCGCCAGAAAATGCGCGAAGAAACTTCGCAGCAGAAGAAACTGAAATTTTCAAAACGCTTGAAGGTCGCAAATTCATTCTTAAAATCGGGTAACAATACCGAATGGATGATTCTGGATGTAATTCCGGTAATTCCGCCGGAGCTTCGTCCGCTTGTTCCGCTCGACGGCGGACGTTTTGCGACTTCCGATCTCAATGATTTGTATCGTCGCGTAATTAACCGCAACAACCGTCTGAAAAAATTGATGGAACTGCATGCGCCGGAAGTTATCGTCCGCAACGAAAAACGAATGCTTCAGGAAGCGGTTGACGCTTTATTCGATAACGGTCGTCGCGGTCGCGTTCTGCGCGGGGCAAATAATCGTCCGCTCAAATCGCTTTCGGGAACTCTAAAAGGTAAACAAGGACGTTTCCGTCAAAACTTGCTCGGAAAACGTGTTGATTATTCGGGACGTTCGGTAATCGTCGTCGGACCGGAATTGAAACTGCATCAGTGCGGTTTGCCGAAGAAAATGGCTTTGGAACTTTTCAAACCATTTATTTATAACAAATTAGAAAAAGACGCACACGCCGCAACGATCAAACAAGCGCGTGAAATGGTCGAACGCCAGGAACCGATTGTTTGGGATATTCTCGAAGAAGTCATTCGCGAACATCCGGTTTTATTAAACCGTGCGCCGACGCTTCACAGACTCGGAATTCAAGCGTTTGAACCCGTTTTGGTTGAAGGAAAAGCAATCAAAATTCATCCGCTCGTCTGCACGGCTTTCAATGCCGATTTTGACGGCGATCAAATGGCGGTTCACATTCCGCTTTCTGCCGAAGCGCAGATCGAAGCGACAGTTTTAATGCTTGCTTCAAATAATTTACTTTCACCGGCAAGCGGACAGCCGATCACGGTTCCTTCGCAGGACATCGTTTTGGGTTGTTATTATTTGACGCTCGATCAACCCGAAATGAAGGGTGAAGGCAAATATTTCAATTCGATGGAAGACGTTTTGCTTGCTGTTGATGCCGGTGCGGTTGCGACACAGGCGAAAATCAAACTTCGTTGGAAAGGTGATTTAATTGATCTGACGCAGGAACACCATCCGCAAGACGTTATGCGTGCAACGGTTCGAAAGGATGTTAATCGTCTTATTGATACTACGGTTGGTCGAGTTTTATTCAATGAACGCTTATTACGCGGAGGGTTGCCCTTTGTCAACGGAACATTGAAAAAGAAAGGTTTGCAATCTTTGGTGAGCTTTTTCCATCTTCGTTTAGGACATCAACAAACTGTCGAACTTCTTGATGATTTGAAAAATACGGGATTTCTCTATGCGACGAAATCAGGTGTTTCCATCGGTATTGATGATATGGTTACGCCGGCAAGTAAACCGGAAATTATTGAAAATGCCCGAAAGGAAGTTGATAAACTCGAACTTCAATCGAGAGAAGGTGCGATGACGCAGCTCGAACGTCAAAATAAAGTTACGGCAATCTGGTCGGATGTGACCGACCGCGTGGCAAAAGAAATGTTTCTGGCAATGCACGCCCGCGAAGACGAACGACGCGAACTGAATCCGATTCTCGTCATGGCGGATTCGGGAGCGCGTGGTTCTGATGCACAGATTCGGCAGCTTGCCGGTATGCGCGGACTGATGGCGAAACCTTCGGGCGAAATCATCGAAACGCCGATCGTTGCAAACTTCCGCGAAGGTTTGAACGTGTTGCAATACTTTATTTCAACACACGGTGCGCGTAAAGGTTTGGCTGATACAGCACTCAAAACGGCTGACTCAGGTTATCTGACACGCCGCCTTGTTGACGTGGCGCAAGATGTCATTGTTTCCGAGCAGGATTGCGGAACGGTTCGCGGAATTTGGGCAGAAGCAATCATTCGTAACGGTGAAGAAGTTGAATCCTTGCGCGACAGAATTGTCGGTTGCACATCGCTCGATGACATCATTGATCCGGTTGACGGTACGACAATTGTTGAGTCAAATCGTGAAATTAACGAAGATTTAGCAGGACAGGTGCAGCTTTCGGGTCTGCAAAGAGTTCGTATTCGCTCGCCATTGACGTGCGAATCGCGTCGCGGAATTTGCGTTAAATGTTACGGTCGTAATCTCGGAACCGGGTTTACGGTTGAAATCGGCGAAGCGGTCGGAGTTATCGCAGCACAATCAATCGGCGAACCCGGAACGCAACTTACGATGAGAACATTCCACGTCGGCGGAACGGCACGGCTTGAACAGGAAACGCAACATACTGCGGCAATGAATGGAACGGTTAAATTTCTCGGCGATTTGAAGGTAATTACAAACCGTGAAAGTGAACAAATTTCGATGAAACGCCAATCAGAGCTTGCTTTGGTTGATGAGCGTGGACGCGAAGTTGCGCGTTACCAAGTAGTTTACGGAGCGCACGTTCATGTTAAAGACGGACAAGAGGTTAAAGAAGACGATCTTCTCGTAACTTGGGATCCGTTCACCTTCGCTATTCTTTCGGAAGTTCCGGGAACGGTTAAATTCCAAGACTTGAAGGAAGGTAAAACGCTTGAAGAAGACATTGATAAAGTTTCGGGACAAAGACGCTTAGTGGTCAAAGATTCGGATGAAAAACATCAGCCGCGTCTTGAAATTCGTGAAGGCAATAAAGTCTTGAAAACTTATCAAATGCCGATTCGTGCAAATCTTCACGTCGAAGACGGACAGGTAGTTCAAGCGGGCGATATTATCGCTAAGATTCCGCGCGAAACGACGAAAACAAAAGACATTGTCGGCGGTCTGCCGCGAATTGTCGAATTGTTTGAGGCACGTCGTCCGGGCGAAACAGCCGTGATGTCGGAAATCAACGGAACAGTTAAATTCGGACCGATTTCCAAAGGTAAGCGCAAACTTATTATCATCGGTGATGACGGTGAGGAACGCGAATATGATATTCCGCGCGGAACGCATATCAACGTGCAGGAAGGCGACCGCGTAAAAGCCGGTGAACCGCTAATGGACGGACCGCTCAATCCGCACGATATTTTGCGCGTTTTAGGTGCTGAAGTTCTTCAGCAATACATCGTTAATGAAATTCAGGAAGTTTATCGTCTGCAAGGCGTGAACATTAATGACAAGCATATCGAATGTATCGTTCGTCAGATGCTCCGTTGGGTTAAGATCAAAGAAGTCGGCGACACCGATTTCCTTCTCGAAGAACAAGTTGACCGTTTCCGCTACGAAGATGAAAATCGTCGTGTGCGCGAGGAAGGTGGACAATCTTCGAGTGCCGAACCGCTTTTGCTCGGAATTACAAAGGCTTCGCTTTCAACCGATTCATTTATTTCGGCGGCAAGTTTCCAGGAAACAACCCGCGTTTTGACCGAAGCGGCAATTTCCGGTCGCGTTGATTATCTGCGCGGTTTAAAGGAAAACGTGATTATGGGACGATTGATTCCGGCTGGAACGGGTATGAAATATTACCGCAACGTCAAAGTCGAATACGATCCGACGGTTAATCAAAAAGCCGAGGAAGAATACGAGGAATATACGGCTCTGACGGAAGGTTTAAATCTACCGTCAGTGGCAAATGTTCCCGGCGTTGAAACTTCGGACGTGGAAGAACCGGAAGAAGAAATCGAAGAAATTGACGACGAACTCGAACTCGATTTTGAGGAAGAAATGGTCGAAGTTGATGATTCGATAGCTGATTTCGATGATGATGATGACTTCTAAAAAGCATTAAATCAAAAAAAGGCTGAAGGTTAAACTAACCTTCAGCCTTTTTTATTTTCGGGTAACGATTACCAAATATTGCAAATATCTTTTTTGATCATTGGCTGTCCTTGTTTGCAATTAAAGGCTTCAACAAATTGCGGCATATTTGAAATCGGTCCGTTGACACGCCAGCGGGCGAGTGCGTGCGGATCGGTTTTGACCTGCAAGGCTTCGGCTTCAGGTGTTGATTTTGTCGCCCAAACTTGCGCCCAACCTAGGAAAAATCTTTGTTCGGGCGTAAAACCGTCAATATTTTCAGGACGTGGTTTGCCTTCCAAAGATTTTTGGAAAGCCGTGTAAGCGACTGCTAAACCGCCGAGATCGCCGATGTTTTCGCCTAAAGTCAGTTTCCCGTTTATAAATAATTTTGGCTGAACTTCGTATTCGTCGAATTGCTTAACGACACACGCGGCGCGTTCATCAAATTTCGCACGATCTTCATCCGTCCACCACGATTTGAAGTTCCCTTCTGCGTCAAATTTACTTCCCTGATCGTCAAATCCGTGCGAAATCTCGTGTCCGATGACACCGCCGATTGCGCCGTAATTAATCGCATCATCAGCCGCAAAATTAAAAAACGGCGGTTGCAGAATTCCGGCGGGAAAAGCGATTTCGTTTTGCACGGGATTATAATAAGCGTTGACGGTCGGCGGAGTCATTCCCCAACGAGTTTTGTCAACCGGCTTGCCGATGTCTTGCAAATTGCGTTTAATCTGAAATTCTCCGCTATTTTCGGCATTGTCAAAATAAGATTTGCGGTCAATCTCCAAACCTTTATAACCGCGCAAAACATCGGGATAACCGATTTTACGTTTAAAAGTTGAAAGTTTTACTTGCGCTTCTTTTTTGGTCGTGCCACTCATCCATTCGAGGTCGTTAATTCTTACTTTCATTGCCGCAAAAAGATTTGAAATCAGTTCATCCATTCGTGCTTTTGCTTGTGGCGTAAATGCTTTTTTGACATATTCCTGACCGAGTGCTTCGCCTAAATTTCCGTCGGTTGCCGCCACACAACGCCGCCAGCGCGGTTGTTGCTCTTTAGTTCCTGAAAGATATTTACTGTAAAAATTGAAGTTTTCATCAACGAAGGCTTTCGATAAAAGCGGCGCGGCATCATTGATAGTCATCCAGCGAAGATAGGTTTTCCAATCGTCAGTTGAAACATCAGTCAGCATTTTGTTGATTTCTTCAAAAAATGCGGGTTGACCGATATTGATTTCCGTAACCGTCGGAACACCGCGAGCCGACATATATGCTTCCCACGAAAGACTGGGCGAAATTTTCTGCGCCTCCGTCAGACTCATTTTGTGATAACGATTATCGGGATTTCTAAGTTCGACGGGCGGCAGTGAAGCATTTGCCAGACGCGTTTGAATATCCATCACGGTTTTTGCATTTGCCGCCGCATTTTCAGGAGAATCACCGGCGAGTTTGAACATATTGGTCATATATTCGACAAATTTCTCGCGTGTTTCCTTAGATTTAGCGTCATTGTTCGTATAATAATCACGATTCGGCAAACTCAAACCGCCTTGCGATGCGTTGGCAATGACCATCGAACTGTTTTTCAAATCAGCACCGCCGCCAAAGCCGAAAACTCCCGGCACTCCCGAATTGTGCATTTCAGCAATAAGTTTGACTAAATCTTCTTTGGTCGAGATTTTACCGATTTTTTTAAAATACGGATTCAGCGGTTTGATATCGGCTTTTTCAATTGCCGTTTCGTCCATACACGAAGCGTAAAAATCACCGATTAATTGTGTGTCGCTGCTTTTAGCGGCTTTGGTAGCAGACGATTTTTCAACAACTTCCCTTAAAATATCGCGGTTATTTTTCGCCAAAATATTGAAACTTCCCCAACGCGATTCCGATGCGGGAATTTCAGTATTTTTCAGCCAAGTTCCGTTGGCATATTGGAAAAAATCCGTGCAGGCTTCAACTGAATTATCCATTCTGGTAAGGTCAAAACCCTTGTTTTGTGCAAAAGCCGAAACACAAAACACAAACAAAAGTGTCAGCACAAAGACTGAACGTGAACTAATAATACTCATTTTTACTCTCCTAGATTTTGGAATTTAGATTCGATTAATACGGTTCTGATAAATAAATGTTTCAAACCGATTTTAGTTATAAAACCGGAATAAATTTTTCCTTTACTTTTTCGCGTAATTCGTGCGCCAATTCTTTACGATTCGGATTATTTACAGTTTCTTCGCCGAAATTGATAAGCGCAGTAAATTCTTTTAATGAAAATAATCGCCACAGATGTTCCATAAAAACGGTGTCGTCCCACCAGCAAACCGCTTCGCTTG
>JBBSAX010000117.1:0-15511 GCA_038251885.1 Pyrinomonadales bacterium | reverse complement strand
TTCGTGAATATGATGTTTGAGTTCTTCGATATGTTTTTCGGCTTGTTCGGCACGCGCTCTTTCGGATTTCTCGGCTTTTTCGGCAGTTTCTTTGACATCATTGACATATCGGCGATATGTCAGGAAAACCACGACCAGAACGATTACCCCGACCAGAGCCATAATAGTATTAATCCCGACTAAAGCCTTAATTATTATTCCGGCAATTATTGCGTTGAAGACATAAATCACAAAAGCATTTAAACAAGTTTCATTCCAAATCCGCCAGAGCGATTTCTCTGTTTTCTTTGCCATAAATAGAGTTACAGAGATTGAACTAATTAAAAACTGTGTAAAGGCTATCATCCCCAACATCAAAACCAGCCGATAAAACTCGCCGGTTTCGGCAGTTGCCTTCATCGAAACAAAAACATAATTTACCAGCAAAGCCGTAACGAATGTGCAAATTGCTGCGGATGCGCCGTTGAGCGCAATTGTTATATTTCTTAAACTTCCACCTTTAAATCTAATACTAAAACTTGTCATTAAGGCTTCAAAAACCGCCAGTAAAACGCCTACTTCGCTGCCGTATAAAATGAGAGCAACGAAAATCATTGCATCCGAAGTTGAAATATGTATATTTATTCGCGGTAGTTGAACGTGAAGAAATTGTCCAAAGAAAACGGTTGCCAGAAGTATTACTATTAACTGAGGATCAACCTTTTGAACAGGAAAATGAAAGATTGAATAAGCGCAGAAAAACAAACCTAATGACAAGGTTATCCACGTTGAAAATTGAACTAATCTTTCTTTCGTAGTCACTTAATATTTTCCTTTGGCTCGAAATAAATGCGAGTTGCTAATTAATTTTTTTCTAATTTCAGGAGTGCTTTTAAGATATTTTAACAACAACTAAAGTAATGAATTCTTTAGTTGTTGTTATTATACGTTAAACTAAGTTAAATTTCCAACAAAAAAATTCAATTCAGCATTTTTTTTTAAAATTACAAGAATGCCCTGATTTACCGGAGTTTTCAGCCGACCTTTTCTTTCCCGGAAAAAGTCGGCTTTTTATTTTTATCTAGTCTCCTAAAATGCTATCGCTCATCAATATTCCATCACTCATCAAGATTCCGTCTGACATTAATATTCCATCCGACATCAAAAATCTGTCTGACATTAATATCCCATCTCCAAGAAGCGAACCATCCGACATACCTTGAGTTTCATCGAATGATTGACTGTAATCGGCAAACAAACTTCCGTCCGACATTAAGATTCCATCACTTATTAAGAAACCGTCGCTGAGCATTACACCATCGCTGAGCATTACACCATCGCTGAGCATTACACCATCGCTGAGCATTACACCATCGCTAAGCATTACGCCTTGGTCGTAAATCTTTTGATATTTGGTAATCAAATCCGTCCCCATTACATAGCCCTTGCCAACCATTATTCCGCTTGACCATTTGAACGTATTATTTGCAATAGTTGTTTGCGGAGTCGGTAAACTGCACGAAAATAAAAAACAATTTGCATTCATCGGATAGCCGAGCGACGGATTGCTTGGTAAGTTGGATTTAATACCTTTGCTTAATCTGATTGCGCCTTCGATATTAACTTGACCTGCGCCTTGTTCGAGATGATTAAAGCCGCGAAGTTGCTGCGCCGTGTACATCAAAACCATTTTGACCATATTCGGTGTCAGACGCGGATTTGCCTGAAGCATCATCGCCACCGTACCGGAAATAATAGGTGTCGCCATCGAAGTTCCACTCATATACATAAGCTGCTCATTGCTGTTTCCTGAATTTGAATAGAAAAGCTGCGGATTATTGGCTAATAATCTATTATTTCCCGCCGAAGCCGCCAGCAATTTATTGCCGGGAGCAACCAAATCGGGTTTAGCTACATTATCGTAATGTTTGACATTAGATTCGTCAGTCCAATAAGAGCGCGTCGGACCGCGTGAACTATATGTTGTAATGCCGTCATCATTGCGTGAATTTGTTTGAAAAGTATTTGTTGCACCTATTGTAATCGCCGAAGGTTCATTTCCGGGCGAATGAATCGCGCCGTAAATTTTTCGACCGTCGGACAATTTTCCTGTGTTTCCTGCCGCGACGACCACGACTACGCCGGCATCAACCAATCTTCTGACCGCACGGCACAAAGGATCGTTTCGATAAGATTCAACCGCCGGAGTTCCTAAACTCAAATTTGCAACTTTAATATTATATGTTTGACGTAATTCGTAAACTTTATCCAAAGCCGCCAAAGCTGCAGCGGTAGTTCCAACACCATTTTCATCCAAAACGCGCAGATTTAATAATTTTGCTTGAGTAGCCACACCGCGAAATTTCTCTAATTTTGAACTGCCATTAATTCCCGCAGCTAATCCGGCGACGTGTGTTCCGTGTCCGAATAAATCATTGGTTGTTCCCTTACCAGTAAAATCTTGCTGATAAATAACTCGATTTGACGAATAGTAAGATGAATTTAAAAATGCTTTGTGAGAAGTGTCTATTCCCGAATCAATAATGGCAATACCGATATTTGTTCCGTAATAATTATCTGATGATTGTCTGCGCGATTCTACGCCGCCTGTCGTCAATTCGACGTGACCTTTTGTGCTGTCATCGCCCCATTCATAAGTGCTTTTAAGACTGTTATTCAGTGAAAGATGTTGTGCCGCCGAATTTCCGGCAACAGCTTCGACCAAACTTGCCGGCAAATTAACTTCCAGCATTCCGAGGTTATTCATCTTTCTGACAATAGTTGCCTGATTATTAGTAACAAGTCTTGAAAGTTTGGAAAGATCGGCTTTATCGGTTTGGATGATTATATTTACGTTTTCGCTTGGTGAAGTTGTATTAAGAATCGCTCGTAAATCCGGCGAAACTTTATCGCCGACAAATGAATCGTCGCTTTTTGAATCGGAATTGCTTAAATCTAATTTCGCAAAGCGGTTTTTGAGTTGCGGATCAAGCGCGATTTCCGTTTTGTAATCTTCTAAATTTGAGGAACTGATGACGCGGATTTTTCCTTCCGCGATTGATTGACGCAGATTTTTTGCAATAATCGCCCCGAAGACCGGATTATTTTTTGAGAAAACCGAAATGTCATCAACAAATAAAATGGCATTTTCTTTTTTCGCTTCAATTTGTTTGAGGGCATTTTGCAGAGCTGATTCTACTTGAACAGCAGTTTTTGAATCAGCTAAAAGATTTGCCAAATCAATTTGAAAAATCTGTTTATTTTTCAGACTTACAGGCACATTTCCCGATACTATTTGCAATGCCAGATTGCCGATTGTCAAATCTTTTTTATTTCGATAATAGTCGCTGATAATTACACCTTTACTACTTTGTGAAGCAAGAACTTCTTGCAATTTTATCGTTTCTGCTTCTAAATTTTGTGTAAAAGTAATTTTCCCTTCCGCAGCAAGCTGATTGAGGTTTTGTATGTATTTTGAAAACGATTTATCTTGATTCTGGGTTTCTTTTGAAAACGATTTATCTTGATTCTTGGTTTCTTGAGTTTTATTTGTTTTGTTATCTACCGCAATTGTTTGCCCAAAGGCACTCATCGCAAATAATTGCGATATAAGTATGATTGATGCAAGTAGGTTTGGAAGTATTTGTTTTCTCATTTTAAGTTTTACCTTATTATTTTTTTCAGGTATTAATTATCCTGTCAGTCAAGGTTGCAAGACTTGTGCCAATTTATTAATGTTACGCAAATGCAGTTAAAAGCGTGGCTTACAGTTTTTTTTAATAATTTTACAGATTTTTGCCAGACTTGATTTTGGTCAAAATGAACGATTGAATTAAATCAGATTGAACGAAAAAAAGGACGAATGAAAAATCTCACTCGTCCTTTTGTTGAAATAAATAGATCAAAATTACTGCATAGCGGCAGTATTATCGCCGCCGATCAGCGGACTTTTGCTTCCGAAAATTCCATCGCTCATCAAAATTCCGTCGCTCATTAAAAAACCGTCCGACATTAGAAATCCATCTGACATTAAGAAGCCATCCGACATCAAAAAGCCGTTGCCGAAAGTTTCGCTGTAATCCATAAACAAAACTCCGTCGCTCATCAGAATTCCGTCGCTCGTCAAAAGGCTGTCACTCATTAAGAAACCGTCCGACATTAAGATTCCGTCCGACATTAAGATTCCGTCGCTCATCAGGATTCCGTCCGACATTAAAAAGCCGTTTCCGTAAACTTTTTGATAATTGGTAATAAGTTTTGTTCCCTGAGCAAAACCTTTATCAAGCACTAGCCCTTCTGACCAACGAATTTTCTGATCGGCAATTGCTGAAAACGATTTTGGCGGTGTTGAGGACGTAAGCATCGGCGATCCGAGAGTTGTCGAAATTGTCAAATCCCGTCGCACGAGTTTTGCCAGACGAACCGCGCCTTCGGCGTTTAATTCTCCTGCACCTTGTTCAAGCAAATTAAATCCTCTTAGTTGTTGAGCCGAATAAGTAAGAATCATCTTGACCATATTTGGCGTAAGTTTCGGATTCGCTTGAAGCATCAGAGCAACCGTGCCGGAAACAATCGGCGTTGCCATTGATGTTCCTGAAAGATACATCAGACGATATTCTTCATCTTGAACCGAGTTTGCGAGCAAGTCGGGATGTGAAATAAGAAGTTTATTTTCCTTTGCCGCCGCCGAAATCACTTTGTTACCGGGAGCAACGAGATCGGGTTTGACCAGATGATCGTATTGCTTAATTCCTTGAGCATTAGTGTAAAAAGAACGTGTCGGTCCGCGTGAGCTGTATGTTGCAATACCGTCGTCGTTTCTCTGGTCAGTTCCAAAGGTATTTGTCGCGCCGACCGTAATCACTGAAGGATCATTGCCCGGCGAATGAATCGCGCCGTAGATTTTCTGACCGTTGCCATTTTTGCCCTCATTTCCTGCTGCCGCAACTACTACGACTCCCGCTGAAGTCAGTCTGCGAACAGCCCGGCAAAGCGGATCATTTCGCCACGTTTCGATTGCCGCCGTTCCTAAACTGAGATTTACGACCTTGATGTTTTTATCAATTCTTTTTTCATATATCCAATCAAGGGCTTCGATCAAAGCTGCCGTCGAACCGGTTCCTTCATTATTAAGAACACGAACCGGAATAATATCGGCTTCGGGTGCAACTCCCTGATAATTAGTTAAAGCATTTGCGGCTTGCGTGTCATCGTATTTCCCTTTACCACCTGCGGCAATTGCAGCAACGTGTGTGCCGTGTCCGAATTTATCGGTCTCGCCGCCGGTGATGAATTCTTTTTGTTCAGTAACTCTCTTTTTGCCGTCTGCGCTAGCAACAAAGGCTTTATGATTGTCGTAAATTGCCGAATCAACAATGGCGATACCGATTCCTTTGCCGGTATAAATACTGTTTCCCGGCTGAGAACGCATTGCCAGAACACCTGTTGTTGTTTCTATATGTCCGAGAGAAACAATGCCTTTGTCCAGCGAAAGATGCTTTGCGCCACGAATTGCGGCAATTTGTTCGGTAGCTGAAACAGGAAATTCAACAACCATCATATTAAGATTTACGGCACGGCTTTTGACCTCGACATTATTTTGTGCGAGAACTTTGAGCAGTTCGGGATTTGTGATGTCATCGGATTGCAGAATAACTTTCACTTTGTCATTTGGATTTGCGTTTGAAAGTGATTCACGTAAATCGGGTGAAATCTTATCGCCGACAAACGGATCGTCTAATTCTGCTTCTGAAATATTGAGTTCGACCTTTTGAAAATGCTTTTTGAGTTGTGCATCGAACGCAAGGTTGTGCGCGAATTCTTCAGAAGTGCCGGAAGTCAAAATCTGAACTTTGCCGTCAATTATCATTTGGCGCAGAATTTTTGCCACATTTGCGCCGAATAACGGCTCGTCTTTGGCAAAACTCGTCATTTCATTAACGACTAAAATAAACTTTTCATTAGATTTATTAAGATTTCCAAGTGTTTTTTCAAGAATCGTTTCGGCTTCCGTTTGAGATTTGGCATCAGCCATAATCGAAGCCATATCCAGTTCCAAAACCTTTTTAGATTTCAGATTAGAAGGCGCGTTGTCAGCCAAAAGACTGAGAGCCAGATTGCCGACAATAAGATTTTGTTTATCGGCAAATTCACCTATCAAAACAGGATTTTTCTTTTGGGTCGAAACCAAAACACCTGTAACCTTTGCCATTTCATTTTCAAAACCGCTGATCGGCAAAATTTGCCCGTCTTTTGCAAACTGTGTCAAATCACGAAGATATTTGGATGAAGTAACATTTGAAGATTTGTGAGCTACTTTTGTCCGATCAATTTGTCGCATATTTTGGGCGAAGCTGATCGGGGTTGAGATTATGGAAAATAATGCAATGCCCGAAAATAATGTGGTTAGAGTTTTTCTTTTCATATTGATCATCAGATAAAAGATAATTTAGCTTTACAAAGAGATTTGTGTTTTCTCCGACATACATCTTCGCAAGTGCCGTTCCTAAACTGATAATTTTTAGATTTTTTGTTTTTTCCCTATTGTAACAAGAGTATATGAAAAAAAGTGTGATACCGCTTAGAACAAATAATGGTAAAAGTCGGTCAAAATGACTAAATGAAATCAATCAATTTGATGAAAAATTAATCACCGAAATTAAAAAAGGCAAGTAAGAAAATTCTCACTTGCCTTTGATCTAAATTAAACGAAACAGTTTATTTTATAATTCCAACTTGCGTCAGCGCATAAGCATAATCGAACGCGACTTCCTTCAAACGGTCGTAACGTCCGCTCGAACCGCCGTGTCCCGCGCCCATATTTGTTTTAAGAAGAACAATGCTATCGTTCGTTTTCATTTCACGCACCTTTGCAGTGAATTTTGCGCCTTCCCAATATGGAACCTGACTGTCGTTGAGCGAAACTTCGACCAGCATATTCGGATAAGTCTGTGCTTTTACGTTGTCGTAAGGCGAATATTGACGCATATAATCGAATGCAACTTTCTCATTCGGATTTCCCCATTCGATCCATTCTTCGGTCGTCAGAGGAAGCGTGTCATCGAGCATTGTGTTCAAAACATCAACAAAAGGAACTTGAACGATCGCCGCTTTGAATGTTTCCGGCGACATATTAACAACTCCGCCCATCAATAAACCGCCTGCGCTTCCGCCTTGAATGACGAGGCGATCAGACGACGTATATTTGTTGGCAACCAGCCATTTTGCCGAATCTACAAAATCGTAAAATGTGTTGAGTTTCTTCATCATTCGCCCGTCCTGCCGCCATTTTTCGCCGAGTTCAGAACCGCCGCGAATGTGCGCGATGGCGTAAATCATTCCGCGATCAACTAAACTAAGCCGCGCGGTCGAAAAATCCGGTGTCATCGAATAACCGTAAGAACCGTAAGCGTAAAGCAGCATCGGAGCTTTGCCGTCGAGCTTTGTTCCTTTTTTCATTACGATTGAAACCGGAACTTTCACGCCGTCGCGTGCCGTCGCCCAAACTCGCGTCGTTTTGTATTTTGTTTTATCATAACCGCCGAGAACTTCCTGTTGTTTCAAAAGTTTGCTTTCTCGCGTTTTGAAATCGTATTCGTAAGTCGAAGACGGCGTAATCATCGAAGCGTAAGTATATTGAATCGAATCGGCGTTAAATTCGGGATTCGTGCCAATTCCCATCGTGTAAACGCTTTCCGGCGTTTTAATTCTTTTTGCCGCGCGTTTCCTTTTCAAATCCATTACTTTCAAATATTCCAAACCGTTTTCGAGTTCGGAAACGACTGCATGATCTTTGAAAAACTCGATACCTTCAATTTTGATCGCCGGATTGTGAGCGATAAAATCCTTCCAATTTTTCTCTGACGGATCGGAAACAGGAGTGCGGACAACGCGGAAATTTTCAGCTTTTTTGTTGGTCGTAATGTAAAATTCATCGCCGTAATGATCTACCGAATACTCGTGATTTTCTTCGCGTGGCACAATAACTTTGAATTCCGCCATCGGATTATCCGCCGGAATATAGCGCGATTCGCGCGAAGTTTTAGCGAACGCGCCTAAGATTATCATCTTATTATCACGCGTTTTGCCGACTCCGATATTGAATAAAACATCTTTTTCTTCGTATAAAAGATCGTTTTTGTCGGTTCCGACAGTATGCCGCCAGAATTTATCGGTTCGTTTTGAAACCGGGTCTTCCTGTGCGACAAAGAGATATTTGCCGTCGTTTGACCAAGCGGTACTGGTTACGCGCTCGATTTTATCAGGCAAAATTTTTCCCGTCTTCAAATCTTTAATTTGCAGAGTGTATTGCCGATAACCTGTGGTATCAGTTGAAAAAGCAAGCATATTGCCGTCTTCGCTGACATCGAATTCGCCGATGGAAAAATATCCAAAGTCTTTTGCCATCTCGTTTTGATCAAGTAAAACTTCTTCGTCTTTCCCTTCGCGCGTTTTCGCACGAACGTAAGTCGGATATTGTTTGCCTTCTTCGGTTTTTGAATAATACCAATGTTCGCCGAGTTTATACGGAACGCTCAGATCGGTCTGCTTGATGCGTCCGATCATTTCTTTATAAAGATTGTCAACGAACCCTTTATGCTGTCCCATAAAACTTTCGGTATAAGCATTTTCGGCATTCAAATACTCGATGACTGCCGGATCTTTTTTATCCTTACGGTCGCGCATCCAGAAATAATTATCTGTCATCTCGTAACCGTGAATTTTCAAAACTTTTGGTTCTTTTTTCGCTACTGGTGGTTTCATATCTTTCTGAGCAACAATCACCGTGTTGCCGATGATAATTATAATAAAAACAAAAAATAAACCGTAGAATATTTCTCTCATTTTGCCAAACTCCTTTTTAATTTTTTCGGGAAAGATTTTAAATTTGTAATACGTTTATATTAAAACTTTGTTTCTTTTTCACAAAGTCGGAAAACTACCCGAAGCCGAAGCTTAAAAAAAAAACTTAATTTTCCCGCGAATAAATACGAAGAGCTGCAAAACAAAGAAATATTTAATCATCTTTTTGTGGGATTGAAGATTTGAAGTTGTTTTATCGAAAATCTTGTTTTCGCTTATCTATTATTCCAAATTGACGTTGATTTGGTAAATCCATTCAGCAAATGAATAAAAATTTAAAAAGTACGCGGAAGAGAACAATTTATTGGTTTTTACCAAAATTGTTCTCTTCCGTTTACTTTGTTAAATAAAAGTTTTATGTTCTGGTCAACAATGCAATTAGCTTTCAAATCCCGCAAAATGATATTCTTGACAAAATTAATATGTTCAAAAATTTTATCAAACCTCGAAGAGTTGTAATTACGGGTTTCGGTTGTGTTACGCCAATCGGCATCGGACGCGAAAAGTTCTGGGAATCGTTAAAACAAGGAAAAAGCGGAGTTCGGAAAATCGAAAGTTTTGACGTAACAGGCTCGGCGGTGCAGATTGCCGCCGAAGTTTTGGATTTTGATTGGCAAGCGGAACTAAATCCGAAGGAAAGAAAGCACATTCCAAGAACTGTTCCGCTCGCTCTGAAAGCGGCGCGGGAAGCGATGAAAGACGCGGAAATTAATGCTGAGAATTTGGATTTAAGCGAACGGCAAAACTTCGGAGTAGTTTTAGGAACAGGCGGCGGCGGTCTGGCTTTTACCGAAAAACAATACGCCTATTGGTTTTCCGGCGAAGAAAATAAAGCAAGCATTTACACGATTCCATCTTCGACGCACGGTGGTTTATCTTCGGAACTTTCAATGGTTTTCGGGCTTCACGGACTATCGCACGTCGTTTCTACGGGCTGTACAAGTTCAACGGATGCAATTGCATACGCCGCACAGCACATTTCGCTCGGCAAGCAGGAAATGATGTTGGCTGGCGGAGTTGATTCGCCGCTGGCACGCGGAATTTTAGAAGGTTTTAATCTGATGACCGTTTTAACAAAAGATTGGAACGACGAACCGCATCGCGCATCGCGTCCATTTTCAAAAGACCGTTCAGGAATTGTGTTAGGCGAAGGCGCGTGGATTTTCGTGCTTGAAACTCTGGAAAATGCCAGAAAGCGCGACGCGAAAATTTACGCCGAAATAAAAGGTTACGGCTCGACCTGCGACGCTTATCATCGAGTTCGTCTGGAAGAAAACGGCGTAGAACCGGCGCGTGCGATGACGCTTGCATTGGAAGATGCCGGAATTTCGCCGAAGGAAATTGATTACGTAAATCTGCACGGAACTTCGACGAAACTAAATGACCGAATCGAAACGCAGGCGATCAAAAACGCTTTTAACTCGCATTCTTATTCACTTTCTACTTCAGCGACAAAATCGCAAATCGGGCATCCGCAGGGCGCAAGCGGCGCGGCAGGAATCGGCGCAACGCTTCTCGCTTTGCAGGAAAATATCATTCCGCCGACAATAAATCTTGATGTTCCCGACGAAGATTGCGATCTGGATTACACGCCGAATGTTGCAAAAGAAAAAGAAGTAAAAAACGCACTCTGCAATTGCATCGGTTTCGGTTCAAAAAATTCGGCGTTGGTTTTGGGAAAATTATAGAAAAAAGCGCGATCTGAAAAGTATCAGATCGCGCTTGGCAGGTTCTCCTTTTGGAAGGGGATTTACAGGCAGGTAGTTTGCTCGTTTAATTTTCATCAAACGATATTGCTGGGGGATAATAGAATCGTCCGTAAGTCTTTAGATTTTCCGCATCGAATGGCTTACGTGCGCCGCAGTTTAAGCAGGCACGATAGGAAGCATTTCGGTTTGTAAAAGGTCTTGTAAGCTGTTTATGCCAACAACCGAAAAGTGTTGAAAATAATCCGATCTTTTTGCCGAAAGCACCGTTTGTGCGGTTGATTACTTTTTCAGCGATAAAATCTTGATCAAATACTGCTTGCATTATTTCGTTTCCTCCTCACATTAAATTAGCAATGCGATGCTCGTATTTTTAAGACGCATCCCGGGGAAAGATTTGCACTATATATGATGTTGCTTAGATGAAAAAGTTTGTCTTTCGTGGTTAAATCTAAAAAATTTAACATTTTAGCTGCGAAATTTTTTAAATACTCTTCCTTTTGTTAATTCCGTAATTTCGTTAAAATCTTCCATATAATTTTTGGAGAAAAAGATGAAAAAAAAGTTCGTTAAATTTTTGTTGATCTGCGCCGTTCTTGCGTCGTTTTCCGTTTCAACTTCAGCGTGGGACGATACGGGACACAAACTTTCCGCGTATATTGCTTGGCAGCAAATGTCGCCGCAGGTTCGTGCGAAAGTAATTGATATTTTGCTCAAAGCTCCTGAAGATTCTGATTTGAGCGTTTATTACAACGCTTTCGAATCGCGTTCGGATGCGGTTAAAAAACTCGATCTTTTTATGATTGCCGCAACCTGGAGCGACATTGTTCGCAATCGTGATTTCAAAGTGCGTTACGAAAAATACAATCAGGGCGATTGGCATTACGCCGATATTTTTTGGAAACAGGAAAACGGAAAAGCCGAAATTCTAGAGAATTTTCCTGAAGAAAGCGGCAAGGCAATTCCGAAACTCTATGATTTTGAAAAAATCTTGCGCGATGATTCTGTTTCAGATGCCGAAAAATCTATCGCTTTAGCGTGGTTTTTGCACGTCGGCGGCGATATTCATAATCCTTTGCACAACGCTTCGCGGGTTACGGATGTCGAACCGAAAGGCGATCAGGGCGGAAATATGTTTGTTTTAACGCCGCGAGATGCGCCGCGCCGAATGAATCTGCATTCTTTCTGGGATTCGCTGATTTCGAGAAATATGCCGCGCGTAAATGACGCTTGCGATTCGGATTACATCGCTGAAGTTGCCGGAAAAGTGATGAATGAATTCCCATTTTCTAAAATGAAAGACCATTTAAAACTGGGCGATTACAAACAGTGGAACAAAGAAGGCTTTGCATTTTTGCCAACCGATGTTTATACAAATGATCTAAAGCGCGAAGAAATGCCTTCGGAAAAATATCAGAAAAATTCCTTCAAGATCGGACGAGAGCAACTCGCTCTGGCAGGTTATCGTTTGGGCGAGACTCTTAATCAAGTTTTCGGACAAAAGATGTCATCCAATACGATAATTTCTACCAAAGAATGTCAGATCATTCGACAAGTTTTATACCCTGTTTCAAAAACGCGAACGCCTGATCAAAAGATGCGGATTGCGATTTTAAATATTTGCCCTGAAAATAAAGGAATGGTCGCGCGTCCGATGACGACGATGTTTGTTGATGGAAAACCTGTCAGTTATGAATATGATGTCGTCAGAGTTTTTGAAACCGAAGACGAAGCAAAAAAATACGCCGAAGCAAATAACATCAAAGATGCTCAATATAAATAAATGAATCCGAAAGAAATACTTAATCATTTTGAATCGAAACAGAAGAAAATTATAGATTCGATTTGCAAGATCGTCGAGATCGAATCGCCCTCGCGCGATGTTGAAGGAAGCCGAAAAGTCGTAGATTGGATCGAATCCCAAGCGAACAATATCACGTCCAATTTTGAGATTGAACGCATTTTTGCCGAAAATTACGGCGAGCATCTTATAATTCGCGGCTTTGATTCAGACGAAAAACCGATTCTAATACTCGGACACACCGACACGGTTCATCCGCATAATAGCAAGGAAAAAAATCCGACGCGCGTCGAAGACGGGAAACTTTACGGTTGTGGTTCGTTCGATATGAAGGCGAATATCGTTTTGGTTTTGGAAGTGTTGTACTTATTTAGTGAATTTAATTTAAAACCGAAACGTCCGATCACGATTCTTTTAAGTTGCGACGAAGAAATCGGAAGTCCGACGGGCAAGGAATTGGTCGAGCGTGAAGCAAATCTCGCCGAATTTTGTCTTGTCTGTGAACCTTCGGCAAACGGGAAAGTTAAAACGGGCAGAAAAGGAACGGGAATGTTCACTTTGAAAACTCACGGAATTCCCGCACACGCAGGTTTAGAACCCGAAAAAGGGGCATCGGCGATTTTGGAAATTTCGCGGCAAATTCCGCTTATCCAAGAGTTAAACGATCTGGAAAACGGAACGACCGCCAACGTCTGTACGATTAGAGGCGGCACAACCTCAAACGTCATTCCCGAATATGCAAGTTGTGAGATTGACGTGCGTTTTACGCGCAAATCTGAAGCTGAAAGAATCGAAAATACTCTGAAAAATCTTAAATCTTTCGATGAAAAAGTTTCGCTTGAAATCGTCGGAGAGGTAAATCGTCCGCCGATGGAACGAACCGAAAAGGTCGTCGAATTATTTGAAAAAGCGAGAAAACTCGCGGCAGGTTTTGATTATAATTTAGAAGAGACGCAGGTTGGCGGCGCGTCGGACGGAAACTTTGTCGGCGCACTCGACGTTCCTGTTTTAGATGGTTTGGGAATTGCCGGGAACGGTGCCCATACGCTCGAAGAATTTGTTTTTATCGAAGATATTCCAAATCGCGCAACACTTTTGACACTGCTTTTGCTTGAAATTTAATACAAAAATACGAATTTTATGATTACCGAAAAATCGCAAAAGAAAAAACGCGCTCCGCGCAATCGAACGCTCGATTTATCGGAAAATGAAGTCGAGTTTTATAAAAAAAAACTGATCTACGCAGATAAAGAAAGTGATTTGAACGATTTTCAGAATAAAACAATTTACGGCGACACTTTTGAAGTTCTTAAATTGTTGCCGGAAAACAGTTTCGATCTTCTTTTCGCCGATCCGCCATATAATTTAACAAAAGATTTCGGCACGAATTCTTTTAAACAAACATCTTTGGAAGATTACGAAAATTGGCTTGATTCGTGGCTAAAAGACTGCGTAAAATTATTAAAACCGACAGCATCAGTTTATATTTGCGGCGATTGGCGTTCGTCTTCAGCGATTCAGCGCGTCGGAATGAAATATTTTATTTTGCGAAATCGCATCACTTGGGAACGAGAAAAAGGTCGCGGGGCGCGAGCCAATTGGAAAAATTCTTCGGAAGACATCTGGTTTTTTACCCTTTCTGATGATTACATTTTCAACACGGAAGCCGTGAAAACAAAACGCAGAGTTCTCGCGCCTTACACCGAAAACGGAAAGCCGAAGGATTGGAAAAAAAGCGAAAAAGGAAATTTTCGCCTGACGCATCCGTCAAATTTGTGGAACGATCTGACTGTTCCATTCTGGTCAATGCCCGAAAACACCGATCATCCGACGCAAAAGCCGGAAAAACTTCTAGCAAAAATAATCTTGGCTTCAACGAATGAGAACGATCTGATTCTTGATCCTTTTGCCGGAAGCGGAACAACTGCTATTGTCGCCAAAAAGCTAAACCGCAAATTTGTCGGCATCGAAATGGACGAAAAATATTGTCTTTTAACCGAAAAACGACTCGAATTGGCGGAAAAAGATAAATCAATTCAAGGATTTTTCGATGGAGTTTTTTACGAACGGAATTTTTCCGCTAAAAACAAAAAGTAAAACTTTGTTTTAGCAGATTTATTTGTTCGCTTTGTGTCTTTGTGGTGAAATCTTTTTATGAAAATCGCAACTTGGAATGTAAACTCGATAAATGTCCGGCTCGAACAGCTTTTAAGTTGGCTGAAAACAACTGAAACCGATGTGATCTGCTTGCAGGAAACAAAAACCGTTGACGAAAATTTTCCGCTTGAAGCAATTCAAAATGCAGGTTATAACGCCGCATTTATGGGGCAAAAATCTTATAACGGCGTGGCGATTATATCAAAACATTCGATCAAAGATGTTCACAAAAATTTCCCCGACGATGCGGAAGACGCGCCGAAACGTCTGATCGCCGCGACAATAAATGATGTCAGAATCGTCAACACATATATTCCGAACGGCACGGAACTCTGGACGGACAAATTTACATTTAAACTCGATTGGTTGCAGCGTTTGAGAAAATATTTCGATGAAACCTGCGATGTTCACGGCGATGTTTTGCTGTGCGGAGATTTCAATGTCGCGCCCGAAGAATTAGACGTTTGGAGCGTCAAAGCGTGGGAAGGAAAACTACATTTTTCCAAACCCGAACGCGCCGCAATGCACCACGTCAAACAATGGGGGTTTGCAGATGTTTTCCGCGAACAAAACGGCGATGTCCAAGAATTTTCGTGGTGGAATTATCGCGAAGGCGCGTTCCCGAAAAATCGCGGTTTGCGAATTGATCACATTTGGACATCAAAAAGTTTAGCCGAAAAATGCGTCGGATGTTCGATTGATAAAACTCCGCGTGGTTGGGAAAGACCGAGCGATCACACGCCTGTTGTCGCGGAATTTGAAAATAATAGATAATATCAAAGGGGGAAACATTTTATGAAATATAGTTTAAAAATAAGGAAAGTCAAATTTTCGCTTTGTTTGAGTGTTTTAATTAGCTTTTCACTTCAGGGCTTTCTCATAAAAATTGAAAACAAGGCGGCAAAGAGTTATTTTTATAGTTTTGCGAAACAGAAAAGTAACCAATTATGCTGCCTTGTCAAGAAAATAGTAGAAGTTTTTTCGAGAAACTGCAACGTGCCGAAGG
>JBBSAX010000116.1:0-15551 GCA_038251885.1 Pyrinomonadales bacterium | reverse complement strand
AACTTCCGATAAAGGTCGCGTTTATTCGGTTTCCAACGATGGACTGGAAACGCTCGTTCTGCAAACGGATGAAGGACAAATCTCGACGCTTTTCACAAACGGTAAACAGCTTTTTGCCGCATCGAGCAATCAAGGAAAACTTTACCGTTTCGGTGGCGAAAACACTTCGGAAGGAACTTACGAATCGCCCGTTTTAGACGCAAAATCAGCCGCAAGTTGGGGCAGAATCTGGTGGAGTTCAAATGGAAATGTAACTCTGCAAACACGCAGCGGAAACACCGAAAAACCGGACGAAACGTGGAGCGCGTGGAGCGCGAATTATTCCGACCAAAAAGACGCACAAGTTTCGAGTCCGAAGGCTCTGTATCTGCAATGGCGTGCGGTTTTGAAAGGTCCGAACGCGGCAAGTTTGAGCGAAGTCAATGTTTCATATCTTGGCAGAAACATCGCGCCTGAAGTTCTTTCAATTGAAATTTTACCGACAAATATCGGACTTCTTTCAAATCCACCGATTCAACTCGACCCGAACATCGAAATTTCCGGTCTCACTTCGAATGATTTCGGAATTCCCGAAGTACAAATTCCGCCGCGAAAAGTTTTCCTACGCGGTGCGCGTTCGCTGCAATGGACGGCGGAAGACCGCAATGAAGACAAACTGGAATATTCAATATATTACCGCGAAGCGAACGAAACGAATTTCAAACTTTTGAAGGATAAATTGACCGATAATTTCTTCGCCGTTGACGGAACGGCACTTGCCGACGGTCGTTATATTTTCAAAATCATCGCCAATGATTTGCTTTCAAATCCCGTTAGTGAGACTCTTTCGGGAGAAAAACTGAGCGAACCCGTTGATATTGATAGCACTTCGCCGAATGTTTCGGTGGTCGGAACGCCGCAGATTTCGGGCGAAAATGTTCGTGTCATTTTTGACGCAATCGAAAGTTCGAGTTACATTAATCGCGCCGAATACAGTTTAAACGGCGGCGATTGGCAGACGGTTTATTCCGACGACGGAATTTCCGACAGCCCGAAAGAGCGTTATACTTTGAATATTCCGTTGAAAACTGTGGGCGAATACACAATAACTTTGCGCGTCTTTGATGTCAACGGAAATATCGGTAACGCAAAGGTTTCGGTTAAAAAATAAGAATCTATGAAAAAATTTCTTTACGCATCTTCGTTTTTAGCGATTTTGTTTTTGATTTTTTCCGTATCTGAAATTTCAGCTCAGAAAAAGCAACGCATTTTGCTCAAATGGGATAGAGGCGAAGCCGGACGTGCGCTTGCCGGAAAATCGAAAAGTTCGCTCAAAGGCGATGAATATGTTGATTTTACTTTCCGAATTAACGAAGGTCGCGGTGTTGATATCGGCTTGTATCCGTCGCCGGAAGACGCGCCTTTGACTTTTGACATTATTGATCCTAAAGGTAAAGTTCTTTTCAAAAACATCGGCGATTTTCTTGATGATCTAAACGAACCCGGAACTTACACGATTCGCGTTTATATGGTCAAAGAATCTGCCGATGTTAAGCGTCCGGCAAAAGCGTCTTTTGAAGTTACGGTTTTTATGTATGTCTGAAATACTTAGTTTCCAATGTCATTAAATAACAAAAGTATTGTTGTAATTACCGGCGCGGGTTCGGGAATCGGTCGCGCTTTAGCGGTGCGTTTTGCTGAAGAAAAGATCGCCGGAATCGCGCTTTCTGACGTTAATGAAGTTGAATTAAATAAAACCGCAGAAATGATTGAAAGTTCCGGCGTTGAAGTTTTAACTTCAATTTTCGATGTTGCAAAGCGTGAAGATTTTCAGAGATTTTCAGAGGAAATTTTAGCAAAATTTGGACGTGCGACTCATTTGATAAACAACGCCGGAGTCGGTTTGATCGGTCGAACGGAAGAAATTTCTATTGAAGACATCGAATGGCTGATGGACATAAATTTTTGGGGAACGGTTTACGGCACGAAGATTTTTCTGCCGATCTTCCGCAAACAGGATTTCGGTCATATCGTGAATATCTCAAGTGTTTTCGGATTCATCGCGTTGCCCGGACAATCGGCTTATTGTGCAAGTAAATTTGCGGTTCGCGGTTTCACCGAAGCCTTGCGCCACGAACTCGATGGGTCGAACATTTTTGTTTCGTGCGTTCATCCTGGCGGAATCAGAACGAATATCGCCAAACAAGCCAAAAAAGGCGAAAATGCTCCCAACGAAGATAAAAAACAAGCCGCAGTAATTTTTGACAAACTCGCCCAAACCACGCCTGAACAAGCTGCCGAAACGATTGTCAAAGGAATTAAATCAAAAAATCCGCGTATATTAATTGGTAATGATGCGTTGCAAATCAGTTTGTTTTATCGTCTTTTTCCGAAAAGATATTTTAAATTAATGGACAGAATTTCGGGCGGAATGTTGTCGAAATTCAGATAAAAAGTCAGAACCGTCTGCGGTAGCAGATGGTTGAATGTGATAAACCTGAGTTATTACATTAAAGGGTTAAAGCCTATAATCTTAAACCGCCCACTACCGCAGACGGTTCTGACCTGTGTTTTTTGTAAAGATTTGTCAAAATTCTCCTACTCAATTGCTTTCTGAAAGATTTTTCTCTATAAACAAAATAAAGCAAAAACATTCTTCGCTTTCAAATTTAAGAATTCAAACAAAAAAGAGGTGTCTATGAAATCCAAGTATTTCGTTTTTTTCGTTATTTTACTGTTTTCAACCAACATTTTCGGGCAGTATCAAAAACCGCCGAAGGAAATTGAAGACATTTTGAACGCGCCGGTTACGCCGATTACTTCGGTTTCTCCGGCAAAAGACAAGATCGCGCTGCTCGAACCAGTTCGTTATCCGCCGATTTCCGAATTAGCTGAACCGATGCTTAGACTTGCGGGTTTGCGTATAAATCCGCGAACGAACGCACAGCATCGCCAGCTTTATTTTGTCAAAGTTACGCTGAAAAATATCGCCGATGGCAAGGAAATGGCGGTTGCGCTTCCCGCCGGTGCAAAGATAATTTCGCCGAGCTGGAGTGCGGACGGAAAATATATCGCGGCGGGAAATGTTACACCGTCGGGCGTTGAACTCTGGATAATTGACACGGCAACCGCGAAAGCCAAAAAGCTGGAAAATGTTCAGGTTAACACGACTATTAGCGGCTTCGATTGGATGCCCGATCAAAAATCTTTAATTGTAAATTTAGTTGCGAAAAATCGCGGAACTGCGCCGGGTTATCAAGATGTCGTTCCGAATTCGCCGAGCATTCAGGAAACGAGCGGAAAATCCGGCGCGGTTCAGACTTTTCAAGATACTTTGAACTCGCCGAATGATGAAAATTTGTTTGAATATTACACGACTTCGCAGCTTGCGATTGTTGGGGTTGACGGCAATGTCAAAGAAATCGGCAAACCCGGAATTTACGACACGGCGGACATTTCGCCGGACGGAAATTATATTTTAACCGAAAGAATTCAGAAACCTTTTTCATATTTGTATCCGTATTCGCGTTTTCCGGCTGAAACTGAAATCTGGGACAAAAGCGGAAAAACGGTGAAAAAATTGGCGAGCGCACCGCTTCAAGACAATTTGCCGGTGCAAGGCGTGACGACCGAACTGCGAAGTTTCGGCTGGATTCCGACCGAAAATGCGACAGTAATGTGGGCAGTCGCGCTCGACGGCGGCGATCCGAAAAATAAAGCTGATTTCCGCGATAAATTGATGAAACTTTCCGCGCCTTTTTCGGGCGAAGGAAGCGAAGTCATCAAACTCGAACAGCGTTATCAAGGCAGAAGTTTCGGCGAAACGGGCGGAATAATGCTTTTTTACGATTACAACCGCGACTCTCAGAAACGTCGAATTTATATGATGGATTATCGCAACAATTCAACGCCAAAACTCATTTCGGATTTGAATGTGCGCGACAGATACAATGACATCGGACAACCCGTTACAAAACAATTGCCGAATGGTAAAAGCGTAATTCAGCAAAACGGCGATTCAATTTATTTAACAGGAACAGGTTCTTCGCCCGAAGGCGACAGACCGTTTTTGCGAATACTGAACTTGGAGAATTTGAAGACTCAGGAGATTTTCCGTTCTGGTAAAGAAACTTATCAAACTGTCGTAGCAGTAATAGATAACACAACTTTTATAACACGCGACGAATCATCCACACTACCTCCAAATTTACATTTACGGAACAGATTTCAAATTGACGGAAGTGGCTCTTTAGATAAACAAATCACTAATTTTACCGATCCGACACCGCAACTTCGCGGCATTAAAAAGCAACTCGTAAAATATAAACGCGCTGACGGCGTTGATCTGTCGTTCACGCTTTATCTGCCGCCGAATTATAAGGAAGGCACAAAGCTTCCGACCGTTCTCTGGGCTTATCCGCTCGAATATACGGACGCTTCGACCGCCGGACAGGTTTCCGGTTCAACGAATCGTTTTACGTCAATCGGCGGATATTCGCATCTGTTTTTCCTTCTGCAAGGCTACGCGGTTTTGGACGACGCGACGATTCCGATTGTCGGCGATCCTTTAACGGTCAACGATACGTTTATCAAACAAATGAATGATTCGGCTCAGGCGGCGATTGATAAAGCGGTCGAAATGGGCGTTACCGACCGTGATCGCGTTGGAGTCGGTGGACACAGTTACGGCGCGTTTATGACGGCAAATCTTCTGGCGCATTCCGATCTTTTCCGCGCCGGCATCGCACGTTCGGGCGCGTATAATCGCACCCTAACGCCATTCGGTTTTCAATCGGAACGCCGGACTTTCTGGGAAGCACCGGAAATGTATGCGAAAGTGTCGCCGTTTTTCTACGCCGATAAAATCAACGAACCTGTTTTGTTGATTCACGGCGAAGCGGACAATAATACGGGAACTTATCCGATTCAATCCGAAAGACTTTTCGCCGCGATGAAAGGCAACGGCGGCACGGCAAAACTCGTAATGCTGCCATTTGAATCGCACGGTTACGCCGGAAAAGAATCCATCGAACACGTTCTTTACGAACAAATAAACTGGTTTGATAAATACGTCAAAAACGCCAAACCGCGCAATTAGTTTTAAAAACTAAATAACAGAAAAAGGAGCAGTTTTTTATAGACTGCTCCTTTTTCTGAGAGATTCTGTTGCACCAATGTAATCTAAAGCATTGATTTATAACAAATAATTCCAATAATATTTTTTTATTGCTTTATAATGCGGACGCTTTTAATCTTATAAAAAATTGCCCAATATTGAATTGAAGAATTCAGTTTCTGAAAATAAATCTAAAAGGTCGTTTTTCAAATTCGACATTTTGATAAAATTCAAAACAATCCATTCTATCTTCGATTAACTCAGGACGATTAAGTTTGTAAATTCTTATAGTTTCTTCCGCGCTCTTTTTTTCTTTTTCATTAGCTTTGGGATTTACATCCAATTTCCCAGAAATTGAATTATAGAGAAAGTAATCACTAAATTTATAGTCTTTTCTATCAGGTTTCAGTAATTGCTTTGTAAATTCACTACCTTTTTCCTGACAATCACTGCAACAAGGAAAAAGATTATGCCAAACATAAGACAATCTTGGAAATTTTGAACTCGGACGAAAATGTTCAATTGTTCCTTTTGTAATTTTATTATCGCAAAAAGCACAATGTTTCTTGGTAGAATCTCTTAAAATAGGAAGTAATATCGTATTGACTTTCTTCCCTTGATAAATTGCCCAAATAAAATCATCTTTCAGATTCGGATTAGCCAATTTCTTCTTAAATGTCATTCCCCATTTTTTATAATTTTCCTTGAGCCAATCGGGTTGTTGAGGTCTTTCCATTTTCATCATAAATTAGAAATCTTCTCCCGTAGCTTCACTTAATTGAAACAACTCGAAATCAATCTTGGTTTTGAGTTCTTTGCTTTGTTTTGAAAGTTCTTTGGCAATTTTTTTTAGCTCTGCTTTTGCTTTTTTCGAGTTTCCGTTTCCAGCCAGAATTGCATCTCTTTCTTTGTAGAAATCTTTTAATCTTTTTTCAATTTCAATGCCGAATTCGTTCTCAATATCAAAAGTATTTCGCAAAACATAACGGTAACTGCGGGCATCTTCCGACCTTTCGATATTTGCAACTTTCGCTTTTCCATTTTCGAGTTTCAATTTATAAACCCACGCATCATCAATCGAATTAACGACAAACGGCGAATGTGTCGAAACGAATATTTGGGAATTTTTGAAAAGTTTCTGCACGACGGGCAAAACCTTTCTCTGCCAAGCCGGATGCAGATGCACTTCGATTTCGTCTAAAAATAAAATGATTTCACGCTCAAAAATCGGCGTGTCATTTTCCCATTTTAAAGAATCAAGCCGCATTAATAAATCGCCAATCCAACTAATTAAAGATTTTAATCCATCTGGCAAAACATCAAAATCGAATTCTTGATTTTCTTTAACTAAGACCAAAGACAAATCAGTTTTCAGTTTGAATCTAATTTCATACCCAACAATATCTGTTATAGCTTTTTCCAAGTTTTGAATATTTTTGGTAAATTGTTCGGCATTTTTGTCCTTGTCTTCTAAAGCCAAAGCACGCTTTGAAAGATTGCGCCCTAGCCATTGATTTATAGTGAATGTTGAATTTTCATCTTTCACAAAATTCAACGCTTGATTCAAAGGATTTTCTTCAATTTCATCAAATAAATTTATTTTTTCGTCTTTTATTCGACGGTAGCCTGAGTAAGCAAATAATGAAAAACTAAAAATATGCTTTTGCATTTTTTGTACTCTAGCTTGTGAGTAAGACATTAATTTTTCATCAATAATATTGTGAAAAGTTAGTTGCATTAATGACCGAACATCATACGGTTGGTTATCCGAAATATTATATGAATAATCCCTTGTGTGATCAGATTCAACTAGAGAAATATCCAATTGTGCTTCGACATCATTTCTTATTCTTTTTTCAAAACTTTTATTTAGGGATAAAATGCCAAAGAGTTTACCTGCTTGATTTCTTTCAGGTGGGTCTAGAGAAAATAGACCTCCCAGAGCCATTAAAATCGTAGATTTTCCGCTTCCATTCTGCCCAGTAAAAATATGAATTTCAGCCTTATCTTTAACCGGACAAGGCTGAAATTCGATGGTTTCATCATCGAAAACGCCGATATTTTTTAGTTGTAGCTTTCGGATTTTCATTCTTTTTCGCTGATTATAAACGTCGGGACCATTCCGCCGCCGCTGGAAACATTTGCTAATTCCGAGGAAGAAAGTCGTGTAAATGCCGCGCCGACTTTGCCATCGAAAAGAAGCGGATCAAGATCAACCAGTTGTTCGAGCATCTTCCAATTGCCGACTTCATCGAGCATCGGAAAATGTTCGCGGGCGGTTTTTACGCGCTCTTGAATCAGATAATCGCCGTTTGCCAAAGCTATTTCTATCGCGTCATTCCATTCTTCGACGGTCGAAGCCCAGCCGATGTAGATTCCGTGTCCGCCGTAATCGTCGTTCGGTTTTAGCACGAGTTTGCTCTGATTGTTTTTAGAAAATTTGACCAGATCAATTTCTTCATCGTAATATTCCGTCTTTTCTTCGCGGAATTTTCGCGTCCAAGGAACGTGCGCTTTTATCGCGGCAAGTTCTGTTTCGTCAAAAAGATAAGCATACTTTTCGTTGGTCAAAACAGCGAAAATTGCTTTTTTGTGAACGAGTTTTGACCGGAAACTGTTTGCCATACAAATCGCGCCAGCCTTGTATGCTTCAAATAATGCTGGATGTTCATTGATGATCGGCAGATATTCATTGACCAATAAACGCCGATAAACCAGATCAATGACAACGCCTTTGCACCAGAGTTTGCCGTCAACAAATTCGAGTTCGTCGGGCGAACAGATCAGTGCGGTGTAGCCTTCCGATTCAAAATAATCCCGAAAGAGTTCAAATTCCTTCTGTGTCGGCAAATCTTTTAGATCAACAATGGCGATTACCGGATTTTTTTCCGGCTTGTGTCCGAGATATTCTTCGTAGCAATCGAGCAAAACCTTAAGAAGTTTCGGGCGACCTTCAAAACCGCGCACATTGTATTTTTCCGCGAATTTTTTCATCAAAGGCAATTCTTCAAAAATTGTCGTTGCCGAATCCGCGTAAGCGATTCCCGCCGGACTTTCGCCGTTTAATTCAACGTAGGCAAAAGCGTCGTCTGTCAAAAACGAATCAAGCCGCGCCGTTGGCGAAACCTGCGCGTATTTCGGATCAATCGCCACCAATTCGCGCTCGATTTTGGTTATGCCGAGTTCATCAAAAAGCTCGTCATTTCCAATCGCCGCATCTTTCACTTTTTGTAATGCATTCCAAATAATCTCACAATTTCGCGTGACCATTTCCCAATCAGTTTCTGTCACAAAATGCGGGCGCAAATAAGGCGACAAACGGCGACCGCCGAAAATAAGTCGTGCGCCTTCCAAACCTTCGTTCAACGCAATGCGCGAACTTTCGGCTAAGTCAAAGTCTTCTAATAGTTTATTGTAATAATCAACGGCTTCTTTTAGCATAATTTTTATTTTTTTTGCCCACGAAACATACGAAATTCACTAAAAATAAAACAAAAACTTTCAATTACTTTTCTTTATTTCGTTTTTTTCGTATGTTTCGTGGGCAAACTCTCTTTATTTACTCATTTTCAAAATCGCGTCGAATTCCGATTTTTTCAAAGGCATTACGGAAAGTCTGGATTGTTTTATTAAAGCGATTTCCTGTAATTTTTTATCACTTTTGATTTGTTCCAATGTAACAGAATTTCTTAATTTTTCGACCGCTTTTATTTCGACGACGCTCCATTTTTCATCACTCGGATCGGGAAAATGTTCTTTTGAAACTTCCGCAACTCCGACAACCGATTTTTCCGAAACCGAATGATAAAAAAGCACCGAATCGCCCTTTTTCATCTCGCGCAAATTATTCCGCGCCTGATAATTTCGCACGCCGTCCCAAATCGTTTTTTTGTCTTTTACCAAATCATCAAACGAATATTTTTCTGGTTCTTGTTTCACAAGCCAATATTTCATAATAATTGTGAATTGTGAATGATTAATGATGAATTTGTCAGATTAATCAGCACTTTTGTTTAAATTCGACTTTACAGTTTTTATTGATGCAGTTAATAATTTTTGTAATTCTTCACAATTTTCAAGCAAAGATTCTGCAAGTTTCGGCGTTAAATAATCGCTGTCGCGCAATAATCTTAGCCAGTAATTTGTTTCCGATGCTTCTTTTTGTGCGATGGAAAGTTTGTGAATAAAATCAACTTTCGATTGTGCGTGAATAGATTCTTCGACATTCGCACCAATCGAAGTTCCCGAACGCAAAATCTGTTTGGATAGAACGAACTCTCTATGTTCGGCATTCATAAATTTATTGAGTTTTATTATCCTCAAAGCAAATTGGTAAGACTTATCACTCAAAACATTTTCTTTCATTCACAATTCACCATTCATAATTCACCATTGAAAAAATTACTTCTTCTGCGCCTTTGCCGCTTTTTTGTTCAGCCATTTTGCCCAGCGTTCTAAATACGGTCGGAACGGTTTGAAAAACTTCGCGCGTTTTGAATTTTCCGATTGTTTTTCGCTCCATTCCTTCAAATTCTTTTGTGCGTATTGTCTGATCTGCGGTTCGAGATTTTGTCTTTTGACCGAATGCCGCAAGGTTAAATAATAATGTTGACCGACGAGCGAAAAGATAATTCCGGCGATGTTGCTTTTGAACGCAGTTTTTGCCATCCAACGCTTTCCAAAATTTTCGGTCGGTTGCAAAAGTGCGCCGAGCGAAACTTCGAGCCACGGATTTTGATTACCGACACGCGGATGATAAAGTCCCGGCAAATCGCCCGTAATCGGCGCAACACCTTTCATCTGCGGCGGTTTTATGAAATCCACAAGTCGGATTTTCTCCAATCCGCGAAGATGCTCAATCGGCATATACGCGATGACTTTTTGAATCGTTTCTTCTCCATTTTTCGGTAAATCTATCGCTGACTGATTTTCAATTCTGATTTCAGTCGTTTTATTTGTTCTGATACCTGCTGTTTTTATTGCCATTTCTTAAAATATAAAACCTTTTTTAAATTATTTATTGATATGAATAAATGCTAGGTTAGACGCGCTTTTGAGTCAAGGCAAACGGCAATTTGCAGATTTACAACGCGGAGTGTTGTATTCTTGCGACAAATTTACTTTTTAGTTGTTAGTTGTTAGTTGTTAATTGTTCTATTTGTTTAACTTATAATTAATTTATAAAAGTGGCACAAGTTTTGTAGAAGAAATTTGCAAGCGGAAGGTGAACTTTAGTTCTCAAGTTAAAAAATAAGTTTTGTGAGTGGCGAACTAAAGTTCGCGTTCCGTTTCATAAAAAATGTCACATCAAAAAACAATTTCAAAATCAATTGAAACAAGCGGAATCGGCTTGCACACGGGCGTTGAGGTAAATATGAAACTCAAGCCCGCGCCGCCGAATACGGGTTATATTTTTGTCCGCACGGATTTGGATAATTTTGAAATTCCCGCGTCGGTCGAATACATTTCGCATTGCAGTTACGCAACCACGCTTTTGCGTCGAGGCGTTGTTTTATCAACGTGCGAACATCTTTTATCCGCGCTTCGCGGCGTTGGAATTGATAATTGTTTTATCGAACTCGACAACATCGAAATTCCGATTATGGACGGCTCATCGGAAAATTTTGTCGAACTCATCGAAAAAGCCGGAATTATTGAACAAGATTCACCGCGACATTATTTGAAAATCCTCGAAAAAGTCGAATTTAAACAAGGCGATAGAAAAATGTCGGTCGAACCGAGCGATAAATTTGAAATCGAATGCGTGATAGATTTTCCGCACCCGTTTATCAACAAACAAATATTTCATTTTGAATTAAAAAACGGTTCGTTCGGAAAAGAAATCGCTTCGGCGCGGACTTTCGGATTTACGACCGAGATCGAAATGCTCAGAAAAGCAAATTTGGCTCTCGGCGGTTCGCTCGATAATGCAATTGTTCTCACACCCGAAGGAATGTTGAATGAAAATCCTTTAAGATTTACAGACGAATTCGTTCGCCACAAAATCCTTGATATTATCGGTGATTTCGCGCTGCTCGGAATGCCGATCTTAGGAAAAATCACGGCAGAAAAAAGCGGACATTCCGTTCACGCTTCCCTGATGAGCAAATTATTAAAAACCGAATCTGCTTGGAAAATTGTTGTGGAAAATTAATTATCCACAGATAAACACAGATTGACACAGATAAAACCTCAAATTCACATAAGTAATTTAACTTCTGATGTTTTTCTTAAATCTGTGTTTATCCGTGTTCATCTGTGGATAAATTCTTCCTTTTGCTATAATCAAATTTATGGCGAAAGCGGCAAGAAGCATTAAATCGGAAAAGTTTGAAACGCAGATACAGCGGGTTTCTACCAATTCGGTTTTAATCGAGAAGGACACGCTCGCCGTTGAAGAGCCGCTCGAAATTCGGCTCGGATTTATCGAAAACGGCAAACAGACTCACAAAGCAATCTCGATTACAATGCGAACGCCCGGAAATGATTTTGAACTCGCCGCCGGATTTCTTTTTACCGAAGGAATTTTAACCTCAAAAGATCAAATTAAATCAATCAAACATTGCGGAAAATTTCCAAATAATCAAAACACCGTTCGCATTGATTTGGCAGAAAATACAAGTATAAATCTCGAAAAATTAACGCGAAATTTCTACACGACTTCAAGCTGTGGCGTGTGCGGAAAAAGTTCGCTTGAAGCCTTGAATGTTTCGGGCGCGAAAGCAATTTCTGATAACAATTCGACACAAGTTTCTGCTGAAATAATCCACGATTTGCCAAAAAAACTTCTTGAAGAACAAATTGTTTTCGGAGAGACGGGCGGACTTCACGCCGCCGCGCTGTTTGATTCTTCGGGAAATTTAATTGACTTAAAGGAAGATGTCGGACGGCACAACGCGGTTGATAAATTGATCGGCAAACAATTTTTAGACAATAATTTACCGCTTGATGAAAAAATCTTATTTTTGAGTGGACGCGCCTCATTTGAACTCGTGCAAAAAACCGTTATGGCGCAGATTCCGGTAATTTGTGCGGTCGGTGCGCCTTCGAGTTTAGCGGTCGAAGCGGCGCGTGAATTTAACATAACGCTGCTCGGCTTTGTGCGCGACGAGAGATTTAATATTTACAATGGTGAGGAAAGATTAAAAGTAAGAAATGAGAGGTGAAAATTGAGAATGAAAAAATTATTTCTCAATTTTTATTTCTCATTTATCACCTAATTTTTATGAAATTAAGATTACGTGAAAATTCAATTCGTCTGCGACTTCTGCAAAACGAAGTCAGACAATTACGCGAAACCGGAAATCTTTCGGAAAGAATAACTTTCGGTGTGAATCCGACGGAAACTTTGACCTATACGCTGAGGATTTCCAGCGAAGCGGAAAAGATTTTCGCGCAAATGATGAACAATCAAATCGAAATTTTTCTACCGATTAATGTTGCGGAAAATTGGGCAACCACTAATGAAGTCGGACTTTATGAAACGCAGAAAATCGGCGATTTAAGCGAACTGCAAATTATTGTCGAAAAAGATTTTGTCTGTGTTGACAGACCTTTGGATGAAGATAACAAAGATGCTTTGCCACATCCGAAAATAAAATGTTAGTCCAACCGCCCGCGAGTAAAAAACAGAGAAATTAAAATTCTGAAATATTCCCGTAAACACTGTTTTTCGGATTTTCCGACATTTGGCTTTATCTTCATTTAGTTTTTAATAATGCCACTCTAACTTTTCTCCGACGGTTTCAAGCGAAACAACTTAACCAAATATACGTAATTTCCTTACTCGTATGTATATATTAATGTCGTTTCCTCAAAAAACTTACTAATTAATTTTCCAATAAATAAACAAACTATTTGGCACTAATCTTGCAGTGGTAAATTCACAGGTTGTTTTGAGTAATAATTCGTTACACATTTTCACTTTTGAGTAAAAATAATCAACCTTGAGGTTTTTAATTGAAAAAGGAATCAAATTTTATAAATTAGAGGAAAAATATGAATAACATAAATAAATTAGGGCAAGACCAACCGGAAGAACCATTTAAAGAACCAAATAAACCAAATGAACCGGATGCTCCCAAACCGCCGGACGAACCTGATCCGTATCCTGTAACCGATCCGCTTCCCGACCAGACTCCTGAACCGTTTCCGACACCGCCGGAGCCGATTCCTGAATATCCGCCGGATGTGGTTTTCTAGAAAAAAGGCTTAACTTCTAGAGAGGTTAAGCCTTTTTTCAAATTTCAATTGCACCAATTATTTTATAGCCGATTCTTTAATTCCTTTTACGTATTTATCATACCAACCGAGAAATCTTTCAAAGCGGTCTTTTTGGAATGTCGGACGCTCGATGCCGTGATATTCTTCGGGATAAACGACGAGCTGTGTTTCGCGTCCTAAGCGTTTCATCGCTTGATACATCTGTTCGGAATTCAGTATCGGCACGTTCCAATCCGACGCGCCGCCAATCCAGAGCGTCGGTGTCGTGATCTTGTCAACTTTGTTGAACGGCGAGATTTTTTCCCACACTTCGGCATTTTCCCAGGGCAGACCGAGTTCGATTTCCCACCACATTTGGTAATGATCGTGTCCGTAATTTGCGCGGTATAATGCCTCGCTCGCGCCGGAAACCGCACCTTTGAATCTGCCGGTTTGCGTGATTATGTAGTTCGTCAAGATTCCGCCGTAAGACCAGCCGCCAACGCCTAATTTGTCGGGATCGGCATAACCTTTTGAGATCGTATAATCAACGCCTGCCATTGCGTCTTGAACGTCCAGATTTCCCCAATCGGCAAAGAGCGCGTAGGAAAAATTCTGCCCATAACCTGACGAACCGCGCGGATTCGTTTCCAAAACCATATAACCGTTTGCCGCATAAAGCTGCGCCCAATAATTAAAACTGAAATCGAACTGGGAAACCGGACCGCCGTGATTTCGCAAGATCAGAGGATATTTCATCGAAGAATTGTAACCGATCGGTTTATATACAAAACCTTCGATTTGTGTTCCGTCTTTGCTCTTGAAATTTATATTCTCGATCTTTGTAAGTTCGATCTCGTCGAGCAGTTTTTTGTTTGTCGTTGTTAGTTGTTTTAATTGACTTTCGCTGAACGTAAAAACTTCGTCGGGCAAATCAGGTTTTGAAACTAAAGGCGCGATCAAGTTGCCTTGCAGGTCGTAATCTATAACAATCGTTTCGCCCGTAATCGCACGATTTAATTTTTTGCTCGCTACATCCATCGAAGCGAGATTTTGTTCACCGCTGTCTTCCAAAATAAACCAAATAGCTTTTCCGTTCGAAGAAAACTTCGGTTTGATAACATTTCTGTCTAAAGTTGTCGTCCAGATCGTCGGCGTTCCGCCTTTTGCAGAAACTGTCGCCAGATGATTTGTCGCATACCACATCACTTTGAGCGGCGCGGTAACTGTAACGTAAGCAATCGTTTGCCCGTCGGGACTCCAACTCGGCGCAGAATCTTCGCGTGGATTTGTTGTAACTTGCAAAAGTGTCTGACCTTTATCCGTATTATCGGGCGAAACGATCCAAATATCGGAATTCGGCAATCCGTCGGAATTTTCCGAGCGATTACTGACAAAAGCGATTGATTTGCCGTCAGGACTCCAAGCCGGTTCTGATTCGTCGAAATCGCCCGAAGTAATTTGAACAGGTTCGGCTTTTTCATCGCCAATCTTCAACACATATAAATGTGTGCGGAAGCGATTTAAATAGCCGATGTTATCGCGCTTAAATTGCAGACGATCAATGACGAAGGGACGAAGTTTTTTATCGTCTTCCTTGTCTTCAGTCAGTTCTTCAGGCTTCGGATCGCGGATCAAAAGCACCATTCTCGTTCCGTCCGGCGACCATTCGTAATTTGAAACGCCTTGCTTGACCTTTGTAACTTGCAGTGCCTCGCCGCCCAGACGATTCAGCACAAAAATCTGTGGCTTTTCTTCTTCTCCTTCTTTATCCTTACTTCTTGAAGCTGAAAATGAAAGATATTTTCCATCAGGACTCCAGCGCGGATTTTCCGCCGAATATCCTTTCGCCGTCATCGGAATTGCTTCGCCACCCGCCGACGGAATCATCCAAATCCGCGTTTCTTTTTTGTCTTCCTTCAGATCCATTTCGGAAACCGTATAAGCAATCCATTTTCCGTCAGGGCTGATTTGCGGATTTTTGACCTCTTTCATCTTGAAAAAATCATCAATCGTTATCGCCCGTTTCGCGTTCTGCGAATAGACCGATGCTACTGATAACAGAAAAACAAAAATGCTAACGCATATAAGTTTGCTAATTTTCATAATTTTTTGAATTAGAAAAGATTTTGAAATTTGGTTGTTCAGAATGATACAACAAATCTAATGTTTATAGGAAATAACGCCGAATATTTCTAACAAGACAGATAAATCTTTTTTTGATTAAAGCGGTTTGTAAACAAAATCTGCGTTT
>JBBSAX010000115.1:0-15724 GCA_038251885.1 Pyrinomonadales bacterium | reverse complement strand
GAGAAGCGGGATTGGAGTTAGTCTCCTTTACGCGGTCAATAAAGCCGCACGAAAAATTTCAGCTTCAAGCCTCTCTACTCCAACTTTCTTTCAAAATCAGAGTATCATCGCCACCGTCCAATTCATCATGCCATCTCCTTTCTCTAAATAAAATTACAAAGTTAAATTTATTGACTTTGTTTTGTATATTTTGATGCAAAAAGTCATTGAATCGTTGTTAAATCGGTGAGTAAGTTGTAAAGATTTGTCAATAAATACGGTTAAAAAAATGCTCGAACAAATTATTTAGTCCGAGCATTTAGGGTTTTGATTTTATATAGACAGCTATCTTGGTTCATTGATAATCTACAGCCTGTTCTCAACGGCAAATGTGCCGGGAACTTCGCGTGCTGCAATGTAAGCCAAATCTAATCACTTTTGCTGTGAACGAAACCTTAGTGGATTAAACGCACACACCGATATTTGCCGGTGGTTGTTACGGTTCAGGAGTTTTAAATAGACTTGATTTGCCGAAGTGCTTCGTATAAAACTATGCCGACGGAGGTTGCGAGATTAAGACTGCGGACGTTTTTATTAGGCATCGGAATCGTCAGGCAGCGTTCCTGATTTTTCTGCAAAATTTCTTCGGGAAGTCCGCGCGTTTCGCGTCCGAAAATTAAGCAATCATTTTCCTGAAATTGCCAATCCGTGTAAGATTTTCGGCTTTTGGTCGTAAAATATAAAAAACGCGAATCGGAAAGTTTTTCGTAGAGATTTTTCAATTCAAAATGTCTTTGAATTTTTACTTCGTCCCAATAATCGAGTCCGGCGCGTTTAACGGCTTTTTCGTCCATCCGAAAACCCGTAACGCCGACAATATGCAGATCAGTAAAAGTAGCGGCACACAGACGCGCGATATTTCCTGTATTTGGCGGAATTTCAGGTTCGACAAGTGCAATGTGAAGCATAACTTTTAATGCAAAATTAAAAACGGATAATATAAAATAAAAATTGTAAATTGTTCGCTGTTTAATCATAAGTTGAAGGACATTAAAAATACAACCAACAAAAACGAAGCATCTTAATCAACCTGAAAAACATCAATTATTTTACAAAAAAGCGGGAAAATGTGCTGAATTTCTTATTTTATGCTAAAATCCGCAAGAGTATTATTTCAATCAATTATAAAAAAAATGAATTTCAAAGATAAATCTTTAGTTTTTTTGCGTTTTAAATCAATTTTGATTTTATCGGCTTTGATTTTGTTAAGTGTTTTCGCTATTTCTGCTCAAGAAAACAATGAGAAAACGCCGAATGCCCAGCCAACTCCGAAGGCAAGTCCGACACCGACGGGAAATCAGAATCCGAATACGAGAGAAGCACAGACGGCGGTAATTATTGATAAAAATAATCTGACCGCCGAACAAATTGTTGAATCAACCATATTTGTTTACGGCGGCGGTTTAGGGCGTATCAATCTAGATCAAATCCGCAAATCAACAATCGAACGCGGAAAATTAATCACAATAGACGCAAAAGGAAAAGCTGAAAGCGCGAATTATGAGCGATGGGTCGTCCGCGGTGATAATCTTGATAAGGAAAAGGTCAGACTCGTTAAAGAATTTCCGAATGCAAAATTTGCTCTGATTTCTAACGGCAACAAAGTCTTCGGAGTTTATGATAACGCCGTATTTCAGCCGCGCGAAGATGCTATGAAGGAATTTCAAAACCGCATCTGGCACGGACTCGAAGCTATCTTGCGATATAAGGAAAACGATTCGACGCTTGAACTCGCCGGACGCGACAAGATTCTAGGCGTTGATTTTTATCTTTTAGACGTAACCGACAAACAAAACCGCAAAACCCGATTTTATATCAGCCAAAAATCTTTCCGCGTAATGGCACTTGAATATACGGAAGATGCAATCAAATACAAACGCAAATTCTACAATTACAACTACGCGCAAGGCACACTCGTTCCATATCAAACCGTACTTTGGGCGGACAATAAAAAGATCGAAGAAATGAGTATTCAAACCATCAGTTTCGGACAAAAAATTGAAGATAATTTCTTCCAAGAAGGCTAAATTGCAACGTAAAATTTAAAATGGACAATGGATAATTTTCTTTATTTCCATTGTCCATTTCTGTTTGAGTAAACTTCTGAAAAAAAACCAATCAAGAAAGTCGAATAATTACCGAAGAATTAAATTTATGTAAAATTTTTCGCAACCTTTTCAGCCGCGATGCGTGATTAAAACTGCAAAGCGGCTTTTGTTTTGTTTGAATTTATATTGTAAAAAGATATGCGTGTATGGCTTTGGACAAATTCAGGAAATCAAACGCGGAGGTGTCGAAATCTGCCGTGTCCCTTGAAACTTTGTCCGACCACGAATTGATCGAAGCGACGAAAAACGGCGACGAAGATGCGTTTGCCGAGATAGTGAATCGTTATCGAAATCCGCTCGTAAATTATCTTTACCGCTTTTTATACGATTATGAAGAAGCGGTTGATTTAACGCAGGAAGCCTTTGTTCGCGTTTATTTCGCGCTCGAACGCTATCACACGGATTACGCTTTTTCGACATATATTTATCGAATCGCGTCAAACTTGGCGATCAGCGAGATCAGAAAGCGCAAACGCCGCAAAACGCTTTCGCTAACGGGACTTTTTCAATACGACGAAGAGGAAAGCAAAGAATATCAGCCGCAAGACGAAAAGCCTTTGCCGAATGAAGAAGTGATGGAAAAAGAACAGAGAAAGGTGATCGAAAAAGCGATTGCGACTTTACCGGACAGATACCGCGCACCGATTATTTTGCGCGACGTTGAAGGGAAAACCTACGAAGAAGTAGCGAATATTTTGCAGCTCGGTTTAGGCACGACAAAATCACGCATCAGCCGCGCCCGCAAACTTCTTCGGGAAAAATTAGAGCATTATTTTTAGAATGTTTTTATATGAAATGTCGAGATTTTAAAAACGAATTTGAAGATCGCGCCGTGTTGAGCGAAACGGCGACGCTTCATTTCGATTCCTGCAACGATTGCCGAAAATTCCATTTCGAGCAGACAAAACTCTGGGAAATGCTCGGCGGTTTGAACCGTATCGAAGCACCGAAGGATTTTGATTTTCAGCTCAAAGCAAAAATCGCCCGCGCCAAACCAAGCGATTATCAGCAAACAGGATTTTTCCCTGCATTGCGTTACATTTTGCCTTTGAGCGCGGTGCTTGTAGTGCTTTGCTTAATTACTTTGAGCGGTTTGTATTTTGTTGACAACAACTCCGTTTCATCAGTTGCAGTTAGCGAAACTCCGAATCCGGTTACAAATGTTAGTTTGCCTGTAAATTCTTCTGTAGCTCCAAATGAAGTTACAGAAGAAATAAATCCGCTGATTAATGATGCGCCAATTTTTGAGTCAACTAATACGCCACTAAAAGTTTTACCCAAAAAACCGGAAGTTGCCCAAAATGATAAAGAAGGCGGAAGCAAAGACTTCTCAAATGAAAAACCGAAAGTAATTTCGCGGATTGAAAAAGATTCCGGCGGAGGTTCGAGTGATAAAGCAGGAACAAATCCCGAAGTCTTGACTCCAAGAGGAGTTAATCCGAATCAGAAGCCTGAAACTATGGTGACTCCGAATGTTTCCACCACTACTGATCTCAACGGATTGTTAGGAATTACGGGAATTAAAACAGAATCATCTAAAGTTATTTCAGTTGAGAAAGATAGCTTTGCAGAGCGTTCAGGCGTAAGAGTTGGCGATGTTATTGAAGCCGTTAATGGGAAAGAAATTACAGGTGATTCGCTCAGAAGCGAACAAAAAAATGTGAAAACTTTGACCGTTCTGCGTAACGGCGAAAGAAAAGAAATTGTTTTGCAGATCAATTAGATCAAGCAAAACTTAAAAGATAGAAACGCGACAAAATTAGGTGTGTTTTCCATTTTCATTTTTCCGCACCTTCCTCGGTCGCGTTTCTTTGCGTTTACGGAACGCGAACTTTAGTTCGCCACACACAATTTTTTATTAGACGACGTTAGCTTTTAAAACAGTTTTTTTACTGGTGAACTAAAATTCGCGTTCCGTTTTTAACCTTCGCCCAAAATCTTCGATTTTTTCGGTTTTTCACCTTTTAATTTAAATTTTTCAATAGCGTGAGTCTGAATATGAGCCATCGCTTCCTCAACTGAATCGGTAATAAGTAAAAGGTCTAAATCTTTTTCGCCGATGCTTTTAGCTTTTGCCATCGCCCGCATTTGTTCGATCAAATTTTGCCAGTATTCCGTCCCGATCAAAACGACCGGAAAGTCTTTGATCTTATCAGTTTGAATCAAGGTCAGGGCTTCAAATAATTCGTCCAAAGTTCCGAATCCGCCCGGAACGACAATGAATGCGTAGGAATATTTAACGAGCGCGACTTTGCGAACGAAAAAGTATCGAACAGAAAGATGTTTGTCCAGATACGGATTCGAGTCTTCTTCAATAGGTAGTTGAATACTGCACGCGACCGAATTTCCGCCGACATCTTTTGCACCGCGATTCGCGGCTTCCATCAATCCGGGACCGCCGCCCGTCATTACCGTAAATCCTGAATTTGCAATGCTTGCGCCGATCTTTCGAGTCAGTTCATAGTATTCGTGACCTTCCGAAAAACGCGCCGAACCGAAAACCGTCACACACGGTCCGACAAAATGTAGAACACGAAAAACTCTGATAAACTCCCAGGCGATTCGCGTAATATTCCAAAGTTCCGCCAGACGCGAGCGCGGACCTGCGAGAAAAAGACGTTCTTTCGCCTGCGACGCTTCGGGCGTTTCGAAAGTCTTTTCTTTGCTCGTATCATCCATAATTTATCAAGGTTTCTGCACATCACCGATCTTTGAATCTTTAACTTCGGTGTTGAACTTTTGGTAATCGTAAGATTTTATCATTTGATTGACATTAATGCCTTTGACGAGCAAAACGCGCACCGAAAGGTTTATGTCAGCGACTGTCGGCAGCCAGATTTCGTCGTTGATGCGGTCTTGTTCAAGCGTGAAAGATGCACCTTTACGGAGTTTGGCGAGAAGTCCGCCACCAACTTTGAAACTGTCGAAAAGTTCGGCTTCGAGCCGTGCGACTTGTTTGTCTTTTTCATCAATCCACATTACTCCGCCGGTTTTACCGAAAAATTTGAGGAAACTTTTGGCATTGTTGTAATCAAATTTCGGATTCGGTTCAAAATCAAAAACAATTACGTCGCGCCCTTTCAGACGCTCGCGGCGCGGATTTATCAGATTTGAAGCCCGCAAAACTTCGGCAATCGAAATTCGTCTGCTGTTTTCGTCCGGTGTTCCGGTCGAATTTTGTTCGACTACTTTCGCTTCTTCCTTAGCAATTTTTTTCTCGATGTCTTTAACGCGATCCTGCACTTCACGATCTTCTTTTTCCTGTTCTTTTGCCGAAAGCTGCTTGCCGTTTTTCTCGATCAGGCGGCGGATTCTGTTGCCTTTATAAAAAGTTAAAAGATAACTTTCCGTTTCCGTTTCACGCAAAATTCCGTCTTTGCCGAGTTCGCGTTTGATGGTTTTTTGTTTGAACGAATAATTTTCTAAAATGTCTTCAACTTTATCTTCATTTTCCTGCAATTCCGCAAGGAGTTTCGGAATATCGGGCAGAGGTTCACCGGAAATTCGCGGGAAATCGAAGTTTTCTTTAGCAATTTTTTCGTTGTGAATAACTTGGTCTAACTGGATTTTATAAGTTTCCCCGTTAATTATCGCATCAATCTGGAACGGTTCTTTAACGCCGTTGATCGGGCGATAATCGGTGTAATCGAAGGTTTTAAATGAATCGGCGGCGGGAATTTCTTCGCGGAGCAAAAGAGAAGTTTCAGCATCGAAATATAGCTTTATCAAAACGCCTTGCGCGTTTGTAAAATTCACGATATTGGCGAGTTTTCCATTCAGATTTGTCTGTCCGCCGCTGAAAACTTTCGCTTTTTGCTTTTTATAATCGAGCCAGCGCAGATTGCGGAATTCGACTTCGGCTTGAAAATCGCGACTCGCATCGCCGACCACAGTTTGCAAGCCTTCGCGCGAATCGCGTATCCAACCGGATTTTCCGTTTGCCCCGACTTCGATCTCGAAACCGTTTAGATCGTAAAGAGAATTATAATAATTAGGCGCAATTGCCTGTGCCTGAAATTCGCCCTCCGAACCGTCTTTAAGACGCGTAATCAAACCTCTTTTTTTCCAAGAATTGACTGCTTGCAAAGCTTTTTTTCCACCGAGAGCTTTTTCCGCACTCTTTAAAATTTTGCCGGGAGATTGTGCCGCAAGATTAGTTGTAAATAGGGTTAATAAACTGAAAACAGCTAACAAATACAATTTATTTTTCATAAAGTTTTTTTGTCAAATGACGTTATATAAACGATGATAAATATATTCTATTAGTTGCGATTGAATATAGAAAGCGGGAATCAAATTTCTCGTATTTTGAAAAAAAAATTCAGTACCGATAATGAGAATCCACCACCGCTTGTTTTGTATAATTTGCGCCTGCCGTATCGTCCGCACCGAGATATTCAAAGTTAAATTTACACTCTTTTTTTCCACCGCAGATAAGCAAATGCTTTTTTGAATTATATTTCAGTCCGAAATTTGCAAAGGTTTTGGCAATTACTTTATCCGCAGACTCACCATTTTGAAATTTGAAGTTTGAAATGTCGAGATTTGCTAGAAAAATGCCATCCGGTTTTAACCACGAAGCGCAATTTTGAATAAGTTTGATTTTGTCGCCGATGTAATGAAGACCGTGAACGCAGGTTATTAAATCGAATTCAAAATTTGGTTTGAAGTCTTCAAATGGGATTTCGCTTAATTTCAGAAAGTCTAATTCAGGTGAGAATTTTTGAAACATTCCGACCAGATCAATACCGATTATTTTTATGTTTGAATTAAGATTTTGCTCGGCTAAAGTTTTTGCCGCTTCGATCAAGGCTTTCCCCTGACCGCAACAAATATCGAGCCAAGTAACTTGTTTTTGAGTTTTTGTGCGATTTTTTAGAAATTCAAGAATTTCAAAGGAAAGTTCCTTTTCGTAACTGTTTCCGCCCGAACAGTTTCGTTCACGGTTCATCAACGAATTAGCGACAATCGAAGATTTTTCGAGAGAGCATTTGTCGAGTAAATCCTTCACTAATCAAAAACCGACTTCTCTGAGCGGAATATCCTTCGGCATTTTTATACCGGATAAAGATGCTTCGACCAATCCGACAGATTTCAGCAGACGCGCCGTTAAAAACCCGAAATCATATTCCGATTCATCGTGGCTGGTTCTGAGAAATCCCGGAGAATGGTGATGATTGTTTTGCAGACATTCGCTGAATGTTGCCGTAACGACAAACCAATCGTTGATATTCATCGCGTTATCTGTTTCTACTTCATAACGTCTCGTGCCGTAGTTTCGATTATGCGTCCAGAAGTTTTGAATCATATTTACCCAGAGAGCAAACAGCCGGACTCCGATCCAAAGAACAAAGGCAAAAACCAATTCGCCGAACATCAGCCAAAGTATGCCGAAACTGCTGATTTGTGAAAAAAAACCGAAATACGGATTTGAAACTAAACGCATTGTCGGGGTTTTCAAAATTTCATCTTTTGCCATATCGGTTTTGCATTCGTATGGGAAAAAACATAGATACAATGTTTTCCAAAAACCGTCCTCGGATAATTTGTTCGGATCGCCTTCGTGATCGGAAAAAGCGTGGTGATGGCGGTGGCGATTTACCCAACCCGTCGGATTTATATAAACACCGACCGTGCAGTAAAAAACGGTGACGGATTTTATAAACCATTCTTTGAAATGCAAAGTTTTATGAGAAATTCCCATATGCAGAATGTTCGCTGCATAAACGCCGCCGATAAACCACAAAACCGACAGATATAAAAATCCGACCGCTGCTCCGGCTAAAAAACTCCAATCTGACGGAGCAAACAATCCCGCCGCTAAAATGTTAAAAAGAATTATTGTGTAACCGAGTATATTGTAGCTTCTCATCTTATTATCTCAATTCGACGTAAAAAGGATTTTAGTTGCAAAAGCAGATTAAATGACTGAAAAATAACACTAAATTCTTTTTGTGGCAAGCCCTGCAATAAAGGAATTCAGAGAAGAATTATTTTGTTTAATGAGTAAATCTTTAAAGATTCTATTTCAATTTTGCTTTTTAAATACATTAATTTTGTTTCGAGCATTTGCCGGAAAATTAATTAAAAGCCTAAAATTTTGAAAATTAATCAAGCCTGATTTTTTCGATTAAACAAAAACTGTGAAAACTTCATTTGAATAAACCATTCCTTTTCGGGTCAGATATAAATGATTTTTATCGAATTTAATCAACTCTAACTCGGTTAAACGCGAAAACTCTTCGGCATATTTTTCGCGCAATCGAATATCAAAACGATTTTCATATTCTTCAAGATTTAAACCTTTCGTTAAACGTAATGTTAAAAACGCAAACTCCGCCGAAAGTTGCTTTCGGGAAAGAACATTTGTTTCGACAATCGGCGATTTATCATTTTCAATCAGAGAAACATATTTTGCCGTATCGCGTTCATTCGACCAACGAATTTGCTTGCCGTCAAACGAATGTGCCGAACATCCGAAACTGAAAACCGGATCAAGCGTCCAATATTTTGAATTGTGTCTCGATTCAAATTCGGGCTTTGAAAAGTTTGAGATTTCGTACTGCTCAAAACCTTTTGTCGAGACTTTTTCAATCATCATTTCATACATTTCACCCGCCAAATCTTCGTCGGGAGCAGGTTGTCTTTTAGAACGAATTTGTTCTGCAAGCGGCGTTCCTTCTTGGATTTCGAGCAAGTAAAGCGAAAGATGTTCGGGATTTAATTTCAAGGCTTCGTTCAAATTATTTTCCCAGTCTTTTAATGATTGATGCGGCAAACCGCCGATCAAATCGAAACTTACATTTTCAAAATTCGCACGTCTTAAAAGTTCAAAAGTTCTGCGAGCATCGTTTGAGTCGTGTCCGCGTGCAAGAAGTTTGAGCGAAATATCATTAAAAGTCTGAACGCCAAAACTTGCGCGATTTACGCCCAGAGATTTATATTCTCGCAAAGTTTCCAGCGAAACCGTCGCCGGATTCATCTCTATCGTAATTTCTGCGTTTTTTTCAATAGTAAATTTTTTATGAACCGCTTCGAGAATTTTTTCGAGTTGTTTTGCAGATAAAAGCGAAGGCGTTCCGCCTCCGAAATATATTGTATCGGCTTCGATTTTTGAATCTTGAACTTTGGACTTTGAACTTTGAACTTCTTTTATAATAGCATTGACATAACGCTCGACGGTTTCAGTATTGCGATAAACGTCCGTCGCAAAATCGCAATACGAACAGCGCGATTTGCAAAAAGGAATGTGAAGATAAATTCCGGTGTTCATTCAAATAACTTAACATATTGCGATAAAGAAAATCCGCAGACAATTCAATTTTTGAATTGTCTGCGGATCGAGAAATTTTCATAACTGCCCAAACTTGTTCGCTTAAATGTGTTTTTTCATAAATAATAACCGCCGATTTGATCGCTTGAAGCGTTCGAAATACACGCTGTCATTCGATCTTTCCAAACTCTCTGATAATGCGCGTTTGTGCCGTGGCGCGTGTCTATATCGTAGCGTTTCTGCAAAAGTCCGGCGCGTGTTGAAAAATGAAACGCCAAATCCGCTCGCAAAGCCGCGATCAATTCGGCAAAGGTATTTCCGCGAAGTGTCGGTATTTGCTTGGCTAGAGCGCGAGCGGTTACCGTTCCCATGTCGTAATGCCATTGTTCGTGCGACAGCAATGCCGCCGTTTGTGCAATGCCCGACCAAACTCTTGCGTTCGGCGTAATCGTAATCGTCATCGGGTCAGCAAACGCGAATTTACCGCCGATAGTTTGTGAATTCGGCGGATCAGGCGTAATCGCAAAATTAAATGTCGTGTAAGCATCAACTAAAGTATTATCTGCCGGATCAACGATCTGATTCGGAACGACCAAAAAACTTGCCCAAGTTAATGTTACCGGATTGGTTTGAACAGTTACTGCCATAACTAAAAACTCCTGTCTAAAATAAAAAATTTCTTCGCTTTCGGGAAGAACCCTAAAGAATTTAACTGTAGGTGTTTTTAGGACGAATGACTTATTTTTATTTGCTAAGTTTAATTTTTAGACATCAAGCTGTTTTTCTAAAGAAGTTTTCCAGAAATTTTGTAATTCGGAAACGGAAGCCGAAATTTTTTCTTCGCCGCCGATTTTAATTTTCAAATCCTTTGCCGTAACTTTGCCGATAATTTCAAATGGACAATCGCTAATTAATTCTTTTACTTTTTCAAGGTGTTCCGCCAAAAAAGTAATAACAATTCTTGACGGCGATTCGCCGAAAAGAAGACTTTCCGCCGATAAATTTTCGTCGTTTAAAAGTTCGATTTCTGCGCCGTTGACTTTGTTATTTAATGAAGCGAAACATTGTTCGGCAATTGCAACAGCGAGTCCGCCGTCGGAACAATCGTGTGCCGAATTTATTAAAGATTCATCATTTAATTTTAAGCAAACGTCTTGAACTTTTTTTTCTAAGTCCAAATCAAGAACTGGAACTTCGCCGATTTCGATCAGTTCATTTGTCGTGTAACCCAAAATCGTCTGCGCGTATTCGCTGACTGATAAATCATCATTTGTTGTTCCAAGAAGTGCGATGATGTCGCCTTCATTTTTGAAACCTTGCGTGATGATTTTTTTAGAATTTTCGATTAAACCGACCATTCCGATTGTCGGGGTCGGCAAAATTCCGTCGCCGTCGGTTTCGTTGTAGAAGGAAACATTTCCCGAAATCACGGGCGTTTCAAACTTTTCACACGCTTCGGCAATTCCATCAATTGTTTCGGAAAACGCCCACATAATTTTCGGGCGTTCAGGCGAAGCGAAGTTCAAACAATTTGTCACGGCAATCGGTTTTGCACCGACGCAGACGTTGTTTCGCGCACTTTCAGCAACAATTAATTTCGCACCTTCTTTCGGATTGACGGCGCAATAACGACCGTTTCCGTCCAGACACATCGAAATCGCGCGGCGCGTTTCTTTCACGCGGACAACCGCCGCATCCGCGCCGGGAAGAATCGCTGTATTGGTGCGAACCATGTGATCGTATTGCTCATAAACCCAATGTTTTGAACAAATATTTGGCGCGGCAATCAGCATTTTTAATGCTTCATTCAAATCTTCAGTTTTCGGTTTTTTTTCTTCAGCCTTGAACTTTGAACTTTGAACTTTGGACTCCGGCTTCGCCATCGGACGATTATATTTAGGCGCGGATTCCGTCAATTTATCAACCGGCAGATCAGCCATCAATTCGCCTTGATGAAAGATTTTTAAACGATTTCCTTCAACTACTTTGCCGATGACAACCGCGTCCAAATCCCATTTATTAAAAATCTCGACAAGTTCTTTTTCGCGTCCTTTTTTGGCGACGATGAGCATTCTTTCCTGCGACTCTGATAAGAGCATTTCATACGCCGTCATTCCCGTTTCGCGCTGTGGAACGTCGTCCAAATTTAATTCCAAACCGTTTCCGGCACGATCCGCCATTTCGACGGAAGACGAAGTTAAACCAGCCGCGCCCATATCCTGAATTCCTTCAATCGCGCCGCTTCTCATTGCTTCCAAACACGCTTCGAGCAATAATTTCTCCAAAAACGGATCGCCGACTTGAACGGTCGGGCGTTTTTCCAATGCTTCATCGTCAAATTCCGCCGAAGCCATCGTCGCGCCGTGAATTCCGTCGCGCCCCGTTTTCGCACCGACATACATCACCGGATTTCCGATGCCCGACGCTTTACCGAAAAATATCTGATCTTTACGGACAATTCCCAGTGCGAAAGCATTAACCAAAGGATTCAAGTTATACGCTTCATCAAAAATGACTTCGCCGCCGACTGTCGGAACGCCGAAACAATTTCCGTAATGCGCGATGCCGTCAACACAACCTTTTAAGATTGATTTGTTGCGATTCGCGTGTTTTTTGTCGTCGAGATGTCCGAATCTCAACGAATTCATCGCTGCAATCGGACGTGCGCCCATTGTGAAAACATCTCTTAGAATTCCGCCGACTCCGGTTGCCGCGCCTTGAAATGGTTCGATAAAACTTGGATGATTATGCGATTCGACCTTAAACGCGACGCACCAATCGTCGCCGATGTCCACGACTCCGGCATTTTCTCCCGGCGGAACAATGACGCGCTCGCCTTCGGTTGGAAGTCTTCCGAGATGAACGCGCGAAGATTTATAACTGCAATGTTCCGACCACATTACGCTGAAAACGCCGAGTTCCGTAAAATTCGGTTCGCGTCCCATAATTTCTTTGACGCGTTCGTATTCTTCAGGTGTAAAACCGTGTTGCTCGACTATTTCAGGCGTGATTTCGATATTATTCATTAGATAAATGCTTTTTTGATAAAAATAAGGTTTAAAATAAAAAAGAGAGTTTATTAGCTTCGGACTCGTTTTTCAAATCCGAAGCAATAAACTCTTTTATGAAATTCTAAAATTTTCGGCTAAATTATGTCATCGCCGGCATTCCAATCTGTTCCCATTCTTCTTTTGACGGACCATAAATGCCCGGAACTTTCAAACCTGCCTGACGCATCAAAACCGTCATTTGTCCGCGATGATGCGCTTCGTGAGCGATCAACGCATATAAAACGCCGCTTTTTTCCCAATGTTCGCCATACATCGGAATTTTATCTTTCAGCTCTTCGTTCTTCCAATTTGCCGCGACAGCTTCGCCGAGCGATTTCGCGGCTTTTTCATACGCTGAAACAATTTCCGAAGCACTTACCGGAACTTCGCTTTCGTGCGAAGGCGCATCAACTTTAAGACCTACTTGCCCGAACATTTCACCCAAAGTCGTTACAATATGCCACGCCAGAAATCCGAGCGAACGCCCGTCGCCCATTACTTTTTGTGTCAAAGATTCATCTGTTAAATTACTCAAAAGTTTCTTTGTCGAAGCCGATTCGTAACCCCAAGTTTTTTGGAAATCTTCAATTTTTGTAAACATAAATTTGCTCCTTTTCAATTTAGTATGAAACTATGTTTCGCGTATGAAACTATCACGAAATACGCTTTGAAGCAAGATTTGAAATGTTGAATTTTTGATTAATAAATAGTGGAGATTTTGGAATGTGCCTTGTTATTAGAAATAATTGATGTGATTTTTATTCGTATCTTGGTTCCAGAACATTATCGCCGAATTTTCGCTTTATTTCCGCTATTGAAGTTTCATTATAAGCTGTCCAATACTCTTCTTCTGAATCACCAAATGAACAGCCGTGCCAATCAAATTGAATATTGTATTTTTGTGTTAATTTTTCTCTAGATTCCGGCGAAGAGCCGGGAGAAAACCCGAAACTGTGGATAACATATTTTCTTTCGGCAATATCTTTTTTGGCATCTTCAATCCCTTTTTTGTAGCTTTGAGAATCTTTATTAACAGTATAGTTAGCAGGTCTTTGAATAACTTTAACCGCAGTTACAGGTGATTCCACCATATTTTTAATAGTCGCCGTTAAAATTTCGGGATTGATTTTGCCTTGTTTGGTAAAAACAACTTCGCGTTTTTCGTTATACAAAACTGTGAAGGGAAGTCCGCCGCTCCAGTCTTTTGAGATTGCGCCGATTACTTCGTTTTCGTTTGAAGTGTAAAGCAGATACGCGGGCATTTTTGCTTTCATTTCAACCAGAAATTGCGGCACTTCGCGGTTTAATTCGGCAAGATCGTCGAGCGAAATTGTGATGAAATCGATTTTTCCTTTGAATTCTTCGTCAATTTTTACAAGATCGGGAAATTCTTCGCGGCACGGAACGCACCACGTCGCCCAAAAATTGACGAGCAGAGGTCTCGGATTTTCCGCGTTCGGCTTAAAAAGTTCTTTGACCGTGATTTCGTCAACCTGTGTTATTTTCGGCAGATCGGTTTTTGCAGTTGATTTTTTTACCGGGGTTTTCTGTTTTGTTTGCGCCGATAAATTTCCTGAAAACAGAAATGTCAGCGTGAAAAACGTCAGAATCGCAAAAGATTTTTGAAAAAGGTTTTTGTTGAAAATAATAAAATTCATTTAAGTTTTGATCGCAACTTGAACTTTGCGCCTCTACGTGAAATTCACGCAAAGACGCAAAAATTAAGATTTAATTAACGGAAAAATTATTCGCTTTTAACACGTTTGATCGAACAACCGAAGGCTTTTGCGCTTGTCGTTTCAATCTTTTTACCGCTCAAACCTGAATCGAAAGCGATTCGTGCGTAATTATCGGTGATATTTTCACCGCGACGGTCATTGTCAATCGCGCCTTCATAAAGTAGCACGTCTTTGGCATTGAAATAATAAATTTCCGGGGTTACGGTCGCGCCCATTTTGTCTGCCAGAACATTGTTTTTGTCAATTAAAACGGGGAATTTATAGTTTGCGGCGGTATGTGCTTTGATGTCTGCGGGCGTTTCGGTCGAATTTGAATTAATGCCGATAAAATTGATGCCTTTTGCTTTATAATCAGCGGCGATTTGGTTGATTCTTTCGTCGTAACCTTTCACGACCGGACATTGAACCGAAAGAAAAATAACGACCGCGCCGTTTTCGCCTTTCAAATCTTTGTATGAATGCTGTTTGCCATCCGCGTCGGGCAAATTAAAACCTTCATAAGTTGCGCCGACGGCTAAATCACCGCTTGCGCGGCTGACGTTGGAAACCGAAATAAATGCGATTAACGCAAATACTGCGGCAAATAAAATGCTTTTTCTTCTCATTAGAATTTACTCCTCTTTGTAATTATAGAAATTACGAACCTTATAAACTTTTGATGTTATTACGCGCCTTAAAATAAATATGTTTCGCCGAACAACTTTTATTCCTTAGACGCAAGCCGGAAACGATTTGTTGTTTATATTTTACAGATTTTTCAAAGCCTTGCATTTGCTCAAAGGTTTCAGATCATTTTCAGCAAAAAATGTTTTAAAATTTCGTGTCTTTCAGGTGCTTTGATGCCAAAAAATTCAAAGTGGTTTTTCATATATATTTTCATCGGCGCGGCATTTTCAGGATTTGCGTTTTGTTCAAGTTTTTCCGATATTGTTTTATAAATAAAGTTCGATCTTGCGTCATAGTTACGATAAAAATCAGACTTGAAAATTAATTAAAATTCAAGCTCGAAATAATCGAGTTTTGTCAAAAAAACCTGATCTGACAGCATAAATACTCTTTATCAAAAACACAACATAGTGTGTTGACAAACTGTTCCGACTACAATATATTCTATAAGCATTATAGGTTACATCAGTTTGAAATGTTGAAAAGGGAATGCGGTTGAAATCCGCAACTGCCCCGCAGCGGTGAACGGGAACGAAAGCTGTTAATTAAGCACTGAATTATCCAAAAAGTTTGGGAAGCAACAGCGATTAGGTTTGAATTTCTGCCCGCGAGTCCGAAGACCTGCCTGTAAAATTCGTGTTAGCCAAAACACGTAAACGCCTGTGCTTTCGAGGGAAAAGCAAGCGGTAAACCGGAGCGAATTCTGCTATGTATTTCTTTGCTCAAACTTCCGCATCTGATAATTCCTACGCAAAATCGGCGCAAAACTTATAAAAAGAGGAAAAGGAAATGGAAACCACCGCAATAGGCACGTCTGCCGCCGCGCGTCAGATCGAAGAAGAAACACCG
>JBBSAX010000114.1:0-15805 GCA_038251885.1 Pyrinomonadales bacterium | reverse complement strand
GTGGCGCGGCGACCGAGTTTTTCCTGTTCGCCGGTGGACAGTTCGAGCCGCAAACCTTCTAAAATTCTTTGAGCGATAATGTCCTGCAAAGCAAGAATATCTTCGCCGACCGCATCAATGCGGTCGCTCCATAAAATCTCGCCGCTGATGACATCGAGAAGCTGTGCCGTTACGCGGATTTTCTCGCCTGAACGCAAAAATCCAGCGGACAAAACCGCGTGAACCCGCATTTCTCTGCCGACTTCGCGCGGGTCGAATTCTTTGCCCTGATATTTTGCGATAACCGAAGACGGGCGAACAATTAACGAACGAAGTTGTGCAAGTTCGGTAATTACGGCATCAGCCAGAGAAAACTCATAAAAACTTGCGGTCGGGTCTTGGCTTAGATTTTTGAACGGCAAAATTGCCACACTTTTCTTTTCCTGTCCGCTGGCAGTATAAGTCGTGTCGGGCGAATAAGTCGGTGTGAGCGAACTTGATGGCGTAACTTGAACGGAAGAAGAATCGTCGCTGTGCGATTTTCCGGTCAGCCAATCCCACGCGCGTTTAACCGGATTTTTATCTTCAATGTGTGTCGGTTTAAAGGTATCTGATTGCAAAACGGGCATTCCTGAAATTTCCTGTAAAACTGAACGCAAATCATCACGCATTTGTGCGATTTGCTGATAACGATTTTTTGGTTCTTTTGCCAGAGCTTTGTCAACTATTGCCTGAAGATGCTGCGGAATCGGTTCGGGACGCATATCGGCAATCGGTCTCGGCGTTCCGTGCAAAACCTGATGGCGCACGTCAACAACAGTTTTGCCTTGAAAAGCCCAAATTCCCGTCAGCATTTCGTAGAGCAAAACGCCGGTTGAGAAAATATCTGCCCGATGATCCGTTTTTTCACCTTTCGCCTGCTCCGGCGCGGCATAAGTTGCCGTTCCGTATGGAATTCCCAACTCCGTTATGTCAATTCTATTTCCTTGATTTTGCGGGATTTCGTCTTCCATCAGCTTGGCAAGCCCGAAATCGAGAATTTTAGCTTGTCCGCTTTCCGTCACCATTATATTTCCGGCTTTGATGTCGCGGTGAATGATATTTCGGGAATGAGCGTAGGCAAGCGCGTCGCAAACCTGAATCCCGATGCTTAACGCACTTTTCAAATCGAGCGGACGACCATTGACAAGCTGACGCACGTTTTTCCCCTGCACATATTGCATTGCAATGTAGAAAACACCGTTGTCTTCGTGATAATCAAAAATTGTGCAGACGTTTTGGTGGTCGAGTTGCGAGCAAAGTTGGGCTTCGCGTTCAAAGCGGGTAAAATTGGCGGTTCTAGCGGTTAATTCCGGTGGCAAAACTTTTATTACAACAATTCGGTCGAGTTTTGTATCTCTGGCTTTATAAACCGTTCCCTGACCGCCCGCGCCGATTTTTTCCAAGATTTCGTATTGATTAATTTTTGAGCCAACCATACGTTAGTTTGGATTTGTTTTTCTTGATCTTGGTTGGATTTATTTAGGACTTAAGTTTTGTAAAAATATGTAAATTAGCGATGATTATATAAATAAAAAACTTAATTTCGTTCAAGCCAAGATAATTGAATAATTAAATTTTGACCTATAAAAGATTCAATGTCAATTATCTTGAAATGAATTAACATCGCGCATCGTTAAAGTGTTTGTTCTCAGCAAACTGCTGATTAATCCGGTGTAACCGTTCAGCCACGCAGCGGATCGCCCCAACCCGATTGAATATATTCGCCGTTTTCGACAATGCACGGAACGACCAGATCACCGCCCGAAAGTTCAAGCATTTCTTTCTTTCTCATTGGATCATCCTGCGCGTTATGTTCGGTAAATTCGATATTATTATCGTTGTAGTAGTCCCGTGCCTTGTCGCAATACGGACAGCCCGGTTTTGTGTAAATTATTAAAGACATTCTTTCAGTTCTCCTGTTTGTAGTTTACCAAATTAAAATGAATTTCAAAAAGTTAAGAAAATGAAAGTAGAAAAGGGAGCGGTTCTTTCTTGAAAGAACCGCTCCCTTTTCTTAGTTATCGCACCGACCGTTTTCTGCTTAAGCATTAAATTTTCGTAAGTTCTTTGAAATCGGCGGCGGTGGTATTGAATTTGATAAAGTGTTCAAAATTCGCGGAATAAAGTTTCTAAAGTTTGTTTTCGGCTTACTATTGCCGAACGGTTCATAGAAATTTTCCAGATAATCAATCGCTGCGACCTTTAATCCGATGTCGCGTTTCAACCTTTCGCTGACATACCATTTGTGGTCAATAACTCTTTCCCAGAGGTTTTTTGCCTCTTTTGCATTAAATTTTTTCCCTGTAAATTCGAGTAAGAACTTTTGTTCCAAACTCGGCTGTTGTTCTAAAGTTTTTTCAATTGCGTAATCTAATTTATAAAAAATCATGATATAAAACCCTCCATGATGACTTGTATGTTAAAAATAAGTTTCAAATATATATAAAAACATTCATATCGAATGTTATAAACAAGTATAATCATATCGAGGCGGACATTACCAACTCTAATTTTTCATCACGGCGATGAATTAGACTAATGCCTGTAACATTTTGGCAACAAACGAATTAAATGGAACTTTGGCAGCTTAGAACATTCAGCGAGATCGCCGAAACTTTGAATTTTACAAAGGCTTCGGAAAAATTGAATTTGACGCAATCAGCGGTCAGTCATCAAATCAAAGCACTCGAAGAAGAACTCGGCGTGCCGCTTTTCATCCGCGCCAAACGCGGCGTGATTTTGACCGACGCGGGAAAAATTGCGCTCGAATATGCGAATCGAATCTTGAACGAAGCCGAAGAAATGCGCGAAAGAGTCGTCGGGCGCGAAAAGGCTCTTGAAGGTCGGGTTCGCGTCGCGGCGGCAACTCAGGCACTCGTTTTTTTATTCGCGCCGCTTTTTGAAGAATTTATGGACGCTTATGAAACCGTCGAACTCGTTTTTCGCACGACGGTCAGCACCGAACAGACCATCGAAGACATTCTAAACGGCGTGGCTGATGTCGGTTTCGCTTCCTTGCCGGTTTATTCGCCAATTTTAGAAGTTGATGAATTATTTGATGATGAACTCGTTTTAGTTGTCGGCAAAAAACACAAACTTGCTAAACAAACACAGGTTTCCGCAAAAGATTTGGAAAAAGAACGCTGGATTTTATTCGAGCGCGGCGCATCAATTCGGCGGGCGACCGACGCTTTTTTCAAAAAAGTCAAAGTCGAGCCGGAAATGTCGCTCGAATCGAACGACACTTATTTTATAAAATTGATGATCGAACACGGGTTGGGCGTTTCTCTGATGCCTTCGTGGGCGGTTCGGGAAGAGATCGAAAACAAAAAACTCGCGCAAGTCCGTATCGAGAAAAGCGAACTGAAACGCTCGGTCGCAATGGTTTCTCTAAAAGGAAATAATTCCGCACCGATTCGCGCTTTTGTCCAATATGTTTTGGAGAAAAAAGCGGAACTTCAAACTTTGGCATTGGACGAATCAGCCTTTGACAGTTCAAAATAGTTTTCTGATATGAATCTTGAAGATTACAAAGACGTTTTTGAACCGTTTGAAAAGCTCATCGAAATCGAAATTTTAGGCAAAAAAGTAAAAGTTCCCGAAAATAATTCGCTGTTGCGTTGTTTTCAATATCTTTCCATCAAAACCGTTTCTTTAGGCGATTTCTGTTGGAACGGCGACTGCGCCAATTGTCAGGTTTGGCTGGAAAGCCAAAGTAAGGATAAACCCGTTTTGTCGTGTCGCACGAAAGTTAGAGAAGGAATGAAAATCGTCAAAATGGCGAATGAAATAGGTTTGAAGTTTGCCGAGTTTTCAGAGTTGACCGAGTTTGCCGAGTTAGAAGATTCTATGTAATCGGGCAATATTTATTTTGGAGTTTATTGGATTTTAGAGAACTAAAAACTCAAAAATCCTCAAACTCGGTCAACTCTGAAAACCGGATGAACTCGGCAAACTTTAATGACTAATATTTTGGAACGCTCGAATCAATTTCGTCAGACCACGCCCCGATTCCGCCGCGCAAGTTTTTTAATTCGCCCGTAAAACCTGCTTGCTGTAACGCCATAATTGCTCGCGCACTTCTGCCTCCGGCGTGGCATTGCATAATTGTTTCTTTTGAAGCGTCAATTTCATCCATTCGTTTTACAACTTCGGCAAGCGGAATCAATTTCGCGCCTTCGATTCTGGCAAACTCATATTCGTTCGGCTGGCGAACGTCAATCAATTGAATATCTTCGCCCGCATCCATTTTTTCTTTTAATTCTTTAACTGTAATTTCCTGCATAATTTTTTCGACGGAACGCGAACTTTAGTTCGCCCGTAACTTGCGAACTAAAGTTCGCGTTCCGTTTTTTCCTTCATTTAATTTTTTTTAATATTCTACTCTGCTCTTAATTTTTATAATCTTAACGAAACTTTTCTGCAAATCGAATAGTAAGATTAAAGTTTCCAAATTCAATTATAAGTTGGGTGAAGACGCTTGATTTACAAAACTTTACAGTCTTAATCTTCTATTTTTGAATCAAAATGTAATACAATTTTCGTTTTGAAGATAATTTTATGGGATTTATCTATTACTTTAAACAAAATTCGGCTGGTAAGTTTTTGTTGATTTTCTTGGCGTTTGCAGTTTTTACGGCGTGCGGAACTTCAAAAGCGGAAGATGCGAACAAAGCGAATAAAAGCGGAACGGAAGAAAAACAAACGGTTGCCGTTACGGTTGACAAAGCGGTGGCAAGAGATGTCCCGGCGTATATTCAGGCGACGGGAAGTTTGGTCGCTGATGAAACTTCGGACATCGCGCCGAAAACTGCCGGAAAAGTTACAAATGTTTATACGAACGTCGGCGAATTTGTTTCGAGCGGAAAAGTAATTGCGAAAATTGACGACAAAGATGCGCGGCTTCGTCTGGCTGAAGCCGAAGCGAATGTCAAACAAGCGCAGGTTGCGATTCGTTCCGCCGAAGCGCGTTTGGGATTAACTCCGAACGGAACTTTTAATTTTTCGGCGATTCCCGAAGTTCGCGTCGCAAATGCCAATTACGAACAGACTCTCGCCGAATTGCGGCAAGCCGAAGCGAATGAAAACCGTTACCGCGATCTGGTCGAAACGGGCGATGTGGCGATGATAACTTATGAGCAATACCGCACAAACCGCGACACGGCGCGGGCGCGAGTTAATGCGGCGAGGCAAAATCTGGAATCAGCAATAAACACGGCAAAGCAAAATAATGTGGCGATAAAAAGCGCGGAAGCGGCGGTCGAATCGGCGCGAACGCAGGTTGCGACGGCGCAGCAGGCGGTTGCCGATACAATCGTTCGTGCGCCGTTTTCCGGTTTCATCAGCGAACGCCAAGTTGCGGTCGGCGAATATGTAACTTCTTCGACTCCGATTGCGACGGTCTTGCGTTCAAATCCGATCAAAATTCAAATTCAAATCGCCGAAGCCGACGTTCCGCAAGTTGTCATTGGTCGCGGCGTTTCGATTGAAGTTGACGCATACAAAGACCGCACTTTCGGCGGAACTGTCACGGCGATAAACCCTGCACTCGATCCGGTTTCGCGTTCGGCAATTGTCGAAGCGCAAATTCAAAATGATAATAATGCCTTGCGTTCAGGAATGTTCGCAACGGCAAAAATCGTCCGTTCGGGCGGAAGCACAGGTATTTTCGTGCCGAAATCGGCGGTTTATAACGATCAGGCAACGCAGAGTTTTCGCGTTTTTGTGATTCAGGATAATGTTGCAAAACTTCGTGTCGTTCAGCTTGGAACAGAAGAAAATGAGTTTTATCAAATTGTATCCGGCGTAAACGCCGATGAAATGGTAGCAACCAGTAACTTGGAACAGCTTTACGAAGGTGCGAATGTTTCTTTTTAGTCCCAAGTCCCAGAAGTCCCAAGTCCCAAGTCTTTGAAAACTGAGTTTGATTTTTTGTTATTATGTTTTGTTTTTAAATACTAAATACTTTGAGAGGATTAAAATTGTGGCTGGGATTAAAAGATTTGAAGATTTAGAGGCTTGGAAAATTGCACGAATTGTAACGAAAGAAGTTTATCGAATTTCAATGAATGATTTTTTTGTAAAAGATTTCGGATTACGCAATCAAATTTGTCGCGCTTCGGTTTCGATTATGTCAAATATTGCCGAAGGTTTTGAGCGCGATGGCGATAAAGAATTTGTTAATTTTTTATCAATCGCCAAAGGTTCGGCGGGCGAAGTTCGTTCGCAATTATATGTAGCATTTGATCAAAATTATATTTCGTCCGATGAATTTGATTTTGTTTATGAAAAAGTGTCGGAAAACAGCCGTGTTATTTCCGGTTTGATTAATTATTTAAAGCAATCGGAATTAAAAGGCAGAAAGTTTAAATGAGTCCCAAGTCTCAGAAGTCCAAAGTCCCAAGTCAAATCCGGTTTTTGATTTGAAAATAGGAAGATGGAAATTAAAAAACTTGGGACTTCTGAGACTTGGAACTTGGGGCTTAGAAGATTATGCAGTGGCTGGCAGAAATTTGTGTTAAACGTCCCGTATTTGCAACGGTTATCGTTTTGTTTTTAACGGTTATCGGCGGATTTAGTTTTTTTACGCTCGGCGTTGACCGTTTTCCGAAAATTGACGTTCCGACGATTTCGGTTAGAACTTCAAATCCGGGCGCGGCTCCGGCGGAGATCGAGTCGGAAATAACCGACATCATTGAAGGCGCGGTCAATACCGTTCCCGGCATCGAAGAAATGCGTTCGAGTTCTTCGCGTGGCAGTTCGAACGTCACTATCACATTTAACCTTGAAAAAGACCCCGACCAAGCCTATCAGGAGTTACAGCAGAAGATCTCAACGATCATTAATCGTTTGCCCGAAACGGCTGATCCGCCGGTCGTTCAGAAATCCGATCCCGATTCGTCGCCGGTTTTGATCTACGCTGTCAGTGCGCCGCGAAGCGCGATCGAACTCACCAAATTGGTCGAGAATTTGATTCAAGAACGCATTGAATCAGCCGACGGCGTGGGCGAAGTTCAAATTTTCGGCGCGCGTCAGAGAGAGATTAAGGTTTTTATCAATCCAGATCGTTTGCGTGCATATAATCTGTCGGTTACGGATGTGAGCAATGCGGTTCGTTCGCAGAATATCGAATTGCCCGGCGGAAATTTGACGGAAGGCGCGACGACTCTCGGTTTGCGAACGATGAGCAAACTCACCGAGATAGAGCAGTTCAATGACATCGTAATCACGAGTAGAAACGGCTTTCCGGTCAAGATTAAAGACATCGGACGGGTTGACGACACGGGCGCAGATGCGACTTCAGCCGCTTCCTTGAACGGAGTTCAGTCTGTTTCAGTTGCGATTCGCAAACAGTCGGGTTCAAACACGATTCAGTTAATTAACAATGTGAAGGCGAGAATGGCGGAAATTATTCCGAATTTGCCTTCGGATTTTAAGGTTGCAAAGACGCGCGATCAATCGGAATTTATCGAGAATTCACTACACGCCATCGAAGAACATCTGATTATCGGCGGACTTCTTGCCGTCATCGTCGTTTTTCTGTTTTTGTGGAATTTCCGCTCGACGATTATTGCCGCACTTGCCATTCCGACTTCGATCATCGCTTCGTTTGCCGCAATTGCGTGGCTTGGTTATTCGCTCAATCAAATGACGATGCTCGCGTTGACTTTGATGGTCGGCATCGTGATTGATGACGCGATTGTCGTGCTGGAAAATATTTACAGATTTATTGAAGAAAAAGGAATGTCGCCTTTTCAAGCGGCGATTGAAGGAACGCGCGAGATCGGTCTGGCGGTTTTGGCGACGACGCTTTCTTTGCTCGCGGTTTTCATTCCTGTCGGATTTATGACCGGAATCGTGGGTAGATTTATGTCGAGTTTCGGTCTGACCAGTGCGGCGGCGATTGCGGTTTCGCTGATTGTTTCATTTACCATTACGCCGATGCTCGCGGCGCGTTGGATAAAGGCGAAAAAGAGTTCTAAGTCTGTAGAAAATGAAGAAATTTACGACGAAGAAACTCTGGAAAACACAGAAGTTAGAAAAGAAAAAATTTCAACCAATGAATCTAAAGATTCGTGGTTTTACAGTAAAGTTGACGGCGCATACACATTTCTTTTGAAAATTTCGATGCGTTTTCGCTGGGCGGTTGTTTTGCTTTGCATTTTGACGGTCGTTTCGATTTATCCTCTTTTCAACTTCGTCGGAATGGCGTTTCTGCCGGATGAAGACGAATCGGCTTTCGATATTAATTTCCGCTCACCGCAAGGCACTTCGCTTTCGGCGACGCAGTCAATAATGGATCGCATTGCCCGCGATATGCGCGAACAAGTGAAGGAAGTAGAAAGCACGCTCGTTCTAGCGGGTTGGGGCGGCGGCGGCGGCGGCAGAATTTTTGTAACGCTCAAGCCGATTGCCGAACGCCAACGATCACAAGCCGAGGTCATTAATCAGGCACGCGGAATTACCAAAAAATATTCGAGCAAAGATTATCGAATAAATGTTTCGGGTTCGTCTTCGATTTCGGGAAGTTTAGGTTTGGGACGCGGCGGTTCGGGAATCGGTTTTTACATCGCCGGACCCGATCAGGAAAAACTCAAACAATACGGCGACAAACTCGTCGCACAGCTTGAAAACGATCCGCTGTTCCGCGATCCAGACACTTCCAATGAAGAAGGCGCACCGGAATTACAGGTCATCATTGATCGCCAAAAAGCAGCGGATTTAGGCGTAAAAGCCGGCGATGTCGCACAGGCATTGAATATTTTCGCCGCCGGACAAAGGACTTCGACATACAGCGAAGGCACCGAACAATACGATGTCGTCGTGCAGGCGGACGAGCCTTTTCGCCGCGATCGCAGTAGTTTGCGATATTTTACGGTCAATTCGGCAAGCGGCGTTCCGATAAATCTTGAACAACTTGTCAAGATCGAAGAAGGAGTGAGTCCCGCTTCGATCAGCCGTTTGAATCGTCAGCGGCAAGTTACGATTTCGGCGAGTCTTCCGCCAAACACATCGGAATCGGACGCTTTGAAAAAACTCGAATCTTACGCCGCGCAATTAAATCTTCCGGCGGAATATCGCACCGGCGTTACGGGACAATCGAAGGAATTGAACCGGGCATATGATGCGTTTCTTTACGCATTTCTGCTGTCGTTCGTCTTTATGTATTTGATCTTGGCGGCGCAGTTTGAATCGTTTATTCATCCTATAACGATTCTTTTGACTCTGCCGCTTTCAGTTCCGTTCGCGCTGCTTTCGACCGCGATTGCCGGACAGACCTTGAATATTTTTTCCGCACTCGGCATTTTGCTTTTATTCGGAATCGTCAAGAAAAACGCGATCTTGCAGATAGATCACACAAACACTCTGCGGGCAAAAGGAATGAATCGTTACGACGCGATTATTCAGGCAAACCGCGACCGTCTGCGTCCGATCCTGATGACGACGCTTGCGCTTGTTGCGGGAATGATTCCGCTGACTTTAGGAAGCGGCGCGGGCGCGGCGACAAACCGTTCGATTGGAATTTTGGTCGTCGGCGGACAAAGTATGTGTTTGCTTTTGACGCTTCTGGCAGTTCCGGTTTTCTATTCGCTGTTTGATGACGCGCAGGAATCGAACGTCGGACGAAACTTTTCACAAAAAATTGAAAAATTCAAAATCGCAACTTTGCGTCCCGCGTATGAAAAATTAGCGGGAATGTTCAGAACTTCCAAACAAGTTAAAAATGAAGAGGAAGTAATCGAAGAAAATAAAGATACGAATTTAGGTGGTAGTAGTGATGGTTATGCTGAACCGAGCAGAAGAAATTAAAACAGATTTCGGGAGATTTGACCGAAAAGCTGACAACAAAAATGATTTATTAAAGCTGATCTCATTAATTATTTTGGTGATTTTGTCTTTGTCTTTCGTTGTTTCGGGGCAAACTCCGCAGACGACTCCGCCGCCGAATCAGCCGACCGAACCGCAAACACAGCAACAGACGGAAATTCAACGGCAAAATAATAATCAAACACAGCCGAACACACAGCAAAACCAAACAACGAATCCGGCACGAACGAACCCGACGGATTCGCAGGTTACACAACCGGCAAATCCGCAAAATCCGGGCGTTACGCCGGGCGGACAAATTGCGAATCCGAACACTGTAATTCAACCTTCGCCGACGCAAAATGTCGGAACTTCGGGCGGCGTTGCTCCGGCGGTTTTGCCTGACGATCCGCCGCCGATTGCGCCTGATTTTCAAGCACCGCTTCGACCGCTTCCGAGTGCGGAACGCATCGGTGTTGACAATATGAACCAAATGCCGATGACTCTGGAGGAAGCCATCGAAATGGCTCTGCAAAACAGCAACGATATTGACGCGACGCGAAATGACGTGCAGGTTGCCGAATTTAATCTTCGTGCCGCACGCGGAATTTACGATCCGTTACTTGCTTCGCAAAGTTATTATGAAAGCGCAACCACGCCGACGGCTTCGACCATCGGCGGTGCAACGAACGGTTCGGTAACGCTGAAACGCATATTCGCCACAGCGGGAGTTAGTGGATTTTCGCCGTATTCGGGCGGTTCGTATTCGGCTGATTTCACTTCCTCGCGGACAACTACGAGCAACACGAATGCGACGCTTAATCCGCAATTTCCCTCGGCTTTAACTTTTCAATATGTTCAACCGCTGATTCGCGGCAGAAAGTTTGATAATAATCGCCGTCAGATCGAAATTGCGAAAAAGAATCTGAGTTTGTCGGACGCGCAATTCCGTCAACGCGCCATCGAAACAATCGCACTCGTCGAACAGGCATATTGGGATTTAGCGTATGCTCTGCGAAATTTGCAAGTGCAGATTGATGCCGTCAAACAGGCGCGTCAGCAACTTGAAAGCAATCAAAGACTTGTCGCCAAAGGTGCGCTTGCGCCGATTGATATTATCGCCGCAAATTCGCAAATCACGACGTTTGAGCAAAGCGTTTACACAGCGCAAGAAGATGTTACAAGAGCGGAAAATACTCTGAAAACTTTAATGCTTCCCGACCGAACCGCGCCTGAATGGAAGCGTCCGATCACGCCGGTTTCCGAAGTCAGTCTGGAAGCACCGCGCATCGGTTTGGAAATTGCCACTTCGGAAGCGTTAAGAAATCGTCCCGAAATTGCTCAATTGCAATCGAGTGCTGAAATCAACAAAATTGACGAGCGATATTTCCGCGATCTGACAAAACCGCAAATTGATCTGGTCGGAACTTACACTGTGCAAGGACTTGCCGGAACGCAAACAGTTCGCGCGACCGGCGCGACGACTTCGGCTTTGACCGACAGAGTTAATTTGCTCTCGACAATCGCCGGACTCCAGCCTCTGCCTCAAAATACGGCGACAAGCACCGTTCCGACAAATCTCGTCGGCGGTTATTTTAATTCATTGGGAAATTTAGCGGCGCAAGATTATCCGACATATCAAGTCGGCGTACAAATAACTCTGCCGTGGGGAAATCGCGTGGCAAAAGCCAATTTGGGAAGAACTCTGGTGCAAGCCGACCGCATCAAAAATCAACAGGCACAAGCCGAACAAATCATCGAAGCCGAAGTTCGCAATTCTCTGCAATCATTACGTTCCGCCGAAGCGCGACTTGCCTCCGCACTCGCCACACGCCAATCAGCCGAACAACTATACGACAGCGAAACCCGCCAATTCCGCGCCGGAACGACAACATTTTATCTCGTCTTACAGCGACAAACCGAACTAATAACGGCTCGCGGACGCGAACTCCAAGCGCAAACCGCTCTCAACAAATCCATCTCCGAATTCCAACGCGCCACCGGAACAACGCTTTCCGCAAACAACGTCAGCGTTACCGAAGGTGCGAATTTGGTAAGAAAAAATACTCGCCGCTTGAATATTGCTGATACGAGATTGTTTGATAAAAGTGAGGAAAAATAGAGTTATGTTCATTGTATAATTGAAAGTAATTCCTAGTTGATGTTACAAATATAATTAACTAATGTTTGATGGGAAAAATATGGAAATGCACCCACTTGATCAGCTAATGAAATGCGTTGTTCGTATTGAGGCAAACTTATCTAGCGGAAATGTTGCGACAGGTTCTGGTTTTGCATACAGTTTCGCAAAGCAAGAAAATGGTATTCATGTTCCTGCAATCGTCACAAATAAGCATGTTATTTACGATGCTTTATCGGTGTCCCTTCCAATAAGTGTTGCCGACATTAACGGCAATCTTACCGGGGAATTTGAAATAATAACTTATCCGATTACACAACAAAATGTAATTTATCATCCTAGTCCCGATGTTGATCTTTGTGCAATAATTGCAGCCCCAATACATGAGTATTTTAGAAGCAGAAGTACACAACCAGCTTTGGTGCATTTGGATAAATCAATACTTCCTAATAAGGCATTATTTTCTGAATTATTACCTCTTGAGGAGGTAACAATGATTGGGTATCCAAATGGTATTTGGGACTCAACAAACAATGGAGCAATAGCACGTAGGGGAGTTATAGCAACTATTCCAGAGAATGACTATTTAGGAAAGCAACAATTTGTTGTGGATATGGCGTGTTTTCCAGGGTCAAGTGGAAGTCCGGTATTTCTTGCTAATTTTGGCAGTTTTGCAGGTCGAGAAGGCGGTTTAATTTTGGGATCACGAATCATTTTATTAGGTGTGCTTTATGCCGGTCCACAGCATACAGCAAGTGGTGATATTGTTATTGCACCCATTCCAACTCAAAATAAACCAATGGCTCTCACATCTATGCCAAATAATCTAGGCTATGTGATAAAAGGAATGGAAATTGAAGTAATCGAAGAAATTGCTCAACGAAGCCTTTGATATGAAACATTCTTAAATTTCGCAAGCGATTGGAACGGAATTCTCTCGGACTGCCGAGAAACGACATCTTTGCTAAAAGTTCGATGGTTTCTTCGGCATAGACAAGAAAATGAACGGCAATATCGAGATTTTCTTCAGCAATATAAACAAAACATTCTTCGATGTCGCGCTTTGCCTGTTCGCGTTTGATGATGCCGCTCATTTAATTTGCTTATTGCGGATTCGAGCTAAACCACGCTCCTTTATTTCATCCCAATCTTGTTTGGTCATCGGAGAAGCGGGACTGTCGAGGGCTTCGAGTAGCAATTTTTCGAGTTTTTCTTCATCGCGGCGTTTTTTAGCTTCGCGCAGCAATTCTCTGACAAACTCGCTGGCTGTTCCGTAACCTTCGCGGTTCACTTCATTTTCGATAAATTCCTTCATTGAAAACGGAAGCGAGATGTTCATACTCGTCATTGCTTCTTTGGTTTCGCTATTCATAATCAAGAGATTAGCAAATAATGGCAGATTCTGCCAGAGTTTTTATTTTGCTTTTTTCAATCTCTTCGTTTTTTTATCAGGTATTTCTTTTAAAAAGAAACACTGTAACTAAAACCTGCTTTTTTACCTTGGGCGAGCATAAATCCGAACTGATGCCGACCGTAATTGTAATTGATGAGCGGGTGAACTTTTACGCCGTCGAAAAGAATCGTTGACGAAAAGCCTTTCGGAAAAAATATGTTCAAACCGCCGATTGGACGGAAACGGTTTTCGTAAGTTCCATAAGTTACGCCGAAATACGGCGCAATCGGCAATCCGGTTTGGCGTTCCAGACTTTTGCTGAAAGTCGCATAAAATGATTGTCCCGAAGGCGTTCCGATGCGGTCTGAACTCGTTCCCAAGATCAATGCCGGACGTTTTTCGGTTTCCTTTACGGCGACGAAATTTGCCAAAGGCGAAATTTTCCCCGCCAGCGGATTGTATTCGACACCGACCGAAAGGCGCGAATTTACCTGATAAGTCAAAGTGTTGCGCCATTTGGCGCGGTTGATGATGTCTGGAATAAACCGCGTTCCATACGTCCATTTATATTCGTTTTCTCCTGTCCCGCTCACGGCGCGACCTTCTCCCGGTCAGAGCGGTCAGGAAGGAACGCTCGACGCTTTCGACTTTTCCTTTTTTGCAGGCTTTTCAGTCTTTCGATTTTCGGCAACCGTTTCATTCTTCGGAACGGCGGTTTCAGCCGCGCCGAGCATCAGATCAATTTGCTTTTTCAGATCGGCTTGATTGACGATGCCGGAAATTACTTTGACTATTTTCCCTGTTTTGTCCAAAATGACCGTTCCGGGCAGAGCCTCACCGAGACCAAAGCGCGACATGTCGGCGGTGGTCGCACCCAACCAGACCGGAAAATTCACTTTTGTTTCCTTGATGAATTGCAAAACTTTTGCGCGGTCTTCGCTCACATCGGAACTTGCGCCAATAACCTGCACGCCGAATGCCGCGTATTCGTTTTGAATCGCCGCCAGATCGGGCATTTCTTCGCGGCACGGAACGCAGTATGTCGCCCAGAAATTCAAAATAACGATGCGCCCTTTATACTGACTCAGACTTTGTTCCGCACCGAAAAGATCATTTAATTTTAATTCGACGGTTTGCCCGATAGCCGCTTTTGCTTCTCGCGCCGCAAGGCTTTCCGCCGTTATTTCAAGTGCATCAACGCGAACGATGTTTGTCTTTTTCTCTTTTCGCGTTGCTCCGGTAATCGCAACCTGTTTACCGACAAATTCGAGCCAGTTTTTTCCCGGCAGTTTGAATTTGCCTTCTTCTAATTGATAAAGCGTAAATTTATCGCCGGTGCGAACGGCTAACAAAGTCGGATCGCCGCCCTCGACACAGCCTTTTGCCGTCAATAAATCTTCAGCCGTTCCGTATTCGACTTTCAGACGATCTTTTTCCGCCCAGCAATCGGCACAGCAGACGACTTGACCTTCGATTTGTGTAGTTTGAACGGCAGTTTTATTATTTTTCTTCGTGTTTGTTTCCTGTGCAAGCGCGTCAGAAGATGCGGCAATGAGCGCGACAATCAGCACCAGCACAGCATAAAATCTTTTCATTGGTTATTTTCTCCAAGCGTATTTTTCGTAATGTGTAAAAACAAATAGGCACACACTCCAAACGGAGCGTGATAAATTCAGGCAGTTAAAATGCGAAAAATTAAGCTAAATGCGGAATGTGCAGAGCTGCACGAAAAGGGGCGAAGATGTAATGTTTGGTGGTGAATTCTGTTTGACTTCCGGTAATGGCGCAGACCGCACGGAAACCGGAGAATGAAATGATAACGATGGCGCGACACTTTGCGTAAGCGTCGGCATTTTAACGGTTTGGCGTTCCTGAACGATAGCAGAGGTAAAAGTTATTTTGCAGTCATCCGTTTTTTCGGTTATGTCCGTGCAACAATCGCCGTTTTGTTCAATAGTTTGCGTGCTTCCGGCGTGATTATCTTTTGCAGTATTTTCCGCGCAGACTACGACACAACCAGTCCAACCCCAAATAAAAGCGAGAGGCAAAAGGAGCGCAAACAGCCGTTTTGTTGTAAATCTACGCCAAATCATCAAAAACAGTATAGCAAAAGAGATATTCCACAAACCAACCGTCAAAGTAGTTTGGGTAGGCACCTCAACAAAAACAGGTAAAGGTAAAACAGAAGTTTAGCGACGGGCTTTGCCTTTAATCATCAGCAGTAAAAATGATAATCGGAAACTTTCAACATTATGGGCAAAGCCCGCCGCTAAACCATGGAAGTTATATTTTTGAAACAGTTTCTAGTGTTCAGTCAAGATTGTATTGACGGATAAAGCCGTTTCAATTTGACTCGTGCGTCTTTGGTTGTGAACTGCCAATTTACTTTTATTTGCTTGGCATTTCGCCTTGTTTGATAGTTTTCAATCTGCTTTTCCAATTCG
>JBBSAX010000113.1:0-16004 GCA_038251885.1 Pyrinomonadales bacterium | reverse complement strand
TTATAGCATTTACTTAATGTTTGAGCCCAAAACCAAGGGCGTAAACGCGACCGCATGGGAGCGTGCCGATTACCATATGTCAGCACGCACCTTGGCGGTCGCGTTTCCGCCTTCAACCATAAACAAGTTTAATTTCACAAAAGCAAAAGGACAGAAAATTTCTGTCCTTTTGCTTTTGTAATTTATCGAATAAACGAATTTGGAATCGGAATATCGGTGCTGACTCCGAACTGCAAGGCGGCAAATCCTTGTGTTGATCTCAGCAAATACCAGATTCCCGTGCTTGGACGAAAGACGGCAATATCCGCCTTTCCATCTCCGTCATAATCCGCCGCCACTGGTTTATCTTCCGATAATCCGAATCCAACTATTGTAGCTTGTCCCGTCGAACTGTTCAGGATATACCAAACTCCCGTTGACGGACGATAGACAGCAAAATCGGTTTTGCCGTCGCCGTCATAATCTGCCGGAACAGGAATGTCGGTCGCAACTCCAAAAGCCGTGGCGATCTGGGCATTGTTGATTGATGATTGATACCACCAAGTTCCGGTTGAAGGTCGGAAAATCGCCACATCCGATTTTCCATCGCCGTCAAAATCTCCCGTAACGGGTTTGTCTCCTGCCGAACCAAAATTGATAATCGAAACCGCACCGGTGCTTCCAAACCGATACCAATTATTTTCAGTAGGTCGGAAGATAATGAAATCAGCCTTGCCGTCGCCGTCAAAGTCGGAAGGTCTGGGAATATCGCCCGATGCACCCCATTGAAAGTTTTTCTGTGTGCCGTCAACGCTCGAAAGATACCACCAATTACCGTTTGAAGGACGAAAAATCGCAATGTCGGTTTTGCCGTCGCCATCAAAATCCGCCTGTGCCGGAATATCGCCGCTTAGAGCAAAAATTGACTGTGTAATCTGCCCGTCAGAACTTCGATAGATAAACCACTTGTTTTCCGAAGGTCGAAAAACCGAAACGTCGGCTCGACGGTCGCCGTCGAAGTCAAACAATGTCAGCGCAGGTGCGTTGAACAACCGCGCAATTCTAATCGCCGAGAAACCGTTTATTTTGGTGAACGTGCCGCCGAGCAATATTTTTCCGTCTGACTGAAGATTTATGTCTCTGACGGATGTGTTTACGAAAGTGTTGAAACTGCTGTCAACCGTGCCGTTTTGGTTAAGACGGGCAATCCCATTGTGCGGCGCACTCTGAACAGCGGACATTGTTCCGCCAATCAAAATTTTGCCGTCTGTTTGGACTTTTACGGTTCTCACCGCACCGTTCGTTGACTGCACGAAACCCGCATCCAAAGAACCGTCCGAGTTTAGTCTGCCGATGCCGATTTGATTACTGCTTCCGTTTAACGTGGTAAATTGTCCACCGACAATAATTTTGCCGTCCGCTTGCCTATCGAGCGCATAAACCGTCGCATTTGCGTTGCCCGTAAATAAAGTATCAAGCGAACCGTCGGTGTTGAAACGGGCGATTCTTCTACCCGGAACGGTGAAATCACCGCCGACAATAATTTTGCCGTCGGGCTGGAAAAGAATTTTGTAAATCCATTGGTTGAACTGCGGAGTGATGAAAGTCGCGTCAACCGAGCCATTGGAGTTTAGTTTTGTAAAAATCCCGTTGTTTCCATTGCCACCACCGATTAAAATTTGTCCATTAGCAAGCGGCAAAATATCATAAATAACCGTGTATGACGGAGCGGCAAAAAAAGTGTCCGCGCTGCCGTCCGTGTTCAGCCTTCTGATGCTGAAGTTTCCGCCGACCAAAATTTTTCCGTCCGACTGAAGCGCAAGCGAATAAATCGGACTCGTCGTAACAACCGGAACAAACGAAGTATCGAGACTTCCATTTGTATTAAGTCGTGCCAGAGAATTTCTTTGAACTCCGTTGGCAAATTCAAATTCTCCACCGACGATAATTTTTCCGTCCGGCTGACGTAAAATTTTATTGACCGCGCCGTCTCTGGTAATTATCGGCGCAAAGGTCGAATCGGTTGTTCCGTCCGTATTAAATCTGGTAAAAGTCGTCGTTCCCGTTTGAAGCCCGACAAGAAGTTTTCCGTCCGCTTGCAGTTCGATGTCATTTACTATGGCTACTGAACCCGTTACATTAAATTGAACGGAAGAATCTAACGAACCATCCGCGTTAATCTGCGCGACTCTTAAACGGGGAGTTGCATTATAATTCACAAATTCGCCGCCGATTAAAATTTTTCCGTCAAGTTTTAAAACAATATCTCTGACATTTCCGTCGGGTCCTTGGGGGCTAAAGGTCGAATCGAATGAACCGTCGGAATTAAAAAGACACAAGTTTTTTTGCGAAATGGAATTTACGGTTTGAAAATCTCCGCCAACGAGAATTTTTCCGTCCGTTCTAATCTTGACGGCTGTAATACTTCCAAGCGAAAAGCTGTTCGACTGATTAAAATTGCCGTCGAGTGCGCCGGTGTTGGTCAAACGCCGCATCAAATTTCTGCCGACAACGATGATTTTGCCGTCTGCCTGAATGTCTATATCTTCAACGCCGTTACTGCTGCCCGTGCCGTTTAGCGACTGCGTAAAAATACTGTCAAATGTTCCGTCGGCATTTAATCGAAATATTCCGCAGACAAGTCCGCCGACTAAAATTTTATTATCCGTTTGAATCTCGATGTCATTGACGATTGAACCGGACGGAAGTTCAAAGTTATTGAAAGAAGTGTCGAGCGATCCGTTCGAGTTGAGCCTTACCAGACCGCGTTTTAATACGTTGTCCGCGCCGAGTAAGTTACCGCCAACCAAAATCTTACCGTCCGACTGCACGGCAATTGCCCAAACCTCCCGACCGAGTCCCGATTGGTTGAAAAAATCAGGCGAGTTGAATGAAGTGTCGGTTGTTCCGTCCGGGTTGAGGCGGGCGATTGCAGTTGCCGCAAAACCGTTGGCTTCAGTAAAATAACCGCCAACGAGAATTTTGCCATCCGGCTGAACTTTTATCGCATTGATTGTCCCTCTGAAACTCAGTCCTCCAAATGCCGAAGCCGGAAATCCGGTATCGAGTTCGCCTGCGCCGTTTGCCGCACTGCAAAACAACACCGCCAACAAAATAAACTGTAAGATTAACGATGAATATTTGCCATTTAACATTTTATTCTCCTATTTTGAAAACCTTAATTTCAGTTTTGCGAAAAACTGTCTATTAATCTTTATAATCTACGGAACAAATGAGTTCGGAATCGGAATGTCGGTCGAAATTCCAAATTGTAATGCCGTAAATCCTTGTCCTGATCTGAGCAGATACCAGATTCCTGTTGATGGTCTGAATACTGCAATATCCGCTTTTCCGTCGCCGTCGTAATCTGCTGCTACGGGTTTATCTTCTGAAATTCCGAAGCCGACAATCGTCGCTTGTCCCGTCGAACTGTTCAGGATATACCAAACTCCCGTTGACGGACGATAAACTGCAAAATCTGTTTTGCCGTCACCGTCAAAGTCTGCCGGAACAGGAATGTCGGTCGAGATTCCAAAAGTCGTTGCAATCTGGGCATTGTTGATTGATGATTGATACCACCAAGTTCCGGTTGAAGGTCGGAAAATCGCCACATCGGATTTGCCGTCGCCGTCGAAGTCTCCGACAAGTGGTTTATCTCCCGATGTGCCGAAAACTAAAACAGAAACCGCGCCGCTATTGCTGCTCAAGCGATACCAGGCATTATTTGATGGTCGAAAGACAACAAAATCATCTCTGCCGTCGCCGTCAACATCAGACGGTCGGGGAATATCTCCCGAAGCACCGAATTGGACGCTTTTTTGCGTATTATCAACACTCGACAGATACCACCAACTGCCGGTCGAAGGTCTGAAAATAGCCAGATCGGTTTTGCCGTCGCCGTCAAAATCAGCCGGAGAAACGACATCACCGGAAATGCCGAAAGTGGCTTCCGACACCGAAGAATTGCCGCTCAGGATTTCATACCAGCGATTAGTCGAACCTCTAAAAACCGACACATCCGATCTGCCGTCGCCGTCAAAATCGAATGGCGTTCGCCGAACCGCATTTGGATTATTTAATAATCTGGCAACCGAAAGTTTTTCATTATTGTTATAAAGTGTGAAGTTTCCGCCGATTAGGAGTTTATTATCTGCTTGAGATTCAAAAACCAAAACCGGACCGTTCGTTCCTGTTCCGACATTAAACGTCGGATCGAATGTTCCGTCTGCTCTTAAACGAGCCAGACCACGACTTGAAAAACCATTGATATTGGCAAACGAACCGCCGATCAAAATTTTGCCATCGGGTTGGATTTTGACACTTGAAAGTGTGGCATCGGCATTTACCGTAAAACTATTGTCTAACGTGCCATTCGGATTGAGCCGCGCCAGAAATTGTTTATTTGTTCCATTGACGTTCGTAAATATCCCGACAATGACGATTTTTCCGTCGGACTGGACTCCCATATCGTAAATAAGATTGTTTGCGCCGCCCAACGGATTAAATGAAGTATCTAAACTGCCGTCGCTGTTTAATCGGGCGATTCGTCCGCGCGTAGTAGTGCCGACACGGTTGAAAGCACCGCAAATAAGCAGTTTGCCGTCGGATTGAACAATGACCTTAAATACTGAATCGTCGGGAAAATTCTGCTGAGGTTGGAAAGTCGTGTCGAGCGAACCGTTAGAATTAAATCGGGCAATACGTCTTGCAAGACTATTAATTCTAATATCACCGGCGGCAATTATTTTTCCGTCCGGCAAGATATGCGTATCATAAATGAAAGCGTTTGAATCTATATTTGCGGTAAAACCCGCATCCGGCGAACCGTTCTCATTCAAGCGAATGAGTCTTCCGGGTAATCTTTCGCCGACGATGATCTTACCGTCGGTTTGAACCGAGATTGAGCCGACAATCGGGGCAAAATTACTAATTGCCAGATTCGGATTGAAAGTCGTATCAACATTTCCGTCGCTATTTAACCGGACGATGCCTGAGTTAGGTGTAGAATTTGCAACCGTAAAATCGCCGCCCAGTAAAATTTTCCCGTCATTTTGAACGGTAATATCCCAGACATATCCGCGATTGCCGATAAAAACATTGAATGATGGATTAACCGAACCATTTTGTTCCAAAAGATAAACTTGTCCGCCATTTCTGCCGAAACGAAATCCATCTCCGCCGATAATGATTCTTCCGTCCGGCAAAGGCATAATATTTCTTACTGTAAGACTGGTTGCTGTCGGTAACGGAAAATTAAAATTCAAGTCTAATGATCCGTTATTGTTAAGTCTGGTAATAGAAAATCTCGTTTCGCCAGCCACATTAAAATTGCTGGCGACTAAAATCTTGCCGTTCACATCGCATTCAAGATCATTAATTGTACTAGAGGTGTTTGCTGTAAAGCCTTCATCAAGTGTGCCGTCAGAATTTAATCGGGCAAGATTATTTCTTGGAAAATTATTAACATTTGTAAAACTTCCGCTGATCAGAATTTTTCCGTCCGACTGAATCTTAATATTTGAAAGACCGCCCGAACCTGTTGTTATTAAGACATTAAAATTATCGTCTAATGTTCCATCGGAATTTAAGCGTTTTAAGAATTTGTTTTGGGAATCAAAAGAAAAAGCACCCAAAATCTTTCCGTCAGGCTGAACTTCAATATCGAAAACTCCCAAAGTCTGGCTGACCACAAATGATTCATCGGTCGTGCCGTTCGAATTAAGCCGCGCAATACCATTTCTTACAGCAGAACCCGAAGCAGGAACATAAGCAAAACTTCCTCCGATCAAAATTTTGTCGTCCGGTCGAACATTTACTTTTGTGATCGCGCCCGGAAAGTTGGTATTGGGCATAGTCGGTAGATTAAATGTATTATCAACCGAACCGTCTTGATTGAGCCGAATAATTTTAGTTGTTACCAAAATGCCGTCAACATTGATAACTCCGGCAATAATTATTTTCCCATCCGACTGTAAACCGATAGATGAGATTTGCCCCGTAACTCTGGAAGGATTAAAAGTCGTGTCCAATGAATAATCGGCATTTAATCTAAAAATAGTGTTTCGCAAACGACTATTAACAATTTCAAAATTACTGCCGCCAACTAAAATTTTGCCGTCTGTTTGCCTTGCTAATGCAGAAACGCTGCCTGCGCCGCCACCGGGATAACTGTAAGTCGAAGCATTAAATGATGTGTCAACATCTCCTGAAGCGGCGAGAATTGTGAAAGAATAAAGTGTAATGATAAAAATTGAAATTATAATTACACCTAAATTGGTCTTTATTTTTTGTTTATTCATTGTAGTCCTCATGGTTTATTCAAGTTTTATGTGAAAATGATTGAAAGTCATCCAAAGTTACGAAAAGGGGTATAGACATATTAGTTTTTCTATTTGAAATAAGTCAATGATTTTCGGCTCTCATAACATTTTGTTAATATTATCATATAGAGTTTTCCTATAAAAAATAAATTGCATCCAACTTATGTTCTGTGAAAAATAAAAACCTTTTGCTGGGAGCGCACGCATCTTGCGTGCTGAGCGCGAGAGCGCGAACACAGCTTCGTCTATTAATCAACTTGCGGTCAAGCAAACATTTTTTTTCGCGCTCCCGCGCTCAGCACGCAGGGATGCGTGCGCTCCCAGCTAAAAATTCTTTTTTTACAGAACTATTTTTTAACGAACACAAGTTGGAAAAACTTGATGAAATCTTAATCAGACATTTTCGCCGAAGCCGACAAAGGAAATACGCCGTGTCCGCTCGTGCATGACATTGTAAAAATGCGAATTAACGCAACACGCAGGAAGATCAAGCAATTACAGAAAATGCAAAAGCGTATGGAACACGCACTCAGCGAATGGGAAAAGATGGAAAATCGTCTGCCGAACGGTCATTCGGTTTGTCATCTGATCGAATCAATTTCAGAAACAGATTCAGGTTTGACTTGAGAGTTGTTCTAAGGTTGTATAATAAAAATATGGCTAATCATATTGATCCAATTTGCGGAATGAGCGTTTCGGCTGAAACCGCCGCCGGAAATTTGGAAAAAAACAGTGAAGTTTACTTTTTTTGTTCAAAAGGCTGTCTTGAAACTTTCAAACAACAAATTGCCAACGAAAAACCCGAAGAAAAACCGATTCAAACAGGAAAGGAAAAACTCCCCGAATCGGAAATGAAACCCGATCTAAAAAAAACTCACACCGATTCGATTTGCGGAATGAAGGTTGACCTCGAAAATGCTGCCGCAAAATTAGAATACGGCGGCGAAACTTTTTATTTTTGCTCGAAAAATTGTCTTGAAAAATTCAAAGAGCGAAAAAAAATCCGGTAAATAAACCGCAAACAATTCAATTAAGCCGAAAAAAACTGAAGGACGAATATTTTCAAACGGAGGTTGATTCGGTGTGCAAAATGCTCGTCAAACCCGAAGCCTGCGAAACTTCGCGTCAAAGCAAACGAGAGAATCCCGGTTGACGGTATAATTTTGGAAGGCGAAACTTCGGTTGACGGATCAATGGTAACGGGCGAATCAATTCCCGTCGAAAACAGACAGGCGCAATAAGTTATCGGCGGAACGATCAACGGAAAAACCATAAAAGTCCAAAATGTGCAGAATGAAAACAAAGTTGCCGATGAATTGCGGGATCAAGGTCAAACTGTTGCCGAAGTATTGTTTCCGTTTTTAGGTTTGCTTTTATCGCCGATGATCGCAAGCGCGGCGATGACTTTCAGTTCAGTTTCGGTTATTCTAAACGCATTGCGGTTGAGAAATTTGAAGTTATAAAAGTCAGAACCGCCTGCGTAAGCGGGCGGTTTAAAGATAATTTACTTGAATCCTTATTTTTAATCTTTCGAGATTACAATCTAAAACCATCCGCTTACGCAGACGGTTCTGACCTATAAATGGAAAAGAGCAGTAAAAATTATCTTCCGGCATTGCGTTTCGAGTTTTTGACGCGCTTTTACGATCCTCTCGTTCGCCTTACGACCAGGGAATTCGCCTTCAAACGTGCGCTGATCAAACAGGCGAATTTGCAGGTAAATCAAACGATTTTAGACTTAGCTTGCGGAACCGGAACTTTATCAATTGCGATCAAAAAAAACTTTCCCGAAACAAACATTTTTGCTTACGACGCTGACGAAGAAATCTTGAATATGGCGCGTGATAAGGCTGAAAAATATAAAACCCGGATAAATTTCGAACAAGGTTTTTCCGATGTTTTGCCGTTTGAAAACGAAACTTTCGACCGAATTTTTTCAACACTTGCATTTCATCATTTATCACGAGAAAGAAAAATCAAAACTTTGCACGAAATTCTTCGAGTTTTAAAACCCGACGGCGAATTTCATCTTGCCGATTACGGTTTGCCGCGCAACAAAAGACAGTTCGTTCTATCCAAATTTGTCCGCGCGATTGACGGTTTTGAAACAACGCACGACAATCTGCGCGGCAGACTCGGACTTTTAATGGAACAAAACGGTTTTTCGCACGTCGAAAGAACCGAATATTTTAAAACAATCATCGGCACGATCAGGCTTTTTCGTGCGCTAAAGTAGTTAATTTACAGGGATGACAAGATAAATAGGATGTTTTTAAAATCCCTGTCTATCCTGTAAATCCCTGTAAATTATTTCTCTGAAATTATGAACAAAATAGCATTGGCAGTTCACGGCGGCGCGGGAACGATTCTCAAATCGGAAATGACCGCCGAACTCGAAACCGAATATCGAAACGGATTGGAAAACGCCTTAAAAATCGGTTGGAAAATTTTGAAAAATGGCGGAAGTTCGCTTGGTGCGGTTGAGGCTTCGGTAATTGAACTTGAAAATTTTCCGCTTTTCAACGCCGGACGCGGCGCGGTTTTTACGCACGAAGGCAAAAATGAATTTGACGCTTCAATTATGAACGGCGCAAATCTCGATTGCGGCGCGGTCGCTTTTGTCAAAAACGTCAAGAACCCGATCAAACTCGCGCGGCTCGTGATGGAAAAAACCGAACATATTTTATTAGCCGGAAACGGCGCAAACGAATTTGCCGAACAAATGAAAGTCGAGTTTGCCGAAGACGATTATTTTTTCACCGATTTTCGTTATCAGCAATTCCTAAAAGCCCGCGAACAAGGCGTTGTTCAACTCGATCACACGATTGTCGAAAAGTCCCAAGTCCCAAGTCCCAAGTCCCAAGTCGAAAACGAGGCAAAAACAACGAATGACGAACAACAAACAACTAACAAAAATAATCGCAAATCTCTCGGCACGGTTGGCGCGGTCGCTTGCGATTCAAATGGAAATCTCGCGGCGGCAACTTCAACGGGCGGAATGACCAACAAAAAATTCGGACGCGTCGGCGACACGCCCATTATCGGCGCGGGAACTTATGCCGACAACCAAACCTGCGCCGTTTCCTGCACCGGACACGGCGAATATTTTATGAAAGCCGCTACTGCTTTCGACGTTTCCGCACGAATGAAATATAAAAATTCGAGTTTAGAAAACGCTGCAAATGAAGCGATAAATTATCTCACTTCAATCGGCGGCGAAGGCGGTTTGATCGCAGTTGATAATTCGGGAAATGTAGTTTTGCCTTTTAATTCCGATGGAATGTATCGTGGTTTTGCAACGGAAAATGAATTAATTGTTGAAATTTATCGCAAATGAGTTAGTTTAGGTGGAATCTAAAGAAAGTTGCCGAGCATTATTGACTATTCGTTGACGAATTTTATTTTGTGGAGCGTTTTGTAGAGAATTTCTATAGACCTCTGATTCCGTAACTGTGGATTTGTGCAGGATGCGTTCTTTGTGTTTGAAAATTTCGACCATCAAGAAATTTGGTGTGAAGAAAGTGCAATCTTATCTTTCTAAAATTTCCCGAAGTTTGTAGTTTTTTGATCGCAGAGATGAGAACAGAATATTTGTATCAATGATGACCTTTTTCATTCTTTGATAAATTTAGATTTGTTTTTCTGCCACCAATCCGCTTTGATCTCTTCGCCTAAATCTTCGAGGCTTTCATCAAAATCCGCTTTGCGAATGAGAGATTCGAGCCGAATCTTTTCAATCAAATTTAATAAAAATTATTTATCAATCGAATCTTTATCAATCGAAATCAAAAACTTATCTTCTGTTGTTTGTAGATCAATTGTTTGCATATTATTTACTTCAAATCGCATTTTATCATTGTTTTCAGGAAAATAACTGATAAATTTTCTCATACGAAAGTTAGGCAATTATGCTACAATTTTTATAAATCGAGGTTTGAGTTATGGAAACGACAACAGTAACAATCAGTCTGCCGAAAGAGGTCGGGAATGTTTTGGAAAAACGTGCCGAAGACAGCGGACAGGATTTTGAAACCTACATAAAAAATATTGTCGAAACACAGGCGAAAAAGATGACTTTGGATGAAACCCTCGCACCTATTCGGCAAGCCGTTGAGAAAAGCGGTTTGAGCGAAGATGAATTGGACGGCATTTTCAAGCAGGCACGAAAAGAAGTTTCAAACGCGAGAAAAAAACGAAAGAAAACATAAATGCCGAAACTTGAAGCCGTTTTCGATTGCAATATCTATCTTCAAGCCGCCGCTAGCTCAAAAGGTGTAGCGGCGGCTTGTTTGCGTTTGGCGGAAAACGGCGAAATAATTCTTTACGCCAGTGATGCAATTTTAGAAGAAGTTTCCGAAGTGTTGAAGCGTCCTGTTGTGCGGAAAAATCTTCCCGAATTAACCGATGAAGCCGTTGACGCATTTCTCGAAAAGTTACACGATTTTGTTATTTTTGTAAAAAATGTTCCCCACGAATTTCATTTACCGAGAGATGTTGACGATGAAGATTACATAAATCTTGCCGCCCGTGTCCGAGCCGATTATCTTGTCAGCCGAGATAAAGATTTGTTGAATTTAACGACCGATCCAACAATCGAAGCAAAGGAATTTCGCCAACGCTTTCGTTTTCTTAAAGTTATAAATCCAGTTGCATTTTTGGAAATAGTGCGCCTGACGGAAAATAAAAAGTAGAAACGAGTCCGCTATCTCTCAATCAAACTTTTCAAATATTCATCACGGTATTCCTGAACATAACCAATATCTTTTGTTACAAGATCGGCTAATGTAACGACGAGTTCGCCTTTTTTAGCGGATTTTATGGCGGTATGAATTGCCGTGCGACCGTCCTGAATTATTTTTACGTCGGGTTTGTTTGCACTTTGGGCAATTCCTTCTTTGAGCAATTCGAACATATTTTCGAGCGAGCGTCCGCGCAGATAATTGCCTTCGCGCAAGATCACGCGGGCGAAATTATCGGCAGCGATCTTACCGAATTCGCGGATGTCATCGTCGCGGCGGTCGCCTGTTCCGTTGAGAACGACCGTGCGGTTTTCGTAATTCATTTTTGAAATAAAATCCGTCAAACCGAGCAATCCGGCGGGATTGTGGGCGTAATCCATCAAGACCGTAACGTCGCCGATCTCGATAAAATTCAAGCGTCCGGGCGTTTGTGCCGTGCCGGAATTAAATGTTGCCAGACCGTTGCGAATGTCTTCGAGCGAAACGCCGTGAACAAAACATCCGAGCGTTGCTGCCAGCACATTTTGAATCATAAATTCGGCGCGTCCGCCAAAAGTCAGCGGAATGTTGGCGACTTTTTCGACACGCACTTTCCATTGTCCTTTCAAAATCGTGACATAGCCGTTTTCAAAAACGCACGAAACACGATTGCGTCTGGCTTGTCTTTGAATGTGCGAATTGTTTTCGTCCATCGAAAAATAGACGCAATAACCGTCAACCATTTCGCGCATTTTGTAAACGAGTTCATCTTCGGCATTTAGGACGGCAAAACCTTTTTTGGAAACACTGCGCGGCACGACCGATTTTACACGAGCTAAATCTTCCAAAGTATTGACATCTTTGAGTCCTAAATGATCGGCGGCAATATTTATAACAATTCCGATATCGCAATTGTCAAATCCCAAACCTGAACGAATTATTCCGCCGCGTGCCGTTTCTAAAACTGCGACATCAACCGTCGGGTCTTTCAGAACCAATTGCGCCGAAACGGGTCCGGTATTGTCGCCCGAAACGATCTTGTTATTTTGAATATAAGTTCCATCAGTCGTTGTAAAACCGACCGTGCAGCCCGAACCCTTTAAAATATGTGCGATTAATCTGGTCGTCGTCGTTTTTCCGTTTGTTCCGGTGATCGAAAAAATGGGAATACGCGCCGGAGTTCCGGGAGGGAAAAGCATATCAATGACGTGTTCAGCAACATTTCTACCGATTCCTTCGCTCGGCGCGAGGTGCATACGAAATCCGGGCGCGGCGTTGACTTCGATAATTCCGCCGCCGTTTTCGGTCAAAGGTTCGGAAACATTTGGCGCGACGACATCAACTCCGGCAACATCCAAACCGATAATTTGCGCGATTCGCTCGAACAGAAAGACGTTTTCGGGATGAACTTCGTCGGTTCGGTCAATCGCCGTTCCGCCCGTTGAAATATTCGCGGTCGTTTTCAAATAAAGAATTTCGTCTTTCTCAATAACAGTTTCGAGCGTGTAGTTTTTTGCTTTTAAGAGTTTTTCGGTTTGGGCATCAACATCAATCTGCGTCAGAACATTTTCGTGTCCGTAACCGCGTCGCGGATCAGCGTTTGTTTTGTCAATTAATTGCTGAACCGTGCTTTTGCCGTCGCCTTTGACGTGCGCCGGAGTTCTTTCGGCAACCGCAACGAGTTTATTATTAACGACCAAAGCGCGAAAATCTGCGCCGGCGAGTAATTTTTCGACAATTACGTAGCGCGAATGATCTTTCGCTTTATGAAATGCCGTAACTGCTTCGTCCATCGTTTCGATGCCGATGGTCGCGCCTCTGCCGTGGTTTGCGTCGAGCGGTTTAATGACAGCCGGAAAACCTACTCGGTCAACAACAGCGGCTAATTCGTCTTCTTCGCGGATTTTGTAACCGCTTGGAACAGGAACGCCCATTTCACCGAGAAGTTTTTTCGTCGCGTCTTTATTGCCCGCAATATCAACGGCAATCATATTTGTTTTGTCGGTGGTGGTTGCCTGAATTCGTTGCTGATTTACGCCGTAACCGAGCTGAACGAGCGATTGATCGTTCAGACGAATAAACGGAATATTGCGTTTTTCGGCTTCTTCGACAATCGAACCCGTCGAAGGACCAAAGCGAACTTCTTCGCGGATTTCGCGCATTTCCTGAACTTTGCCGATAAAATCAGTGATTATTTCTTTTGTATCTCTGCCTTCTGCCAAATCGAGAAAAAGTTTGACGGATTCGCGGGCGGCAAAGCGTCCGACTTCTTCTTCCATATAAGCGAAAACGACATTGTAAATTCCTTTTTCAGAAGTTTCGCGCGTTCTGCCGTAGCCGACTTCCATTCCGGCAATCGTCTGCAATTCGAGCGCGAAATGTTCGATGACGTGACCCGCCCAGGTTCCTTCTTTGACGCGGCGCAAAAAACCGCCTTCTTCGCCATAACTGCAACCGTGCGTTTGCAGAGTCGGCAAAACGGTTTTCATTCGCCCGTAAAAACCTTTTAATTTATTAGTCGGCTTCTGCTCGTAATCTTCGATGTCGAGCCGCATTATAATCAACTTTTTCCAATAACCGCTCCAATAATTCGGACCGCGCAATGTTCTTATTTCTTGAATTTTCATATTTAGAATCTTAGCTTTTCTTAACAATGTGCAAAAGATAACTTATAATGCTTTGGAAATGTTTTTATAAATTGCCACTGGCTTTAGCTAGTGGATTAGTTTTAACAGCCCACAAGCTGCTTTAGCCAAACATCTGAAAAAATAATACTTTCCTTTCGGCTTCAGCCTAATTTTCTTCATCCTTAAACCTCTCGAATCCCGCTCTTTTCAAAAAATCTTCAAATTCATCATCAAAACTTTTTGTCCGATGATGAATTTCCTGATTAGCAATATAATTCCGTGAATTCTCAAGCATTGAATCACCAACCCCGCCAAAAAATATTCATCCTGCCAACCGAATTTAGTTTTGCAAAGATTATTTTTGTTTATCCAAAATGCCGATTCGCCTTTTATCAACTGCATAATTTTACTCAGCGTTTGGTCTGCGCCGAGAGAAATCAAGCAGTGAACGTGGTCATTATAACCGTTGATAAAATCAATGTGAATATCTTTTTTCTTCGCATTTTCCCTAACGTGCCGAAAAACTTTGTATCTGATTTCATCGGTCAAAAGAGGTTCACGATTTTTGGTTGACCAGACAAAATGAAGCCAAACTTTTATCCACGGCATATATTTTTAATTAGGCTAAAGCCAGAAGGAATATTATTTTCAGATATTTGGCTAAAGCCGCTTGATTTTATTTTATCTATCCACTAGCTAAAGCTAGTGGCAATTTATAAGACGTTACAAAATATGATTATTTTTACACATTTTTTTGATAATTGTTAAGGAAAAGTAAATCGTCTTCAAAAAATGAAACCGATTGACTTTACTCAATATCCGGCAGTAAAAATTCGTTCGTCGGCAAGACGGGTTTTCTGCTGAAAAAGTCGTATATCAAACCGTCGCCTAAAATATGTATTTTTGCACCGCAGACGCTGAACGCTTGATGATCGCCGACTTCGGCAATTTCGTTATAAGAAATCTCCGAACCATCTATAATCGTGACAGTTCCCGCGCCGAAAACTTCCATAATTCCTTCATTATCCAGAATAATTGCGGTATTTTCATCAATTCCGATTCCTAAATTGTAGGGATTATACGAAACCGCAGTGATGAGGCGCGAAATACGTCCGCGTTCCGTAAAATGCTGATCAATTATGATGTTTTTCAAAAAACCGAGTCCGGGCGAAAGTCGCACTGAATCTTTCTGCGGATGCGGAGTTGATTCGCCGCGCACGATCATCGAAGTTGACATTCCTGCTGCACCCGCGCTTGTTCCGGCAATTACTACATTGGTTTCTTGCGCCATTTGCCGCATCTTTTGTGAGAATTTCGTTCCCCCTAAGATAGAAGCAAGCCGCATTTGATCGCCGCCGGTCATGAAGATTCCGGTGATTCCGTCGAGTAATTCGTCCGGGTTTGCATTAAAAACGTCTTGCCGCGAAGTCGCTCGCAGCACACGCGGATTCGCCACGCCCAATTTGCGAAATGCCTGTGTATAAACATCCGAAGCAAATTCGGGATAATCCGAAGCGACCGGAACAATCAAAATCTGCGCGTTTTCGCCGCCCGCGAGCGACAAAAATTTCTTCAAAATCCGTCTTTCGTTATATTTATCTTCCGCGCCGCCGATTACGAGTAAATGTCCGCCGATGACTTCGCGGTGTATTCGTTCTGTCATTTAATAAGTTTTTTGTTTGAATGCAATTTTATTTGGAAAAACTATTGAATTAAGGTATTGCAGAAATGCGTCTTACGTCAAGATTGGTGTTGTTGTTAATTTATCAAAAGGTGATTGAAGTTTCTTATGTCATTACTTTTTATAAGCAGCTAAATCAAAACAGACACAATAAACAAGTTATAAATCTCCATTCATTTTGACTAATTAAACTTCACTTTCGGTCAAATTGATTTTATATAACTTGTAATATTTAGCTTTGTCATTTTACTTAACTTACCAATTTACATAGATTTAGCAATTTATCAAGGATTTGGCACAGTCATTGCTTTGGAAATTGGTGCGATTCTTTGTAATTCGCCTGAAAATTATGTTGTTAATGAGGTTTTTCCTTTATGCTTCCCCTAATTAAATTAAAAAATTCAATTGCCACCTTTACACTCTTTGCTTTCTTTCTTCAATTGAGCGGCGTTGCCATTGTTGCCCAAAAGACTTCAAATCGAAATGAAGTTTCTGCCAAAAAGGAACTTGTTGTAAGAGATGACAATGAACCCCGCACCAAGATTTCGCCTGATTTGCAGGAAAAATCCGATGATCTCAGTTACGGTTTCCGCAGTGATGAAACTCAAAAAGTCATTATTCAATTAAAGTCCGACACGCCGCTTGATGTGATGCAGGAAAATGATTTGAGCGAAAGCGA
>JBBSAX010000112.1:0-16148 GCA_038251885.1 Pyrinomonadales bacterium | reverse complement strand
GCACTTTCGCGTTCGCTCTATTCGCAGATGATTCCGGTCGGACGAGAATCTTCTTTTTTCGGACTTTACGAAATAAGCGAAAAAGGCACTTCATGGATGGGACAACTACTTTTCACAATTATAATCGGTACAACCGGCTCATTTCGGCAGGCGATTCTCGCTCTGATAATATTTTTTATAGGCGGAAGTGTAATTTTGCTTTTCACCGATACAACAAAAGCAATCCACGAGGCTGGGAATTTAACGCCGGAAGAAGCAGAAGTAATCGAATCTGTGTAATTTGTCTAATTTGCAGAGTCGTATATAATTAAAAAGTAATATTTACTAACCAATCAAATGGAAAACTAACTGACGTGATAGACACTTCAAAAGATAAAATTGTTACGATCTTCGGCGGTTCTCGCTGCACTGAAAACTCGGAAGAATATCAACAGGCAAAACAGCTTGGTGCAATGCTCGCCGAAGCCGGTTTTACAATTTGCACGGGCGGATATTTGGGCGTGATGGAAGCCGCCTCACGCGGTGCGCGAGAAAAAGGCGGGCGAGTTTTCGGAATTGTAATGAATCAATTCAAATCCGAACCGAATCGTTATTTAACCGATAAAGTCGCCACTGACCATTTTTACGACCGTTTACAAAATTTAATCACTCGGTCGGTCGGTTTTATCGCGCTTCGCGGCGGAATGGGAACGGTTACAGAAATTTCGCTCGTTTGGAACAAATTGCAAACCGGGGTTTTAACAAAACGTCCGTTAGTGCTTTTGGGCGATTGTTGGAAGGAAGTAGTGAACGCTTGGGAAAGCAATCTTGTGGTTAGCAAATCAGATCTTTATTTTCTTGATTTTGCAGATTCAGCGGAAGACGCAGTCAACTTAATTGTGGAAAAATCGAAAGGAGTTAAGGTATGAATTGCCCGCAATGCAATGCTCAGCTTTTACCTAATGCTAAATTTTGCGGTGCTTGCGGTTTTCAAATGCAGGCACAACAGCAAAATCCGCAACCCCAAGATCAACAACAACCACAAAATCCGCCGCTGGATGACGCAAATCAACAAAATAAAGGACAAGAAGCATTTCATATTGATGCTGACGGGCGTGGACAAGGGCGCGGCTACACTTGGGAAATTAAACATCCGGGATCATTTGCTCTGGCGGTCGTGAATCTTCAACCCGAACAATCAATTTCCGCCGAAGCCGGAGCGATGGTTTCGATGTCTTCGAATATTGATCTGCATTCGGAAATGAAGGGCGGAGTTTTTGGTGCGTTGAAACGTGCTGTTGGCGGTGAATCGGCTTTTGTTTCAACTTTCACCGCAAAAAGCGGTGCAGGCGAAGTAACTTTCGCGCCCGGCGCGCCCGGCGATGTTGTTGGAATCGAGATGAATAATCAAACTTTTATGGTTCAATCGAGTTCATATCTAGCCGGCGATGTGAGTTTGAATGTAGATACAAAATTCGGCGGCGCAAAATCATGGCTCGGCGGTGAAGGTTTATTTTTGCTTCAAGTTACCGGAAACGGACTTTTATTAATCTCTTCATTCGGTGCAATTCATCGAAAAACATTGCGTCCGGGCGAACAATATGTTGTGGACACCGGACATCTTGTTGCGTGGGAAGGTCAGATGCAATACAATCTGCGAAAAGCTGCAAAAAGCGGTTTTTTTAGAAGTTTTCTAAGCGGCGAAGGAATGGTTGCCGAATTTACCGGTCCCGGCGAAATTTTGATTCAAACCAGAAATTTAAGTGCTTTTGCGGGACTTTTGAAACCTTTCTTTCCAACTCAAAGTAGTGGCGGCAGTGGTTTTAATATAAATATCTGAAACTGGATTTACATTTCGTATTAGTAAAAAAAGAATATTTTTTTACACAAATTAATGATTGTATTTGATAAAAAAGATCAAAATTTCCCATCACATAAAAACAACGGCGAAATAAGGCTGACTTCACGGGCTGTTTCCAGAGGCGTTGCTATCGGTAAGGTTGTCTGTCTTCACGGTCAAACTCGTCAATTTTATCGTTTGAACATTAAAGAATCGCAAATTGAACGCGAAATCAGGCGATTGTTAGCTGCAATTAGACTGACAAAAAAGCAGTTAAAAAAAATCAGTTTTCAAAATAAAGAACTTACAAATGATAAAAAAGCCGACATTTTTGAAGTTCATCTTTTAATTCTCGAAGATAAATCATTAATCTCAAAAATCGAAAATAAAATCAAGGAACAAAAAGTCAATGCAGAATGGGCGGTTAAAATTATTTTTGACGGTTATATTTCAAATTATAAAACCATTTCCGACGAGCATTTGAGAGACAGATATATTGATTTGCAGGATATTTCAGACAGATTGCTGAATTCACTCGGCGGCGGCGGAAAATCAAGTGTTTCTTTAAAAAAAGATTCGATTATTGTGGCGAAAGAAGTGAAACCCTCAACATTAATTGAATTGACGGAAAGTCAACCGAAGGCAATAATTACAGAAAATGGTGGATGGACCTCGCACACTTTTATTCTTGCAAGAGAACTGAATTTGCCAGCCGTTACCGGGACTAAAAATGTTTTGCGCCGTGTAAAAACCGGTGATGATGTTATTGTTGACGGGTATAATGGACAGGTAATATTAAATCCAACAAGTAAAACCAAAAAAAAATATAAACTTGCGGCAGCCAATTTTCAAAAGGTAAATATAGAAAATGCCGTCATTTCCGGTGGAATTGTCAAAACATTAGATGGTAGAGAAATAATCATTCGCGCCAATCTTGATTTACATAGTATTTATGAAAAAGCAGAAAAACTCGGAGCTCAGGGTGTCGGTTTATTTCGCTCGGAATTTTTATTTAATCAATATCGTGGCTATCCGTCCGAAGCCGAACAACTCGAAGCCTACAAAAATATCGGCAAATTAGTCGGTGAAAAAGGGGTCAGAATCAGAACCTTTGATTTGAGTGCTAACCAATTAGCAGAAGAAAAGACGGAAAAAGAAAAAAATCCGGCTTTGGGTTTGCGCGGAATCAGACTTGCTTTGTCGAATATTAAAGAATTTAGAATCCAACTTCGCGCACTTTTGCAGGCTTCTGTCGAATTTAATATTGATATTGTTTTGCCGATGATTTCGGATGTTGCGGAAATAATTCAAGTTAAAGAAATTTTGCGAAAAGAGAGAAATTATTTAAGAAAGAAAAATATAAAATTCGGAAACCCGAAGATCGGTGCAATGATCGAAGTTCCTTCTGCAGTTCTAACGGTTGAAGAAATATTGAAGGAAGTTGATTTTCTAAGTCTGGGGACAAATGACCTTGTTCAATATCTTTTAGCGGTTGACCGCGATAATGAATCGGTTGCTGACAGCTTTAAAACTCTCCATCCGGCTGTTTTAAAATCAATTGAAAAAGTTTTGACAGAAGCTGAAAAAGTTAATACTCCAGTTGTCGTTTGCGGTGAAATGGCAGGTTCACCATTCTACGCACCGATTTTAATCGGACTCGGTGCAATGGAATTAAGTATGAATGTTAATTCGATTTCGCGTATTAGAAAAACTGTTTCAGGGATTGCTTTTGAAGAAGCCAAAGACATTGCCAATCATATTAAAAAACTACGCACAACTGAAGAAATAGAACACTTTGTTCGTTCGAGTTTTAGTCAAAAATGGTCACATCTTTTCAGCCCTGAAATATTGCCGATAAAATAATTTTTCCGGAAAAATAAAAAAATAGTAAAATCTGCGTAGTTTTAATAATATATATTGTCAACAGCGTAATTATTCGTTGTAAGTAAATGGACAGAATAATTTTTAATATCGAGAGGTAGAAACGCGACTGCAAAGGAGCGTGCAAAAGCCGCATCTTAAAGCAATGACACGCTCGTTCGCACTCGCGTTTCTGCCTTTGATTTTCAATATTATTTTGTCCTCTTACTTAATCAAAAATAATGCCTAATTTTGGTTTTATTACTTTTTTTGATAATTAATTGTTCGACCGTAATTTCAATAAAATAATTTATCTTTAAACTTTATAGAATAATGTATAAAACTCTGCTAAAAAAACTGTTTTTGTTAACTTTTGTTTTTTTGTTTCTAATCTTTGGAAATGTGTCCGCACAAACTCCAGTTGAAACCCCGAAAAAAATAAATTTTGATTATTCTCGAAATCCAAAAACAAAAGTTAAGTCTGAAACCAAAGAATCTCAAGGTAATGCTGATCCGAAAGTAGAGGATGTTCAATCTGTTAACTCAAATCAAAAAACAGATACTGAAATAAATGCGGACAATAAAACTGAAAATGAACAATTGAAACCCGTTGAGTTTGAAAGCCGTTCGGTAGCTGCGAAAACTTTAGAAGTTGCCAAGCGTGCAAACAAAGCCGCACTTTCACCAACTGAAATCTACAAAGTCGGCATTGGTGATATTTTGTTTATAAGTTTACAAAATGCACCGTCGGGAAGCACGACTTATTTCACCGTTTTGAATGATGGAACGATTGACTTTCCACTCGCCGGAAAAACTGTTTTCGTACAAGGTCTGACAACTGATGAGATCGAAGAATATTTAAAAGAAAATATAAAAGTCGTTGAAAATCCGCAGCTTACCGTTAGAATCAGAGAACATTCCAGTCACAGCATCGCGGTTTTAGGTCTCGTTGAAAAACCGGGCGAGAAGTTTCTTCAACGTGAAGCAATTCCTTTATTTGTTGTCCGAGCTGAAGCAATTGTCAAACCAAATGCAAATCGCGTGATAATCAGAAGATCAAACTCCGTTACCGAAACCTTTGATTTAAATTTGGTAAATTATGAAGATGTTTTGGTTTTTCCGGGCGATATTGTCGAATTCAGCAATTTCGTCGAACCAAAACCTGTTGTCCAAGTTCCGCAGTTTTATTACATCGGCGGCGTTAAAGTTGATGGTCAAAAAGATTTTTACAAAGGAATTACACTAACACAAGCTATTTTGGCTTCCGGCGGATTAATCAAAACAAAAATAAAATTCGTAATAATTCGCCGAAAAAACAAGGACGGTTTGCTTGAACCCACGGAATATAATTTGATTGAAATTAAAGATGGAAAAATTCCCGATCCTTTAATTGAAGCCGGTGATACGATAGAAGTTAAATACTAAATTATAGTAATAATGGTAATAATTACGAAGTAGCTATAAAACGGTTGAACTTCTAAGAAGAATCTCGAATAAAAAGAATAAACTATAATTGTAAATGTTGAACATTTTTTGTTAATATGTTTTTGCCTTGCAAACGAAATAAATTGGGCAGTCGCTTAAATTTTTAAGAGGAAAGTCCGAACACCAATAGGGCGGCGAGCCGGATAACGTCCGGGAGTTTAATTATTAAACGACGACAAGTGCAACAGAAAACAAACCAGCCTTGCAAAAGGTAATGGGTGAAATGGTGCGGTAAGAGCGCACCGGCGCGTTTGGTAACAAATGCGGCTGGGTAAACTCCTCGCGGTGCAAGACCAAATAGGAAAACGTAAAATTAGAGTTGCCCGCTCTATCGTTCGGAGCAATCCGAACGGCGTATTCGGGTAGGTCGCTTGAGCGGTTTGGCAACAAATCGCCTAGATGAATGATTGCCGCCTTGATTATTCAAGGCACAAAATTCGGCTTACAGATTTATTTCAATTGCAGGGCAAAATTATTTTATTTACCAAGTTTAATTTACTAAAAACGAAGGAGTTAATTTTATTTTATGGCAAACCGTAAAGGGGTTTTCATTGGTGCATATGTTCCTAATGAATTAAAGGAATCATTAAGAAGAAGAGCGGCGACAGAACATCGCACGCTTTCACAAGAAATTACAAGAATTTTAGTTGAAGCCGTTCACGGTCAAGGACTACCGGTCGGAAGCGTTGACCGCCGTAATGATACGACAATCCCGCGCCGTCGCACCACCGACCCGCTTCCGCGCCGCCGTGCAGATGATTTACCTTATTTAATGTCTGATGAAGATAAGGGCTAATTACTCTCAGAAATAATAAAATAATTATCCCCGTATCTAATAAAATATTACAGTGTTTCAGTTTTGATTAAATAGTTATTGTCGCAGGATGTGTTTAATTTTGATAGAATTTTAAAGTATGAACACGAAGTTTATCATACTGACATTAATTGCTGTAATTATTAGTTTTATCGGGGGTTTTCTAGTGGCAAACGCCTTAAACAGAAACGAAATAAATCAGCTTCGCGGCGAAAATGAGAAACAATCAAGTGAAAATACGCCGCAATCTTCCGATGAAACGACTTTATCCGATGAAGAAATAAAAAAAAGGATTGCTGAAGCCGACCAAAATCCGCAAAATATTCCCTACCAAAAAAATCTTGGGCTTGCACTTTATCGCTACGCCGCAATGAAGCAAAATGCCGAATTGCTAGGAGAAGTTTCCCGTCTTTTATCACGCGCCAACGCACAAAACCCAAATGATTACGATGTCTTAGTAGCACTCGGCAATACTAATTTTGATATTGGATACATAATCAAAGAGAATGATAAGTTTATAAAATCGCGTGAATTTTACGACGCTGCTTTAAAACTAAATCCCCAAGATGTTGATGTCTTAACCGATTTGGGTTTGACTTTTTATCTGATAAATCCGCCCGAAATTGATAAAGCGATTGTCGAATTTGAAAAATCCTTAAAAGAAAATCCAAATCACGAAAAAACTCTGCAAGTAATTGCTCAGGCTTATTTGAGTCAAAAAAAATTCGGCGAAGCCGAAACTTATTTGAAAAGACTCGAAGATATTAATCCAAACAATCCATATTTGGCTGATTTGCTGAAAGAATTACAAAAAGATAATCGGACATCAACAAAATGAAGTGGTTAGTGTTATTATTTTTGCTATTTCTGCTAGTCGTGTTTATTACGGCACGCTATCGAAAGCAGATAAATGCGGCGATTTTTTTATGGAAATCGTTGCAAAAACCGTCTGAAAAAAAAGCCGAAAAGCAGTTTGAAAACCGTGAAAGTTTAAAGGAAACCCCACTGGTAAAATGTGCCGAATGCGGAGTTTGGATTCCGCAAGATAATGCCTCAAATATCAAGTCGGAAGTGTTTTTTTGTTCTCAAAAATGCGGAACGCGAACCTCAGTTCGTAAGTAACGTTCGATACTTTTCGTTCGTGTGTTGTTTTAAGGAACAAATGTGGCAAAATACCATTTAATCAATGGTTCGCCGAAAAGAACCGCAATTATTGAACCGATTCCTAAAAATATTCCAAAAGGTATTTGAGCTTGAAAATCTTTTTCTTTTTGTCGGAAAATTAAAAAAATTCCGGCAATCGCGCCCGTGAATGCTCCGAGAAAAATTGATAAAAAAGCTAACCGCCAACCGATCAATGCACCGACGGCAAACATCATTTTGACATCTCCAAAACCCATCGCATCAACATTTCGCAAAACCTTCCAGATTTTTCCGACCAGCCATAGCGAACCGCCGCCAATTAATCCGCCCACAATTGCACCGACTAAAGAAACCAGCCAAACAGGTAGATTTTCAAATTGATTGAGCGGATAAAATTTGATGTCCGAAAAATACTCCGCGCTGATAAATAGAGGGAAAATTATCCGCACGACCAACGCAAAAAATAATAAGGGAAAATTGATCACATCGGGCAAGATCATATTTTCCGCATCAATAAAAATCAACGCAACCATTGTCGTCACAAAAATTAGGGCAACAGGTAAAAACGGATTAAAACCGATTTGCCAAAAGACCAAAATAAAAAGTAAAGCAGTTAAAAGTTCAACCGCCGGATAACGCGGAGAAATCGGATTTTTACAATTGCGGCATTTCCCGCCTAAAATTAACCAACTCAAAATCGGAATATTATCGAAGGCTTTGATCGGTTTATCACATTTCGGACAGGCAGAATTTGGAAAAACGATAGATTCCTCCAGCGGAACACGGTGAATCACCACATTAAGAAAACTGCCGAATGCCGCGCCGACTATAAAAAAAAAGATATAACCAAAAAAAACAGGCAAACCTGTGACCGATTCAAAAGTAGATAAATAAATACTCATTAAGTTTAGAAACCCCGAAAAAAGAAAAGTTGAAAAGCAAGATTAGATGAGTTTGATAAAAAAGGTACCCGTTGAAAATAATACCTTTTTAACGGGAAAAATTAAAGAAAATATTTGATTTAAATTAAAAGTATCGAAAGTTAATAGATCTTTAAATCAATTATTTTCCTCGATTTGAAAATTTTCGATATTCATTAAAAGCGGTTTCAGTTGAATTAAAAAAACAATGATTTTCAAATGCTAATTTATGTTGAGGATTATACTTTTTGATTGAAATTTAGCATAAATAATGTATTGTATATCCATATTTAACGAAAAAACATTTATTATTGTCGAAAACATAAATGGATTTGAAAGACGCGAAAATGCGGATTTAGAGGACTATTGATGGAATTTCGGATTTATTAGCTATGTAGTAATTCATTTCGCAAGTTACTTGCATTGCTCCCATAAATTAAAAAATGATGATTAATTATGGCAATAAATTACCAGTTTAAATTAGGCGATTGCATCTTCTGCATCATCCAAGAAAAACATCTTTTGCCGGACCCGGTTTGGAAACATTCAAACAATGCGCTTTTGCGCGAGAAACGCCAAGAATTGAAATTGCTTTTGCCCGGTGATGTCCTTTTTATTCCAGATATTCAGCCAAAAGAGGTAAAGGAACCAACCAATCAAGTTCATAAGTTTTATCTTAAAGGGGAGAAGCACATTCATTGGATCGAAATTGAATTGGTCGGTGAGGACGACAAACCCATTCCAAATGAAAAATATAAAGTGGTTTTGCCCGATGGAAGTATTAAAGAGGGAAATCTCGATCAAAATGGTTGGGTGCGGGTTGAAAGTAATCCGGTAGGAAAATGTGAGGTGACTTTCCCCGAACTGGACAAAGAAGCTTGGCAATTTATTGAAGCTGTTGCTGCAAAGTCGTTGGCTTAATAAATTATTTAATTGGACGAATAACCTCCTAAGAAATGCCGAACTATCGAACTCACATAGTGAAGGACTAATAACAGTATAAAAAATAGGGGTAGTGAATCAAATGGGCAAAATTCATAAAGTGATCAAAGGAGAAAGTGTTGCAAGTTTGGCAGATGATACCGGACATTTTCTCGGAACAATTTGGTACCATCCTGAGAATAATAAATTGCGCCAATTGCGCGACAACATGAATATTCTCGCGGAAGACGATAATGTCTATATACCGGAACTCAGACTCAAAGCAGTGCCGTCTGCAACGGGTTTGCGCCACCGTTTTCGTCGGTGCGGTGTTCCCGCGATTTACCGCCTACAACTTCTTCTTAACGGACAGCCTAGAAAAAACCTGAATTATCGAATGGAGGTTGAAGGATTGGTTATTGAAGATTCAACCGACGACAACGGGATAATTGAGGTTTTTGTGCCGCCTTCAACGAGGGAAATTCGTCTGTTCGTCGGTAGTGAAGAAACTCCGCGAATACTCGAAATTGGTATGCTTGATCCCTCTGATACCATCGCCGGTATGCAACAACGATTACGGAATCTCGGCTATGATTGCCCGGAAAGTGGCACTTTAGACGAAAACACCCGCACCGCGCTTCGCTCCTTTCAGTTAAATTCTGAAATGATTGCGACCGGTGATCCCGACACTGCCACGCTTTCAACACTTCGACGCGCTCATGATGAGATTGGAGAAACGAAATGAAGCGTAAAGGAGATTTTGAGGGAGAAGACAAATTCAAGAAATCAGATTCTACAATTAAAAGTTTTGTTACCTCTGAGAAAATAGACAAGACCACAATTAACGATAAGACAGAGTTGTGGATTACCGTTATTGACGTGGGACAAGGGGAATCTACACTTATACGGTATCGCAAAAATGGAAAAGACGAGCATGTCTTATTAGTTGATGGTGGTCGCTTGCATTTTGCATCAGCAACCATCATTCCGACTCTTGTTGTTTTGAAGGTGGAAAAAATTGACACGATTATTTGCTCACATTACGATGCCGATCATATGGAAGGTTTGATCCCTTTGTCTAAGTTTCTGAGTATAGATGGAAAGGTTTATCAGAGAAGTTCAACTGCCCATAAAAACGAAGATAAAATCGTGACTTTCAGGAAAAATTATAGAGATAATTTGAAAACCATAGAAAAAGGAGAGAATATTCAAATAGGCAATAAGATGGATAAAGAGTGTCCGACAATCGAATGTGTCTATGTGGGTGATGGGGAGATTTGGTCAGAAGAAAACAATTATAGTATCGGTCTCCTTCTCAAATTCGGGACATTTAAATTTTTTCTTGGCGGTGATCTCACTTCAAATTATGAAGACGATCTCGAACTTGAACATGTTTGTGCATTCAAGTGCGGTCATCACGGAAGCAAGCACAGCACATCGGAAACATTCCTTTCAAAAATAACTCCAAATGCGGCTTTCATCTCAGCCGCCAACCACAGCTATTGTCACCCGGACGACCAGGTAATTGAACGACTATGCAAAAACGAAAATGTTAGAAAAATTTACCTGACAAATTGTGTGTATAACCGCAATGGAATCAATCCAACATTCGATAGTCAAGAAGAAATACTTTTATCTGATATTTATAAAAGAATTCTTGAATGGTTTAAGAAAAACGAGGATTTATTAAAGAAACAACCCAAAGGATTTAAAGAAATTTTAGCACTCAACAAATCCACATCAGAATCTTCTGAATTCACTTCACTTCTAGGGAAGGATAAACTCATTATCAAATCCAGCTTTGTCCGTGAGGCGTATCCTAAAGACGAAGAAGCCCGGAAGCAATGGAATCAACTCGCCAGTTTTTATTATTCCGCGTTCAATATACAAAAAAATTTAACACCAGAATTGGATGAGAAAAAAGGAGAAATATCAAAATTGGATGAGAAAAAAGAAGAAATATCAAAAAAAAGAGAATTAAAGGGTGTGGTTGCTGCGAGCAAAAATCACTTCGGAAATATTCACCTAATCGTAAGCGGTTTCGATTCACTCAAAAATCATAAATTTAAAGTTTACTTTAGCGACGGCGAGAAAATGAAAATGATTCAGCACGATTGTGAGAATAAACCGAATAAGGTTTCAGACACTGACCGTGTTGATGTAGCTATTGTAATACGTGACGAAAAAAGCGAAAATCCATACAAATTCACCCCGGCATTTTCTCTAATCACGGGACCATCGGGAGAAGATCGTCAGAATCTTACTCCAGATATTGTTTTGGAACTGGCTGACCTTATTGATGAACTAATTGATATTATAGAGAACATTGAGGATTCCAAGGAACTTGAAGAATTTGCGATAAAAATAAATACGATTGAAAAATGGGATAAAATACCAGAGCAAGCTGGACCTGGTTCTAAGAAACTTTACGAAGTTTATAATCTCGCGGTTAAGGAATACAGCGAATTATACGCCCTGAAAAATCCTTTTGATGAAGCCCGCAAAGCAATAAATGAGGCGAGGAAAGTTTTGTAAATGGAATTCTGCTATATGGTTGATTTAAGGTGAGTGGCAAAAACGTAATTTTTGAGAATTCAGAATTAACCCGATGTTTGTTGGAGGCGGCGATCAGAATCGAACTGATGAATAAAGCTTTTGCGGTTCTTATAGAGCATTTTGCACCAAGTTGCACTTCGTTGCAAGCCTAAGTATTTCAATAGTTTATGTGAAACGCTTGTTATACCGTGCAACTGCTTGCAAGCAGAGTCCCCCCACAAATTCCCCCACAATTTAAAATCTGACTTTCAAAGAATCACTCAATAAAAAAAGAAAATTTATCAAATCTGCTTTTATAATAAAGTGAAAATTCATTTCAATTAATTAAATTAATTCTCAATTGTTCCAATAAAAAACTAGACACCCATCCCAATAAGAAATAGAATTTCAAAAATGGATATTTTATGCTAAAAAAATTAACACCAATTTTCATCGCATTTATAGTTTTTGCTAATCACAACCTATATGCAATAAACGAAATTGCACCGATTGTCACCATAAATCAGGAATCTAATCAATCAGACCCAACTACCATTTTGCCTATTTCATTTACGGTTGTGTTTAGTAAGCCTGTAAATGGTTTTGAGCCAAGTGATATTTCCTTTGCGGGTTCAACTGCTGATACTTCCAGAGCAAGAACCTTTTTAAGTCCGCAGGAGAATAATACTTATCGCGTAATAATTTTAAATATTGCTTCTAGGGGACAATTGAGAGTTACTATTCCGGCGAATTCCGTTATGGATTCAGATGGAAACGGAAATCTTGATTCGACAAGTAACGATAATACCGTGACCTACAATCCTAACTATGTATTTATTGGTGGACAGGTCAGACTTCGTTCAGGACGGATTTTACAAAATATAAATATAGAATTGATTTTGCCAAGCGGAGAACGGCGATATGCTCGAACCAATGCTTTTGGATACTACCGATTTTATAACATCCAAACAGCTAACATAAATTTGATTGTAACTGGTAAGCGAACAATTGGGGCTACTGTGGGATTTAATTTATGGGATGATTACCCGAACCTAAATATTGAATTATTCCCTTATTAAAATTGAGATTAAATCCGTTTAGAAAATTTGCAGGGAAAAATGTCTAAAACCTACGACAATTTTTCAAAATCAGTTTTTGCATTAAAATAAATTTCCATCGTTAAATATTTAAATCATAATCAACAATACTAAGAAGTATTACTCCACTTTAGATCAAAACATTATCTGCATCACGATTTAAGTCAATCAGATTTATTTTGCAAGACATATAAATTTGTGTTAGTTTAATTTTTCCAACTAATTGGATTTATTCTTAACTCATAGAATTAAAATGAACACTCAAACAATTAAAAATCAATTTATGTTAAAAACAACACGCAATTTATCAAAACTTTTGGTGTTAATGACATTTTGCTTGATAGGCAATTTATTTGCACAGAATGATAAAGAAGATTATTTATCTTGGTCGGCATCCAAAGCGGAAAGTATCGGTAAATATATGCGGGATAGCAGCAAAGCGGGAAGTGCTTTCGATTTTAGAGTTATTCACACTGACCACGCCATCAATTATAAACTTCGGGCAACATTAATGACACCTGAAGTAATAAGAGCTACTGCGCGGCTTGAGCAACTTCGTAACCGTTTAAGTGATGATGATACAAGAAAATTAGTTTCTGAAGCTGAAAAGGCAGGTGATCTTGTGGTTTTAGTGGAAATTGATCCCCGCGAAGGTTCAGGTGTTATTCCGCTTGACTGGCGTGTGTTCTTACAGCCGAAAGGTTTTCAACCGGGTGCGGAAGGTGCAGTTGCCGGAATAAAATCCCCACAGTTTCGACAAATTAAGGCTTTAGCGGGTGTTTCACGTCGGGACTATGATTACGATGTTTTTTGGGTGTCTTTTCCTTTAGTGGATGCAAATAAAAAACCGCTCTTTGCCGAAAATCTATTGGAATTGGATTTATTCGTCGGAATTTATAGCAAGGAAGGAAAAGTTAGTTGGCGGTTTCCTGAATCAGTTAAGCAAAAGATGAAAGAACTTTCACAATAAAATAATGGAGAAATCAAAAATGAAATTAAAATACTTTTATGTCTTGTCCCTCGTGATTTTGACTCTGGCGGGGAATATTTCCGCTCAGTCATCAAAAGACAGTTCAGACCAAAAATATAAACTTCTGGCGACAACTAAAACATCAACAATGCAAAAAGAAATTGATGAAATATCAGCTCAAGGTTACAGAATCTTGGTCGGATCGCCAACAAGCGGAACAGAAATGGCTGTATTTTTATCGCGCGATGGAACTGTCGAAGCACCATATAAATATAAACTTATGGCGACAACCCGGACAGGCACAATGCAAAAGGAACTTAATGAAGCCGCAGATGGTGGTTTTCGTCTTATCCCAAGCACGATGATTGCAAAAAAAGGTCTATTAGGTGGAGTTGAAATTGTAATGATTATGGAGCGTCCGCCCCAAGTTGCAAAATTATACGAATATAAATTACTTGCCACAACCAGAACATCCACACTTCAAAAAGAAGTTACTGAAGCACAATCTGCGGGATTTGCCATCGTTGGGATGGTTAGCCGCGATGAGCATATGGTTGTTATGGAACGTGAAATGGATGCTCCTGTCCCTTAAAAATTGAATTTTATTAAACTTAACAAAGAAAAATCTCGGACTGATTCTTCAATCCGAGATTTTTTGCCTAATTTTTTAAGATTAGCGGGGAAATGGCGTTGAATTGCTACCTAGATAAATCGTGTTGAATGTATCAATATCCATCGTCGGAAGTTCATTCATTTGTTCGAGTCTGTGCCGGAACTTTAACCAAAATGTTTGCTGATCTTCCGATAAAGTTTCAAGAAATGAATCTACTTGCCTGATTGCCGCACGGCGTTCGCTTTTTGAAGCCGCTTTGTATGTTTTGATGGTTTTTTCTAACTGCTGTTGCAGATAGTCCGCTTTCGCGTCCGTTTGTTTCTGTGTTAAAATATTCATAAAATCTCCAGTTGATTTTTATTGATTGGATTGAGAGGCTTTCCTAGCTTTGCGGTTTAGGAAAGCCTTTCGCGTTTATGCCGTTTGACGTTTCAAACTTTGCCGATAGATGTTTGCCGTTGCTCCGGCAACCAAGTGATAACAAACAAGACCTTTTTCCGAAGCCTTACATTCACATTGTCCGAGTTTTTCACCGTTTCGGACATCGAAATTAACGTGATAGACATTCGAGTTATTCGCCGAATTAACGACAAATAAACGATCTTTAATAAACCGAACTTTCGGCTTTAATTGCTTGCATCGCTCGATGGCGCGTTGCGTGTTCTCTGCGGTTAATCTAATCATTGTAAATTCCTCAATAAAGTTTGATTTAAGTTGTTTCCAACTAATTAAATCATACGCTAACGTAGGGATTAAATCAAGTTAAAAAAGGCGAATTTCATACTATTGCGTAAGGTTTTTTGGTATGGTATAAATGTAAGTAATGAAAAGTTATTTAACTACCAAACAGACGGGTGAAAGGTTGGGCATTACGCCTGACAGGGTTCGACAATTAATTAGTGAAGGAACTATTAAAGCCGAGAAGTTTGGACGTGATAACTTCATTCTTGAAAGTGAGGTTCAAAGACTCGAAAAAACAGACCGCAAACCCGGCAGACCGCCGAAAAACTCTAAATAAACCAATTTATTTTTAAACGCTTTTCAATTGCCGCTAACTTTACTCTAGCTAAGAGCGTGTATTATGTGCTATACATTGTTGCACAGTAGAAATCAATATTTGTTTGACTTGAGAGGTTTTTTATGCAAAAAATCGAAAGTTCGGGAAAGACAGCGTGAGATTCGCCTCTGTCAAAACCGAAGGCAGTTGGAAAATGAAGCAGACTAAAAAAAGCCAAAGTTACACGACAAACTGGAATGAATTGCTGACAGTTCATTAAATTAAAAATAATAAAAAAAATTGTGAAAGAATAAATTAGTTGAAAAAAGTTAAATTGGTTGCGCCAAACTCTTTCTCTTGCGTATTAAAAGCCACCCGAAGATAAGAAGCGGAAAACCTAAAATTCCCACACAATTGAAAAAACTATTACGGTTGACGTAGTTTTTTGAAGGGTCTGTCGTTTGGTAAATGATTTCGACTTTATCACCCGGTCTATCGCCGGACTGGAAAATATCACCCCCGCAAGTGCTGACAAAAGGGTAAGTTTTGCCTTCTGCGCGGAAGATGCCGGAACAACTTGCGCTTTGTTGGCTCGTATCAGATACCCACACCGCCGGTGTATAATTCGTTGTTGTTCCTTCAGTCGTCGCAGTCGGCGAAGAAATTCTTGTGGCGTTGACCCAAGAACTGAAAAAGAACAGGAAAAAACAACCGACTCCGCCCATAATCAGCAATCCGCCTATTAAAGTGGTTTTAGTTTTACTATCCAAATTTATCTCAAATTCCGGTTTATCATCCATAACATTTTTTATATTTGCTTTATTCAAACTTAGCAATAGATAATTTCAGATTTCGCCTGAAATTTATAGGTGAACTGATGTTTTATTCCTGATCTTACTTAACAAATTAGCCATAGATTTAACACTATATATTTTATCTCAATTTGTGCAAAAACTCCGCAAGTTGCCGTTCTT
>JBBSAX010000111.1:0-16152 GCA_038251885.1 Pyrinomonadales bacterium | reverse complement strand
TAAAATATCACTTTTTTATATTACCTACAGTATCGGAAAATTTCGGTCACGTTTTTTTGGAAGCCTTAGCCGCCGGTTGTCCTTTGGTAATTAGTGATCGAACGCCTTGGTTGGATTTAGAAAATAAAAGCATCGGATGGGATTTAACCCTAGAAAATCCAGAAGATTGGATAAACACAATTAATCTGTGTATCTCGATGAATAATGAAGAATATAATAAAACTTCAAGTAACGCACGAAGTTTTGCGGTTGATTGGTTAAAGGATGAAAAAGTCGAACAAGATACAATTATGATTTTGGATTACAGTTTATCTAAAGACAGAGAAAGGATAACGCAAACTACATAATAATTGGGCTTGTGCTTCTAAAGATTACATGAAAAGTCAGTTTGCAGACTTTTCACACATTACTTTAACAGAAATTTTTTTATGAAAGTATTAATTTTAGGCGGAAGCGGAATGCTAGGTCATAAACTTTATCAAGTTTTCAAAAATAGATTTGAAGTGTTTGCCACAGTTCGCGGAAGTTTCAGTAAAGTTGAAAAAAAGGGACTTTTTGAAAAAGAAAAGTTATTTGAAAATATAGATGTTGAAAATATCGAGCAGGTTTCAAATGTCGTTGAAAATATAAAACCCGATTATTTAATTAACTGTGTCGGCATAATCAAACAACTTCCGGTTTCAAAAGAAATTATCAAAGTGTTACGAATAAACGCCGTTTTGCCTCACCAATTAGCGGAAATTGCCGATAAATTTAACTCGAAACTGATTACAATCAGTACGGATTGTGTTTTTAACGGAGAAAGAGGAATGTATTCCGAAGAAGATTTTCCCAATGCAAGGGACTTGTATGGAAAAAGCAAACATCTGGGCGAAGTTATCGAAGGAAATCATCTGACTCTAAGAACTTCGATTATTGGTAGAGAATTAGAAACTTCGCATAGTTTGATCGAATGGTTTTTATCCAATGAAGGTAAAAAAATCAGGGGTTTTTCAAATGCAATATATTCAGGGTTTCCGACAATTGTTTTTGCCGATATTCTTTCTGATTTGATGTTAAATCATCCAGAATTGAAAGGGTTATATCATATTTCAAGCGAACCGATTAATAAATATGATTTATTAGTCTTAGTTAAAAAATATTTTCAGATTGAAGTCGAACTTGAAAAAGATGAAAAATTTAAAATAGATCGAAGTCTCGATTCTTCAAAATTTCGACAAATAACCGGATTTCAGCCGCAAAGTTGGAATGAAATGATTAAGAAAATGGCACAAGATAAAAAACTGTATTCAAAGTGAGATTAATTTTTTTATAAATATACCAAAAAAACAATATGAAAATAATGACAATTTTCGGGACACGACCCGAAATTATCAGGTTGAGCCTTGTTATGAAAATTCTCGATCAACATTCGGAACATATCACGGTTCACACCGGACAGAATTATGATGAGAGTTTAAGTGATATATTTATCAGAGATTTGGAAGTCAGAACACCGAATGTTCATTTTGGTATAAAAGCCAAAACTTTTGGTGCACAAGTTGGACAAATTCTTTCAAAAACCGACGAAATTTTAGAAAAATATAAACCGGAAAAAATTCTGATTCTAGGTGACACAAATAGTGCTTTATCAGCACTTATTGCCGCCCGCCGAGGAATTCCGGTCTTTCATATGGAAGCCGGAAACCGATGCTTTGATAATCGAGTCCCGGAAGAAGTCAATCGGCGGATAATTGACCATTCGAGTGCAGTTTTATTGCCATACACGCAAAGAAGTAAGGAAAATCTCGTAAATGAAGGCATCGAACGAGAAAGAATTTTAGTAACAGGAAATCCGATCAAGGAAGTTTTAGATAGCTTTGCAGATAAAATTGAAGATAGCGAATCGCTTGAAAATTTCAAGGTAAATCCGTTCGAATACTTTCTGGTTACACTTCATCGAGCGGAAAATGTTGATAATGAGGAAAGATTAAAGAAAATTTTCAGAGGTTTTTCGCTCGTAGCCGACAAATTCGGTAAAAAGATTTTAATCAGCGTTCATCCGCGAACGGCGGAAAAATTAAAGAAATTTGAAGTAGTTGTTGATTCGGATAAAATAGTTCTACTCGAAGCAATGGGATTTTTTGATTTTGTGAAATTGGAAAAAAATGCCTTAGCGGTTTTGACCGACAGTGGAACTGTGCAGGAAGAATGCGCGATTTTCGGCATTCCGAACGTAACTTTGCGTGATGTTACCGAGAGACCGGAAACTTTGGAATGCGGCAGTAATGTTTTGAGCGGAGCAGAACCGGAACTTATTTTAAAATGTGTCGAACTGGCAATTTCTCAAACGGCAAATTGGACTGCACCGCCGGATTATTTAGTTGAAAATGTTGCTCAAACGGTCAGTAAAATCATTTTGGGTTATACAAGTTTCAGAAAACATTCGAGTTAGAAGGATTTTGAATATTTTTTGTGGAAGAGAAAATTGAAAAAGAAAAAAGAACTTTGTGGGTTGTATCGGAATTATATTACCCCGAAGAAACTTCGACCGGTTATTATTTAACTAGAATTGCTGAAGGGTTAGCGAATGATTTTGATGTCAAGGTTTTGTGCGGACAGCCCAATTATTCGGCACGCGGCACGCGTGCGCCAAAATCGGAAGTTCACAAAAACGTCGAAATTTTCCGGGCATACGGGACGACTCTTGATAAAAATATTATTCTTTTTCGCTTGATAAATATGTTGACTTTCAGCATATCGATATTTTTTAAGGCAATTTTTCATTTTAAAAAAGGGAATCAAGTTTTAGTCGTGACAAATCCGCCGAGCGTTCCGTTTATTGTTGCTTTTGCCTCTCTGTTTCGCGGAGCAAATTATGTTTTATTAATACACGACAATTACCCCGAAATTTTGGTTGCTGCCGGAAAAACAAAACAAAGCTCTTTAATTGTAAGAATATTGCGGTTTTGTAATCGCTGGCTTTATAAATACGCGAGTAAGATCATCGTGGTCGGTCGGGATATGAAACAACTTGTCGGAGAAAAAGTCAGAGGTCTCGATATTACAATTGAAACAATTCCGAATTGGGCGGAACTTGAGCAAGTCGAACCGGCTTCGCGTATTGAAAATAAAATGTTGGAAGAATTAAGTTTAACTGATAAATTTGTTTTTCTATATGCGGGAAATATGGGGTATCCAAATGATTTGGAAAGTATCGTATGGTGTGCGGAAAAGTTAAAAGATGATAAAACATTTCAATTCATATTTTTGGGTGCAGGTGTAAAAAAATCTTGGCTGGTTAAAGAAGTGAAAGAAAAAAACTTAAAAAATATAACAATTCTTGCTCCACGTCCGAGAAGCGAGCAAAACATATTTTTGAATGCGTGTGATGTTGCACTGGTTTCACTGGTCAAAAAAATGTGGGGAGTTTCGATGCCCAGCCGGACTTATAATATCCTAGCCGCCGGAAAACCTATTTTAGCACTGACGGAAAAGGACTCGGAACTTGCACAAGTTGTTGAAGAAGATTCGGTTGGTTGGAATGTTTTACCCGGTGAAAAAGAACTTTTGCTTGAAACGATTCAACAAATTTACATAGAACGCGAAACTTTGCCATTAAAATGTGAAAATGCCCGTAAATCAGCCTTAGAAAAGTATTCTTTGCAGACAGCTATTTTGAAATACAAACGAGTTTTATATTAAGCGCGTCTGATAACGTAAAGTAATTTGAATGAAAATTAAATGAAAGTTTTAGTAACGGGTGCAACAGGATTTATCGGGCAAGAAATTGTCTTGGAATTGTTAAAATCTAATGTAGAAGTAATAGAGGTTGGCAATAGAAAGTTAAATGATGTGGTTGACAGATCTGAAAAAGATAATTTTTTTAAAGTAAATATTGCTGATGAAAAAGATGTAAAATGTTTGCAAACCATTGGGGAAGTTGATGTAATAATTCATTGTGCGGGGTTGGCTCATCAATTTGGTAAAACAAAAAAAGAAGATTTTTATACTGTAAATGTTGACGGAACAAAAAACGTTTGTAATCTGGCTAAAGAAATTAATGCGAAACATTTAATTTTAATCAGTTCTGTTTCAGTCTATGGAAAAGTAAAAAATTACAAACAGGGAATTGACGAAAATGTTGAATGTCAGCCATTTGGATTTTATGCCGAAAGCAAACTTGAAGCAGAAAAGGTCGCCTGCAAAATATGCGAAGACAATAAAATTTCATTGACAATTTTGCGTCCCGCAACAGTCATCGGAGAAGGTGATGCCGGCAATGTTCGCCGCCTAATTGAAGCGATTGATAAAAAAAGATTTATTTGGATTGGAAAAGGGGAAAACTCCAAAAGCTTGATATATAAAGGTGATGTGGTACGGGCTTGTTTGGCGGTTTTGCAAAAAAATACTACAAAAACTGAAGTTTTCAATGTTTCGGCGGAGGCATTGAAAATAAATGAAATAGTTTCGGAAATTGCCAAAAATCTTGGAAAAGAGGTGCCGAAAATATTTATCCCCGAACAAATTTTAAAAAAGTTTTTACAGACCGGATATAAGATCAGTAAAATTAAAACTTTCAATAATCATTTGGAAACAATTAATAAATGGACAGCCGAAGATGTATATTTATCAGATAAAATAAAAAGTGTCTATGAATTTACACCGAAAACTTCAGTAGCGGAATCAATTGCGCTTGAAGTAAATTGGTATAAAAATAAAAAGTGATTGAAGTATTATTTTTTTCTGCGGTGTTTTTTTTATCTTATTTTGGGGTAGAGACGCTGCGGCAGTGGATTTCAAAGCGGGAAATTTTTGATGTTCCGAATGAAAGAAGTTCACATACAACACCGACTCCGCGCGGCGGTGGCTTGATAATTGTCATTACCTCACTTGGATTTTATGCTTTGGGTGTGCTTTTCCTCCAGACAAACTTTGTTTGGAGCTATTTTATCGGAGCGGTGTGTATCGCCCTAATTAGTTGGTTTGACGATTTAGTTTCAATCTCATTCGGTTGGCGTTTTTTAGTTCATTCAATGGCGGCGGTTCTTGTCATCTGGAATTCGGGGTTCTGGCAAGAGGTTTATGTTCCGTTTTGGGGATCTGTTGATCTAGGTTTTGGCGGCGCACTTGTTACATTTTGTTGGATCGTTTGGATGACAAATGCTTTTAATTTTATGGACGGGATAGATGGTATCGCCGGACTTCAAGCGGTAACGGCGGGTATCGGTTGGTTAATTGTCGGAAAGTTTCTGGGCATAAATGATGTCGCTGTTTACGGTGGAATTCTAGCATTTGCGAGTCTGGGGTTTTTATTACATAACTGGCAACCGGCAAAAATTTTTATGGGTGATGTCGGTAGTGCATTTTTAGGATATAGTTTTGCGGTTATGCCGGTTCTCTTGCAAAAAGAGTCGAAATTAAATCTATCTTCTCTAATCGGATTTAGTTTATTGAGTTGTTTTGTTATTGATTCGGTTTACACATTCATTAAACGACTTTTGAAAAAAGAAAAAGTTTGGGAAGCTCACCGGGAGCATTTCTATCAAAGATTAGTTATTAAAGGTTATTCGCATCAATCTGTAACAATAATTTACGGTTTTGTTTCAATAATAATCACAGCACTGTTAATTTACTGGTTAAATTTACAAAAAAACGGATAAAAAGGAGTAGTTTTGGGAGTTTATAGACTAGGATTGACTATTTATGGAGTAAAGGTCGGGATCGAGACCAACCGCAAATTTCTTCTTAAGGAAATAGAGAGTGAAATTCCACTTACTTTTCCGGTCGAAATATTCGAATCCGAATATGAAAAATCTACTCGTAGATTTTCTATCAAGGTTGTCGGAAAAGAGAAGTATAAAATTGAAATTGACGGTGAGAAACCGTATATCGTTGATGATAAAAAAAGATATTTGCCTGTTTTTTTTAGTTATATGAGGGTAAAGATCGCCGAATATGCTGAATCCAAAGTGTTTATTCACGCCGGAGTTGTCGGTTGGAAGGGAAAAGCCATTATTATTCCGGCGGAATCTTACAAAGGGAAATCTACACTTGTGGCAGAGTTGGTTAAATTCGGCTGTTCTTACTATTCTGATGAATATGCTGTATTAGATGAAGAAGGTTATGTTCATCCTTATCCGAAAATGATTTCGATCAGAGAAACAGATGGTGATTTTACCCAAACAGACTTTTGTGCCAAACAATTCGGCACGATTGGAGCGGAACCGATTCCGGCTGGACTTGTATTGATAACAGAATATGAAAAAGATGCTTTGTGGGATCCGTTACAAATATCTACCGGTCAAGGGATACTGGAAATTTTATCTCAAACGATTCCAATAAGATATAAACCGGAATTTACATTATTTGTCTTGAATAAATCATTAAGTCGTGCCATAATCGCCAAAAGTAAAAGAGGCGAAGCTCTACATTTTGCCAAAATACTGATTACTTATTTTGAAGAAACTTCAAAATTAAACTTTACCTAATAAAAAAGGATATAATATTTTCGGAGGAAATCTATGAATAATTCAGAGAAACCTGTGGCTAGAAAAAACAGTCTGGTTGTCCAGGAACTTAACAATGAAGTGTTGGTTTATGATTTGGAAACCAACAAAGCACACTGCTTAAACGAATCTGCCGCTATTGTTTGGAAACATTGCGACGGGAAAACTACCATCAGCGATATTGCAAAACAATTTATCAATAAATCTGGCAATAAGGTTGACGATGATTTTATTTGGTTGGCAATAGATCAATTAAATGACTTGAATTTGATGGAAAGCGGTTTGAAGCCGGATTTCAAAGGACAATCCCGACGGGAAGTTATTAAAAAAATCGGTCTTGCTTCGATTATTGCATTGCCTATAATTTCATCTCTGGTTGCCCCACAGAGTGCATATGCTAATGTTTCTTGTGGAATTGCGACTTGTGTTGTAGGAACAATGCCAAGTGGATGTCCGGCAGCGTGTCCGACATGTGCCGGAGCAAATGGTGCTACTGTTGTATGTACTGTTTAATGCGTGTAGCTTCAATCTTAATTTTACAAACAATTTAAGTTAAATGTCCGTTGATAAGTGGAATGCCATCAAATTTAGTTTAGATTGTTTTTATATTAAGAAAGTTTTTGATTTTTTTAGAAACTTTGAAATTGAGCCTGTTTTAATCAAAGGTTACTCAATTGCCAGATATTATCCACAAAATAAAATAAGAAACTTCTTAGATATAGATTTGGTTTTTTCGGACAAAGATTTTCCGAGAGCCAAATCTTTGTCTAAGTCTTTAGAAATTGATGATATTTTAATAGATTATCATTTGGAACTCCGACATCTTGACACAGTTCCCTGGGCAAATCTTTTTGCCAAATCAGAAATAATAAAACTCGATGATACTGAAATTCGTGTTCTTTGCCCGGAAGATCATCTGCGGGTGATCTGTGTGCATTGGCTGACGGACGGCGGTGAGTATCGGGAGAAACTCTGGGATATTTATTATATCATAGAAAATCGTCCGGCTGATTTTGATTGGGACCGCTGTTTAAATTCGGTAAGTAAGAGAAGACGAAGATGGATTGTCTGCACAATCGGTTTGACACAAAAATATCTCGGTTTGGATTTGAGCAATACTCCGATTGAAGAAGAAGCAAAAGATTTACCCCGATGGCTAATAAAAAAAGTCGAAAGCGAATGGCAAAAGGAATTACGTCTGGAACCTTTAATAATTGCCAGTTACAATTATAAATCACTGATTCAGCAACTCTGGAAACGATTTCCGCCAAACGCTATAACCGCAACGATTGATTGTGAAGGAGATTTTGATGCCCGCACCAGAATTTTTTACCAAATCCGTGATATGTTTAAAAGACTCAAGTTTTAATATACTGTTTCATATTCAAACTCTGAATGAAAAAAAACGAAATAATTATTTCGATTGAATCAGCGATCCAAGGCGGCAGTCTGTCAATTTTAATTGATGGTCAAGAGGTTGATTATTGGGTCGGAGAGAAGTCTGTTTCCAAATCAGAGGACTTATTGGATGAAATCTCAAACCTTTTAAAAAAAAACAGTATTGAAAAGAACAATATAAAATTTATTGCAGTATCGGATTCGGTTGGAAGCTACACAGGAATCAGAATCGGTCTGGCAACCGCTCTGGGACTCGGTAAAGCTTTTAATGAAAGTAAAGTTATACGCGTTTCAATTTTATTTGCTCTTGCTCAAACTTTAACTGAAAAGGGAAGAGTTGTTGCGGCGGTTTCAAATAATAATCGGGATATTTTTATTCAAACATTTGAAAGTTTTTCCAACGAAAATAATTTTAAAAAAGCAGTATATCAAATCATTAAAATCAACAATGAAGACTTTTGTGCATTTATTTCAAGAGAATCCCCATTTTGGATAGTTACCAATGAAAAATTTTACGAGTATATCACAGAAAATGACAAACTAAATCACATTATTGATTTGAAGAGAGTGAAAAATGCCGGAAAAAATCTTGCCAAATGCATCGGAATGAAAGTGTTTAAAGATATTGCGTCTGATAATAATAAAACATAGAAAATCATTAGAACTAATTTGTTGTAGTTGATGAGAGAAAAAACTATTATCAAAATCCGAAGAAAGTGCGGTAATTATGAGAAAGAAAATATCATGACAATCAAATTTCGTAAAGGTTTGAGGAACTTGATTTTAGTTTGCAGAGTGATATAACATTATTGTTACAGTTTTGAAGCATTTTCCTTTAATCATCAAAATTGTAAAAAATTTCAATAAGTGAGGAGCACAAAGATATGGACATTTCAGTAAGCGAGGCAGTTCACGATGAATTGTTTAATGAAAATCAAACATTCCGGGAACTCGTACAAAAACACCAAAATTATGAAAAAAGATTATCCCAGCTAGGAGAATTAACATATCCAAATGAAGATGAGATGATAGAAGAAACCACACTTAAGAAGAAGAAACTATTACTTAAAGACGAGATTTACGCAATGATGCTCGAGCATTCCGATGGTCATTAAAAAAAGAATATAAAAAGTAGGAAAGAGATTGTCTGAAAGTTTTCAGACAATCTCTTTCCTACTTTTTAACAAGCCTTCTGGCTAAACGCGATAATCCCGCCATTCGTTTCAATTACTATAAACTCATTAATCATTAAAACATTGCCAGCAAAATAAGATGTGCCTGTTAAAGAGATCTGGTTTACAGTTTTACCTTTTTGTAAATCTATAAGAAAAAGTGTTTGGCTTCCTGAGCTTACGATTAATGCAATACTACCTTTTATTAAAGGTTTTATGGTAATTCTATAGGGGAGTCTTCTCTTCCAAATCAATGACCCGTCACCGATTGAGAATAGATATAGAAAGTTATCCAAAGATGATATAAGAACCTTATTATCATAGATGTAAGAAATACTTGTGATTTCGCCTCCTGTTTTTCTATTCCAAAACTTCTTGGTACCTGATTTACTTAATGAATAGATATTGCCCAATTTGTCTCCAATGATAAATGAATTTTTACTCTCTAGAACTTCAGTTACAGTTTGGTTGTCAACTCTATTCAACTCAAAAATTTCTCTTTTCCTCAGAATTGCAATTTCTATATTTTCCTTTTCATTTTTTTCTAAAATATCCACCAGACCGTTTTTGGACAAGAGATTCATTGAAGAATTCTGTAAAATTTTCCAGTTTCTTTGACCATTTTTTATATCTATAGAAATTATATAAATTGGCGAAAAAACAAATAAGATTTGATCATTTCTACTTAGATAGATTTCATCAGTAGCTTCTATACTTATCTGCCAGAGAGTTACTCCGGTTAATTTACTTACCGATCTCAAAACGGTTCCAGTGGCAACTTCAACAGACTTCGATGCTATGTAAACACTTTTCTCTCCAATCACAGTATTTGAGATAACCTTTGAACCCAGATCAATTTCCCAGTTGCTTTTAAAGTTTTTCGAGTTGACTGATTGCATCAATCCGTTTGAAGTTATTAGATACAAATTTAGTTCATTATCAGACGCGACATCCTCGATATTTTTTTTATCTGAAATTAGCTTATGGCAACCGTTAAAGGGAAGTGTCCAGTCAACAACCTCATCAATGGAATTTTGAGAGTAAATCGGAATTCTACCGATAATAGCTGTCAAAAAGAATAGCAAAAGAGTAGCAAAAAAAATTCTTTCGGTTAAGTTGTGTAAAAGTCCCATGAATGTAAAAATATATTGACAATTTTTCGGTAAAATCAGTAAAGAGATTCTTTACTTTCAATTAAAAATCCAGTTATTAGTAGATGAGATTAGAACCCGAAAAAGTTTGATAAAAAATAATAGTCGAAATGGAGAAAAACTTTAATGTCTTTTAATAAGATCATTTTAATAGGAAATCTGGGGAAAGACCCGGAATTAAGATATACCCCGCAAAGCGACGCAGTTTGTAATTTTACAATTGCCGTTAATGACCGCAAGAGAGATAAAGCCGGTGAATATCAGGATGTTACAACTTGGTATAAAATTACTCTGTGGCGCAAACTCGCCGAAAATGCCTCGAAGTATCTAACCAAAGGCAAACAAGTCTATATTGAAGGTCGCCTGCAAGTCGAAGAATGGCAAGACAGAGATGGCAACAATCGCTTTACGTTAGTTGTAACTGCTACCGATATGCACTTTCTCGGAGGTAGTCGCGGCGATGAAATGTCAACGGATTCCCCGCGTGATAATGTTGATGATTTTAATGATCCCGAAACATCATCATCCGGCTCATCAGCAACTCCTTCAGATGACGATATTCCGTTCTAATATATATAAAAGAGGGAATAAGTCCTGTTACTGATTCATTCCCTCTTTTAACCTTACGAATTGAATTCACCCATTTTTCTAAATTTTTGGTAACGCAATTCCAATCGTTCGAAAACAGATAATTTTTCTATATTTTTCAGTTCTGTCAAAATTTTATCGCCCAATACTTTTGCCGCACTTTGAAAACCGTTCGGTTCGTTATCTGAATTTTTCTGCGGTGTAGAGTCTTCAATTATCCAATTTGCAGACTCACTTATTATTTCATCTACCAAACCTAATTCCAATAGATTATCCGCCGTCAGACGCAGACTATCGGCAGCACGTTCGGCTTCTCCCGCGTCTTTCCACAGAATTGCCGCACACCCCTCCGGTGTAATCACCGAATAGACCGAGTTTTCCAGCATTAAAACTCGGTCACCGACCCCAATTGCCAAAGCACCTCCTGAACCGCCTTCACCTATTATAATTACTATGGTCGGAACTTTTAAGCTTGCCATTTCCCGCAAATTAAAAGCAATTGCCTCCGCCTGTCCGCGCTCTTCGGCATCAATTCCGGGATATGCCCCGGGCGTGTCAATAAAGGTAATCACAGGTCTCTGGAACTTTTCGGCTAATTTCATAAAGCGCAAAGCTTTACGATATCCTTCGGGTTTCGGCATACCGAAGTTTCTGAATCTTCTCTGGTTAATATCACGTCCTTTTTGTTGACCGATAATAGCAACTTCTTTTTCACCGATTTTTGCAAAACCACAAATTATCGCCGGATCGTCCGAATATCTTCGATCACCGTGTATTTCACTGAAATCAGTAAATATAGCTTTTATTAAATCATTCGTATAAGGTCTTTCAGGATGTCGCGCCGTCTGAACCCTTTTAAACGCCTCTTTTTTTTCAGTCTTCATATTATTTTTTACAGATGCCAATTCACTTGACAGCCTTTCTCCCTCAAAGCTTCTTCCAAACGATTTGAACCTTGGATTCTCAGAGGCTGTGAATGAATTTTCAGGAATAAATGGTCATTCAGAGTGAAACTCAGATTTACTAAACATTTACCATGATTCCGGCTTAAAATCTGAAATATATCTTCAAAAAATTCTTTGCTAAGATTTTTCGCAGGTAGATTTATTGAAACATTTTGTGCTTTCAGAGAAACAGCTTCAGTAAGTTTCCTGACGTTCTCCAATATAACGGTTATTTCCTGTCCCTCGGTAGATTCAACTTTGCAGTCAACAATCAATAACTCTTCTTCCTTCAGATAATCGCTAAATTTAGTGTAAGCCTCCGACCATGCCAAACATTTTACACCGATTGATTGATCTTCCAGTCTAAAAATACAAAACCGGTTTCCTTTTTTACTATGACGCACTTGTAGTCCGACCACAATTCCGGCAATCGTAATTTTGTCTCCAGGCTTTATCTCTTCAAAATCTGCAATATTTAGTATCTGCAGATCTCTTAAAACTCCCTGAAACTCGTCCAAGGGATGAGATGATAGATAAAACCCAACCGCATTTTTTTCGTGATTTGAAAGCTCCTTTTGAGTCCATTCGGGTACAACCGGCAACTCGACCTCAAAACCTGCCGCATTTGCTTCCTGTATGCCGAAAAGACCGTCTTGTCCTTTTAACTTATCACTCCACATTCGTTGCCCGTGAGATATTGCCGCATTAATTCCTGAAAAATGTCTGGCTCTCCATAAATTAGTTAAAACCTCTTCCGGCTTCAGTGAGTCGAATGCTCCGGCAGTAATCAAACTTTCAAGTCCCCGCCGATTCACTGCACCTTGTTCCAAACGCGATGTGAAATCGAAAAGGGAAGTGAATTTACCGGATTCTTCCCGCGCTTTGATTATTGCCTCAACGCTGTTTGTTCCGATTCCTTTGATTGCACTCAAACCGAATCTGACCGCATTTTCTAAAGGAGTAAAACCGACACCGCTCTCATTAATATCCGGTGGTAGAAGTTGTAAGCCCGCTGAACGTAATTCACTCGTATATTTATATATCTTTGCTGTATCTTGTGATTCATTAGATAAAACAGATGCATAAAAATAAGCAGGATAATGCGCTTTAAGATAAGCAGTTTGATAAGCCAGATAAGCATACGCCACACTATGACTTCGATTGAAGCCATAATCGGCAAATTGCGCCATTAATCTGAAAATTTCTTCTGCTTTGTCTTTATCAATCCCGTTCGAAACCGAACCGCTGACAAACTTCTCTTCGTGCATCGCCATCTCTTCACGCTTCTTTTTTCCCATCGCCCGGCGCATCATATCAGCCTCACCAAGGCTGTAACCTGCCAGTTTCTGTGCAAGCTGCATAATTTGCTCCTGATAAACCAGAATCCCGTATGTATTCGAGAGAATTTCCTTCATTTCAGGAACTATATATTTGACCTTTTTTTCGCCCCGATGCCGTGCAATAAAATCATCGACCATTCCGCCATCAAGCGGTCCGGGGCGATAGAGCGCGTTTAATGCAGCTAAATCTTCCAATTCTTTCGGTTTCAAACGCTGACAAATCTGCTGCATCCCGGAAGATTCGAATTGAAAAATCGCCTCCGTTCTGCCCTCTGCAAAAAGTTCCAGAGATTTCTTATCGTCGAGCGGTATCTGATTCCAATCAATTACGATGCCGGTATCTTTTTTAAGCACTTTTAAGCAGTCGCTTATAATAGTTAAAGTCGTTAAAGCAAGGAAATCCATCTTAAGCATTCCCACTTTTTCCAGGTCACCCATCGTATATTGACTGGTTAGTTCATTTTTGCCCGACAGCGTAACCGGAACTAACTCATACAGAGGCTTCGGTGAAATAACCACACCTGCGGCGTGTACAGACGTGTGTCTCGAACATCCTTCCAATCTCAAAGCCAGATCAATTACTTCCTTAGTTTGAGGATCGGTTTCAATGAGTTTTCTTAAATCTGTAACCTGCTCGATTGCTTGCGAGATGCTAATATTTCTCCCGCGTACCGGCGGAGGAATCAACTTAGCTATTTTTTCGACATCACCATAAGCCATATTCAAGGCTCGCCCGACATCTTTTATAGCGGCTTTTGAAGCCATCGTTCCGAATGTTATGATCTGGCAAACCGATTCGCGTCCGTAGAAATTTGTTACGTGATTAATTACTTCAGCCCGACCGCGCACACAAAAATCTATATCTATATCAGGCATCGAAACTCTTTCCGGATTTAAAAATCTTTCAAACAGCAAATCATACTGAAGCGGGTCAACATCTGTAATACCTAAACAGTAGGCAACTAGAGAACCGGCAGCTGAGCCTCTCCCGGGACCGACCGGAATTTCTTTCTCGATGGCGTATTTTATAAAATCCCACACAATCAAAAAATATCCGGGAAATTTCATTTTATTTATCGTCGAAATTTCAATTTTAAGACGTTCATTGTAATCTTCAAACGAATATTTGAGACTGCCTTTAGCTTGCATCGGCTCCCAAATATTCTTTTTGCGGTATTCGAAACCTTCCGCCACCACTTCTTCAAAATACTCTTCATTCGTAAGGCATTTACTTTCAACGGGAATCGGGAAATCAGGCAATGCCAGGTTATCTTCCAGAGGAATTTTGACCTGACACATTTCAGCTATCTTTAATGTATTTGTTAAAGACTCGGGCAGTTCAGAACCGAAAATATTCCACATTTCTTCTGCCGAACTCAAATGATAGTTTTTCGCTTCAAAAACCTTTCTTGTTCCGTCATAGATTGTTTTACCATCGCCGATGCACATTAAAACTTCGTGTGCTTTGGCATCTTCGACTGAAATATAATGTGTGTCATTTGTCGCAACTAGAGGGATTTCAGCTTTTTTGGCGAGTTCAATTATTTCCTTCTTGAGCTTTCTCTCTTTTTCTAATCCGTGATTTTGAATTTCTATATAGAAATTTCCCTGACCAAAAACTTCTTCAAATTTTTTTGAGGTTTCCAGAGCTTTATTAAAATTTTCACGATATAGATAATGCCAGACCGCACCTTCAAAACCGGAAGATAAGCCGATTAATCCCGCGCTTTTCTCGGCTAATAAATCAAAATCAATTCGCGGTTTATGATGTAACCCCTCCGTGTATGCCTTGGATGCCAAGTATGCCAGATTTAAGTAACCTTCAAAATCTTTTGCAAGAAGAATTATCTGATAATATGGTCTTTCACCTGCTTCGAGTGGAATGCTTTTATCGAAACGGCTGCCGAAGGTCAAAAATGCTTCATATCCGATTATTGGATGCAAATCACTGTATTTCATTGCGTTATAGAAAGAAACAGCGCCGAACATATTTCCGTAATCGGTTACGGCACACGCCTTCATATCCAGTTCTTTTAAAGCCTTTGTCAGGTGTTTGAGTTGGATTGTGCTTTGTAAAAGGCTATAATCCGAGTGCAGATGGAGATGAACAAAATCTTTTGACCTAAAATTTATTTTGTTTGATTCTTGTTGCATATTTTGTAGTAATTTATTATTTATTCGTTATGAAAAAAGTTTATCTGGAAACCTTCGGCTGTCAAATGAATGTTTCGGATTCCGAAAGAGTCGCAAGCGTTCTCCAATCAGACGGCTTTGAAATCACTCCGTTTGAAGATGAAGCCGAAATAGTTTTAATCAATACTTGTAGTGTCAGAGAAAAAGCCGAACAAAAACTCTACACGAGAGTAGGTCAGATTCGCCACCAAGCCAGTGCAAAAAAAATCGTCGGTGTTCTTGGCTGCGTTGCCCAATTAGAAGGCGAGACTCTCTTTAAACAAAATCGCGGAATTGATTTTATCATCGGTACCAAAGCCGTCGGGCGCGTTTCAAGTGCTATCGAAAACACTTTGGACGGCAAAAAAAACTTCATAGATTTAGGCGAAAGAGAAGCCGATTACGATTGGTCTGTTGACGAAAATTACAGAAATTCCCCGTATATCGGTTTTGTTCCGATTATAGAGGGCTGTAATAAATTTTGCACATATTGCATCGTACCTTTTTCGAGAGGCAGGGAAAAAAGTCTTCCGGCAACCGAAATTATCAGACAAGTTTTAAAATTAAAAAAGGAAGGTGTGAAGGAAATTCATCTGATCGGGCAAAATGTTAACAGCTACCGACCGAAAACCGATTCCGGTTTAGAAAGATTTTTCGGAGCAACTCCTTTTTCCAGATTACTCAGAGCAGTTGCCGCAACAGGCATCAAACGGATAAAATTTAACACATCTTTTCCAAGAGATTTTCACACGGATATTGTTAATGCCATTAATGAAAATGAAAATCTCTGTAATTGGGTGCATTTGCCGGTTCAATCGGGAAGTAACAAAATTTTAAAAGCAATGCGACGCGGACACACTATCGAAAATTATTTTGAACGAATTGATAAAATAAAATCT
>JBBSAX010000110.1:0-16199 GCA_038251885.1 Pyrinomonadales bacterium | reverse complement strand
TATTTTTTTTTCTTTATGTTAATACAATTTGGCTTTAAAATATTTATAAAAAGGGCGCAACCGCGCATACAATGGAGGGTGCTGTTTGTTTTATTCAACACGCTCGTTTGCTGTCGCGTTTCCGCCTCGCATCTCGTTTTCTACATCATCCTATTTACGCAACTTGGGATAAATCATTTTTCAACTCAAAATCGCCCGACAAACGAATATCACGCGAAGAACTTCCAACTAAAATTTTGAGGGTGCCTTTTACCCCACATTCAGACTGGTTTTTTCGATGAAAAAAACAAATGTAGCTTGTTTTAATTTAACGTGAGTTCGAGATAAGCCGTCGAAGACGGCAACATATTTGTAGCCCATAACGCCAGTTATGGGAACGCTTTAGATATTTTGTTTAAGCGGTTGAAAACCGCGACATACGATTTTATGCCGCCATTTTCAACGGCTTTATCAAATTACGATCATTTTCCCACGATTGGCATCGTGGGCTACAAATATAACGTCGGTTTCACCGACTAAATCTAAATTTCTTATGTCGAACTCACGTTAATTTAATTTGATTGGAAGGAAAATTTTATTAAAGATGATAACTTTAAAAAACAATTCGATGCGAAAAACACGGTTTATAAAATCTGCGATTGGTTGGCGAATAAAGATTTGAGCGATACGATCACGACTTTGAAAACGCAAATTCTATCGCATGATGTTGTAAGGCTAAGACTTTCAAAATAATTTTGTCTTCTTACCAATATTGATGAACCTGCGGCTTGATTTTGCTTTCATATAAATCTCGAATCGCTTTCATTGTTTGATGCGAAAGCGGCGGAAAATCTGATGATTCTGCATTATCTTCTTCCTGTGAAGGACGTTTTGCGCCCGGAATCGTGCAGGTTACGCCATCGTGCATTAAAATCCAACGTAGTGCGAATTGCGCCATTGTCATATTTTCTGGAATAAGTTTTTTTAATTCTTCGACCGCCGCAAGTCCCGTTTTAAAATCAACGCCGGAAAATGTTTCACCGACATCAAATGCTTCGCCGTGACGATTAAAGTTGCGATGATCGTCAGTTTCAAACGTCGAATTTTCAGACATTTTTCCCGTCAACATTCCCGAAGAAAGCGGCACACGCGCTAAAATTCCGACCTGTTTTTCTTTCGCTAAATCGAAAAATAAATCTGCCGGACGCTGGCGAAACATATTGAAAATTATCTGAACCGATTGAACATTCGGAAATTCGACCGCTTTGATCGCTTCTTCGACTTTCTCAACGCTCACGCCGTAATATTTTATCTTTCCTTCCCTAACAAAATCGTCCATAATGCCGAAAATTTCGGGATGATAATAAGCATCTTGCGGCGGACAATGAAGCTGAACCAAGTCCAAACAATCGGTTTCCAAGTTTTTTAAACTTCGATTAATAAATTCCGCTAAATTTTCACTGTTGTAACCAGCAACGGTTTGTTCGGGAAGTCTTCGTCCGATTTTCGTAGCGATAATAATTTCTTCGCCGGTGCGGGCTTTTTTGAGTTTTGCCAGCAATCTTTCGCTGTGTCCGTCGCCGTAAACATCTGCCGTGTCAAAGAAATTTACGCCCAAATCAACCGCCGTGTGCAGTGCGGCGATTGATTCGCCGTCTTCTACTTCGCCCCAAGTTCCACCGATTGCCCACGCGCCGAAACTCACTTCGGAAACTTTATAGCCCGTTTTTCCCAATTCTCTATATTTCATATTTCGATTTTACAGCTTGTTTGATAAATTCAACAATTAAAAGAGAATTAACTAAATTTGAGAGCGAAAAAGATTATGACGGAAAAAGTTCGTTGGGGAATTTTAGGCGCAGCAAATATTGCGGTTAAAAAAGTCATTCCGGCAATGCAAGCCGGAAATTTCTGCGAAATTGCGGCGATTGCTTCGAGAAATACGGAAAAAGCGGAGCAAACTGCGAATGATTTAAACATTCCGAAATTTTATGATTCTTACGAAAATTTATTAAATGATTCGAGCATTGAAGCGGTTTATATTCCTCTGCCGAATCATCTGCACCTTGAATGGACGACAAAAGCCGCGATTGCCGGAAAGCACGTTTTGTGCGAAAAACCGCTTGGTTTAAATGCTGATGAAGTCAGAAAGTTAATTGAAGTCAGAGATCAAACCGGCGTAAAACTTCAGGAAGCGTTTATGGTGAGAACTCATCCGAAATGGCTGAAAGTTCGTGAATTAATCAGAGCGGGGAAAATCGGAAAACTCGAAGCAATCACGGGATTTTTCAGTTATTTCAACGACGACAAATCGAATATTCGCAACAAACCCGAAATGGGCGGTGGCGCGTTGATGGACATCGGCTGTTATTGCATCAATATTTCGCGTTTTATTTTTGAGGAAGAGCCGAAAAGAGTTTCGAGTTTGATTATAAAAGATTCCGAAACCGGAATTGATAAATTAACTTCCGCGATGCTCGAATTTCCGAACGGACACGCGACATTTACTTGTTCGACGCAACTTGTTCCGTTTCAAAAAATGCAGTTTCTCGGCACGCGCGGGAGAATCGAAGTTCCGATTCCGTTTAATATTCCGACCGAAACTCCGACGCAGATTTTTATTGATGAAGGCGCGGATTTATACGGCAAAAACATCGAAATAATTGAATTTGAAGCCATAAATCAATATACGATTCAGGGCGATTTATTTTCAAAAGCGGTTCGGGAAAATTCCGGGCAAGCAATTTCGCTCGAAGATTCTTTTGCAAATATGGCGGCGATTGACGCAGTTTTTCGTTCATCTGAAACGGGAAATTGGGAAATGCCCGAAAGTTTGTAAAAACAAGATTTGAATCAAAGGCAGAAACGCGACCGCAAGGAAGCGTGTTTTAACTCGGCAATTATGCACGCTCGTTTGCACTCGCGTTTCTGCCTATAAATCTTATGATTACTTATTTTGCCGAAATTAAAACGTAATTTTTCCCTTTATAAAATCGCACACCTTTTTCGTTCGCCGACATCATCAATGGTCTCGGACGTTTCATTTCTGCATCGTTTATTGTCGCAATAGAAAGAATCTGCTTGCTGCTCAAATCGAAGATGTTTACATTTCCGTCTTTTGAAAAGCCGAAGCCGTAAGCTCCCGAATCGAGTTCTTTATCGCCGATTTTGACAGCCGAATCGGTAATAAAAAATCCTTCATATTTGCCGCTGATTTCGGTCGAATAACCGGATGTATCAACAAGTCCGACGATTACAAAACGATTTTCACCAATCTTCGCCGCTGCTGAATTTCTCGCTTGAGTTTCCGCGCTTTGTCCGGCGAAATAAAAACTCGTCGGCACGATTCGCTTCAAATTATCGCCCGTTAAAACTTCGGCTTTTGATTGCGCCGATGTTGTCAAACTTAAAAATAACAGTATTGAAAATGTCCAGATCGAATAAACTGCGAATTTTTTTGTCAAAATCATAATATTTCTCCCTTTCAACTTTAGAGTAAATTATAACAAATAATTGTGTGTTTCAATAAAAAGAGAAATGATAAAAGACGGAAATCTGTACGTCAGTAATGGTGCAAAAATAAAAAGTATAGCGGCAAAATGGAATTTGATTTTCTCTCTTGCCTTTTCTATTTGCCACAAAACAAAATGAATCGGATAATGTGAAACGAAATGGAAGGAAAACGCTTAATCGAAAAAATCAGACTGCGAAATATTCTCTCATTCGGCGACAAAGGCGAAGAACTCGAACTTTTACCATTAAATATAATTATTGGTCAAAATGCTTCGGGGAAATCGAATTTGATTGATGTGTTTAAACTTTTGCGTTCACTAACAAAAGACAATGGCTTAATAAACTTTATTAGCAAAAGCGGAGGAATTAGTGAATGGACTTATAAAGGGAGTTTAACCAGAAATAATTCAGTTATTGAGGTTGAATTTTCTGATGGTATTGATGATGTAAAATACTGTTTAGAATTTGGTCAAGATAAACAAAGGCTTTTGATAAAAAATGAAATGGTTAAAAATCTTAAAACCAATGACATTATAGAAAAAAAATATTATCTAGATAATGATTCAGTGCTTTCAAAACCACTTGGTAAATTTACGGAAAGAGGTAAATATTTTGCATACTTAAAATCAAAAGATAATTTTTCAGAATTTATTTTTTACACAGATATTGAAACAAATCGTAGTTCTGAAATTAGAAGACCTCAAAGCATAGATTCCTTAAATAGCTTTTTAGAGGAACAAGGAAGCAATTTAAGTCTAATTTTAGATGATTTAGAGAGCAAAACAGGCATTAAAGAAAAAATAATTTACTATTTGCAAAAGTTTAATTCCAAAATAGAAACATATACAATCGAAAAAATAAGTGATTTTGTTCAACTTTATATTCAAGAAAAAAAATTAACTAACAAAATTTCTGCTTATAGATTTTCTGATGGAACTTTGCGTTATCTTTGTCTTTTGGCGATTCTTTGTCATCCCGAACCGCCGCCGTTGATTTGTATTGAAGAACCGGAAGTCGGGCTTCATCCAGATATTTTGCCGACGATTGCCGAATTGATGATAGAGGCTTCACAGAGAACGCAATTGATAGTTACAACTCATTCGGATATTTTAGTTTCCGCATTTTCCGAAATGCCCGAAGCAGTTCTCGTTTGCGAAAAAGACGAAGACGGAACACATTTTACGCGACTAGAAGCGGAAAAATTAAAAGTCTGGCTTGAAGAATACACGCTCGGCGAAGCGTGGCTCAGAGGCGCAATCGGCGGAACGCGATGGTAAAAGAAGTTGTCATTTACATCGAAGGCGACACGAAGCAAAAAGGAAAAGGCAACGCCATCACGCTCAGGCAAGGCTTTCGGGAATTCTTCAAAGATTTAGCCGAAGAGATAAAAATTCCGATTGATTTGAAACTCGTCGGTGCGCGTGAATTTACAATAAAGGTTTTTCTTGCCGAACACGAAAATAATTTGGATAGTTTTTCAGTTTTGCTTGTAGATTCAGAAGGCGAAATTAGCGAAAACGAAACTCCGAAAATGTTTCTGCAAAAAATCTCGGACAAATTCGATTTCAAAAACGTCAAAGACGAACAATGTCATTTGATGGTGCAATTGATGGAATCTTGGTTTTTGGCTGATAAGGAAAAGTTAGCTGAATTTTATGGCAAAGATTTCAACACAAAAGCACTTCCTAAAAACAAAAATGTCGAACAAATTCCGAAAAATGATGTTATTAACGGATTAAAAAAAGCAACGCAAAAAACTTCTAAAAAAGAATACGGGAAAGGCTCGCACAGCGGAGAAATATTGCAAAGAATTGATTCACAAAAAGTTCGTGAATCCGCGCCTCATTGTGAAAAATTGTTTGAAACTATTTCAAACTTAAACGAATAAAAAATTTTGGAATGAAAGTCAGAACCATCTGCGGTAGCGGATGGTTTAAGTTTATCATCCAGAATTTTTAGTAAAAATCACTCAAGTTTAATATCTCCAACCGTCCGCTACCGCAGACGGTTCTGACCTTTATTCCAAAATAAAAAAGACAGTAGAGAGTTACCAAGAATCTACTGTCTTTTTGTTTTTCGCAAATTTTAGAGGCACTAAAATCAATTGCGAAAAGGTTTAATTGTCTTCTTTCTTTTCCTCAATCGCGGCGTTTTCTTTGGGTTCAACCGAATTATTTCCAACTTCCTCTTTATCGTCTAAGGAAATGCCGAAGATTTCAGGATTGTTGATAAAGTCCGCGAGTTTTTCGGGATTGAATTTGGCACGAATGACGGTTGCTTCGGTTTGATTTATTGTGACAAGCAAAATCTTTATATTATCGCCGGATTCGCGCATATTCATATAAACTTGGTCGCCGGTTTTTGAACGGACGCGCAAAATCGGACTCCAATCTTCGGTGAAAGATTCGCGCATTACGGCTCGCATATCATTATCGAGATTTTCGCGTGAAAATCGCAATCCGGTGTAAGTCGTTATTTTGAAACTTTTTACGCCTGCCGGACGGACGATTCCGACCGCCATTCGCGCGAGCCACATAAACGGGATTTTTACTTTCTTTGCCTGAAATTTATTTTCCAGATGATCGCAAACCGCGTCGTATTCGTTGCTTTTGGCGTTTGCCGTCAAAACTGTAAAGGAGAGAAACAGCAGTAAAAAAGCCAACGCCGCCGAGATTTTTCTTTTATTCAACATTTTTCTTTCTCCTTTTTATGGCTTTTCTTCTTTTTCGATGTCAATTTTCGGAATGTTCAGTTTTCCGCTCATTTCGGCGAGCAGATCAATGTCAATCGGACCGATCACGTTGACGAGCGCGATTTGTTTGTCTTCGGAAATGACGACCGCCAAACCGCTCATCGTATCGCCCGTGAACATTGTGAAAACGTCAATTTTTTGATTATTTTTCTTGCTGCGGACGTTGGCGAGTTTTGACCAACCCGGCGTTTGCAGTTGCGAACGAATTTGTTCAACATCGGACGGATTATATTCGTTGGCATTTTCAAATTTGTACACTCTGACGTAAATTCCTTCCAAACCTTTGATCGCTTCGCCGACCTTTTTCGCGTCCTGATCGTTGACTTTGGTCATCACTCTTTTCGCCAGATCGAGCAGTTTTCCGTCAATATTGACTTCGACGATCTCGTTAGCTTTTGTTTCGAGATATTTCAAATTATCGAATTGAAGCCGAGCAGTTTGGGCGTGGACGGCAACTGCCGACACAGCTAAAAATGCAAATAAAATAACTTTTACAAGATGTTTTCTGTATGATTTCATAAACTAATTTCTTCCTTTGTTATATTCTTTCTGTATCAAAATTTCAGGTGTTTCATCGAGCGCGATCTTTTCTTTGACGAGCTTCAGTTTTGAACTCGTGATCGAAAGCGCAAGCATCAATTGATCGTAAGCATATTGTTCTTCTTCGGTTAATTTCACAGATTCAGGTTTTGGAACTTTGTTTGTTTGTTCGATAAAAATAGTTTTTTGTGGAACGATCCTTCTTAGCGAAGTCGAATTTTTCGCTTTGATAAATGTCGGTTTCTCAAACGGTTTCGGAGTTTTAACTGCTTCAATCGGCGCGACAGTTTCAACAGATTTTTCGGGCAAAACGATTTTGGTTTCGGGCGTGATTGATTTTGATAAATCATTTATATTTTCTAAATTTCTATTTGAAACTTGAAACCAAACGCCGAGCAAAACCAACACGAACGCGGCGCACGAAGCGAAGGCGAACGCGAATGAAAATGAAAAAAGTTTGCGTTTCGGAGTTTTTTCAATCGTTAAAACTTTTTCGGGAATAATCACAGGCGTAGAAGTTTCTTTGCAACGAAATTGCGACAAAATATTTTCCAGTTTTTCAATTTCCGTGTCGTTTCCGGTTTTGTCCCAGAGATAATCTTCTTTCATCTTTTTTTACTCCGTAATTCCGAGTTTTTCGCGTAAGAGCTTCATTCCGCGATGTAAATTTACGCGCACCGATTCGGGTGTTAAACCTGTCTGTTCAGAGATTTCCTGTCCGGTCATTCCTTCGACAAGACGCAGAATCAAAGTTTCTTTATATGCGTCAGGCAGAGAGCAAATCGTTTCCAGAATTTCTCTCGCTTCGGCAATTGAATTATCATTTCGGCTCAGGTTTTCCGAAAGTTCTTCAGTCGGTTTCGTGTGGCGATAAAACTCAAACGCACGATTGCGGGCAATATTTGCGACCCAAGCACCGACAGCATTTTTATCCCGCAGATCGCGCAGATTTTTATAAGCGGCAATAAAAACTTCCTGCACAATGTCGTCCACTTCATCGCGCGGCACTCTTGCCAAAACGATTCCGTGAACCATCGGGGAAAACTTTTTGTAAAATTCATTAAACGCATTTTCGTCACCTGCACACACACGCTCCACAAGCATTGCTGTTTCCTTCTGTTTTTCCTGTGCCGGGGAAGAGGCTGCTTTTTTGCGTCGAGCCGGAAAAAATATGTTTTGGATAATTCCGCTTTCTGACATTTTGTTTGTTGTCGGGAGACAGCTGTAATATAAACAAAAGAATGAAATAATCTATCGCCCGACATTTTGAAATCTCAAATTTTTGTTTTGCCGTTGATATAGATGGATTGGATACGAAGAATGTTAACAAGTTGATGCAATTTTTTTTATTTATTTGAAGGCTGGGCGTAATTTAATAGACGGAATTACTCTGCGATTGTCTTAAACTTTTAAGCCAATCAAGCGTTTTCCGTTCTTGCTTCGCTCGAACGCGCAAGCAAGATGCTTGCGCTCCCGTCGAATACCTGTTTTTAGTGACTTTGAATTTTTATTTCAATGGTCAATAAAAAAAGCCCTGCAAAAAGCAAGGCTGAGACAAGCAAAGTGTAAATGGCGAAGTTATTATCTCCGCCGTTAGTTTATGCAGATTCTAAGGAATTTTCCCTTCAAATCCGTTGGCGATGAAATCCAAATTCGCAATGTTGGGCGATAGAAATGAATCCGATTACGCTTTTTAACCGAAATCTCTTTTATGAAAAAGCTAATTTTAGTTTCGATCGCTGTGCTGGCACTTTGCACTTCTGTTTATATGGTTACAAAAACAAATACGGAGTCTGCCGATTATGAAGTTATTTCCAAGGATGGAGATTTCGAGATCCGGGAATATAAGCCGATGATGCTTGTTTCGACGACGATGACGGGTTCGGAGTTGCGAGAAAATTCAGCTTTCCAGCGTCTTTTCGGTTATATCTCCGGTTCAAATAAAGACGATCAAAAGATCGCTATGACGGCTCCGGTTTTCTCTTCAAATGATGAAACAACTTACACGATGAGCTTTCTCATTCCGAAAGCCGTGGCTGAAAAAGGCGCACCGCAGCCGACCGACGACAAAGTAAAAATAGAACCGATGGCAGGCGGACAGTTTGCGGTCTATCGTTACAGCGGATATTCGAGCGTCGAAAAGACGCTGGAAGCCAAACAAAAACTGACGGAATGGATAAAAACGAAAGAATTAAAAACAACGGGCGAAATGTTATCGGCGGGCTACGATCCGCCCTACACGCCGGCAAATATGCGCCGCAATGAGGTTTTGGTCAGACTAGCGAAATAAGCCGTAGATTCGAAAACTCAAAAATCCGGCGGTCGCGTTCCGCAAAGAAAAAAGACAAAGCCAAAACCTCATCCTTCATTTCTCAAATTTTAGTCAAAATTATTTGCTCTTGCAGACTGTTCTGATTTTTTGTTGCGCTGTCGAGGCTGTTGAGAAAATCGGTATATTTATTTCGAGATTTTCTTTGATTTTGAAATTAATTCGATCACGCTTTGGGTTTTGTTTCCGAACATTGATCTTGCCCAATGTTTGGGTTTTGACAGTTTGTTGAGCAGTAAAAATAACGCTAATCCTTCTTCCTGCGACCATTGTTTTCCGCTGCGTCTGACTCCTTTGAGAGCGATTTCGGGCAAAATTTTTGCGCCTTGCGGAGAGGTCAGCCAGAGATACATCGTAAATTGTCCGAAGCCTTCCATCGTGAGAAAAAAATCGTCAATTTCTCTGAAATGTGCTTTGTCGCTGATGAAATATTTGTTTTGGCGCAAGCGTAATTTTTCGATGGATTCCTTAATTAGATCGGCAGCTTTCGTTTTATCGTTTTCAGTGGCGGCATCGTAAAAAAGTTTTACTTCCTCCCTGAAAATGGAATTGTAATCGGCATCTTTCTCGAAATAATCCTGAATGATGTCGTCGGAAAGTTCCGTTTCAAATTTATATTTTCGCTCGTATTCGGAGATTTTACTGCCGAAATTCTGCATCTGCTGCGTATGTGAAAATTCGTGCAGAAAAACTCCTGTTACCAGATTTTCAAGTCCCAATTCTTTGCTTTCGACTCCGGCTTTTTTCCAGAATTCCGGCAAAGGCATTACAAAAAAAGCGTTTTTATTTTCTAATTGCGAAGCAAAAGACATCAGCCCGACGGGAACGGTTTGATTATTCGGAAGCGTTAATTTCCCGTTATGCACGGCACGTTTCCAAGCCAATTTTTTATCGAATAATTTCGGTCCATCAATCAATTCGCCATCCGGCACTGAAACATCAGATGTGGAATAAACATATTTTTCGTCAAAAAACACAAACTCGACCGGCGAAATTCGGTCAATTTTATAAAAATCCCTGCTGACCGTTTCCCAAGCCGCAAACCACTTTGCAGTTTCCGCTAAAACTGAATCAGTTTGCCGCGTTTTCTTTTCCGCCATCTTCGATTGAGCGAAATTTGCCGCGACAAACAGCGTCATTATCAAAAATATGTTTATTAAAAGGTTCAGAATTTTGCCCATAATCTCAGAGGCTAACTACGAGCAACAACTACGAAAAGTTCGGAACAATCTTTTTATTCATACTTGGGAGAAATTGATTAGAAAATTTACTTGTATTCTAAATTTAACTTTTTTGCTGTGTGTTTATTTCCCCTACGATTTTCTTAATTTTTGTCTGATAATTTTCAACAAATTTCAAATTTAATTTTACTAGCTTATAAAGTGCTACATATTGACTGATGAGATTTGAATCTTTGAATTCTACTTCACCTGTGTGAATTTCAATCATCTCTGAAGCAAATTCACTTCCTTTCTTGTCGCCCATCATTATATTCGGTTGGCACAAGATACTTTCGCTAAAATCATAGATTTTACAGTTATTTAGAAAGCTAAAACATTCAGTTTCTAATTCTTTCCAATATGAAAAATTTATATCAAGTACAAGGCTCCTGATGCTATCTTCTAAATTATCTTGGTGTCGGTAATAATATTTAATTGCAGACTCTTGAAAATCATCAGTCATTCTCAAAGTGTGTTTATATAAGTCTTTCAGGTCGTTAAATGAAAAATTAGTATTCACTTTATTACCATCCCTATTTGAAATAGGCGTAGTGATGTCAGAGGTATATAACAAATAAAATTGAATATTTTGCTCAATAATTTTGTTGTGTCTTAACAGTTTCTCACATTCTTGGGTATATTTTTCCAATTTAGTTTTTTCGCTTTCTTCATTAGTTAGTTCCCTAGATTTCTTGAGAGATAAAGCATTCAAAAATAAACCAATTGTAGCTACTCCTAAAACTGTTTCTAAAACTACTAAAATTTGTGCAACAGACGAAATTGGGGAAATGTCACCGTAACCTAAAGTTGTAATAGTAACAGTACTGTAGTAAAGAGAAGTTATAAAATTGCCCAAAGATAAATCGCCCTTAAAACTTTTATCAGGTAAAATAAAGTATATTGATGCGAAAATTGGTATAAGAAATAGATAAGTCCACCCATAGAACCTTGGAGATTTATTTGTTATTTCCTTCGTATACTAAACTGTTTATTTGAAGAGGACGAAGCCGAAACTTCATCATGCCAATTCATCCTTAAACTCTTACGCCGAATAGCTTTTTGCGCCGTCGAAATTCTATAGATTTTCGGTTTTAATAAAGTCTAAAGTAGTTTCGTTATACATCCGATCTATCTTCAAAATCAAGCGTTTCAAGTTCTTTTTCTAATTCTTCTACGGTTGGCAAACTGCTTTGTAGTTCTTCGGGGAGAATTTCCGTAAAGGTAAATTCGCTGACTCCGATTGGTTTGTTAATATCACGCAAGGCAAATTCGGCTTCGATGTTGTTTTTATCGCGGCAGAGCAAAATGCCGATGGTCGGTTTGTCGTCCGCGTCTTTCAAGAGCGTATCTACCGCCGACAGATAAAAATTCATTTTGCCTGTGTATTCGGGGATAAATTTGGTGTTTTTGAGTTCGACAACGACGTAGCATTTCAGTTTGATGTGGTAGAAAAGCAGATCGAGATAATAATCGTTGTCGGCGATTTCCAGATGATACTGCCGTCCGACAAAGGCAAAACCTTTGCCCAATTCGAGCAGAAATCTGGAAATCTGCGTAACGAGTTGGTTTTCCAAATCCTTTTCCTTCATCGAAGCGGACATCGCCACGAAATCGAAATTATACGGGTCTTTCAGAGTTTGCTGCGCGAGATCGGACATCGGTTCGGGCAAGGTCGCTTTGAAATTGTTGATCGCTTTTCCTTGTCTTTCAAATAGATTGGATTTGATCTGCAACGCGAGAGTTTCTCTGCCCCAAGAGTTTTTGAGAGTTTGCGCGATATAGAACAACGCTTCTTTCGCACCATTCGATTTCGTGAAGATTAGGATATTGTGTCCCCACGGAATTTGCTTTAAAAGGTCGAAGTGCAATTGGTCAACAGGCTGTTGACCAATTACATCATCAGAATCAGACAAATTGCTCAATTTATCGCTGTAAAATTCGTAAAATCGTTTGCAGTATTTTAGGTTCGTATTAGATAAGCCTTTTAATTCGGGAAAATCTTCTTTCAAATCCATCGCTACTTGTTCGATCAATTTACTTCCCCAAGATGACGATGCTTGTTTTTGCGAAATCATTTCGCCTAAATCCCAGTAAAATTCGATCAAAGCGGCATTAACCGACAAAGCGGCTTTCATCTGCGCCGAACGGATTTTCGATTTTATTTCGAGAATCCATTTTTTGTAATCGTCGTCAATCTTTTGAATCATCGGTTTTACCTGAAAACAAAATGAATTGCACAAAGCCAAAACTTTAGGCAATTCATTTTAAGCTAAAAACACTAATATAATCTACGCCGAATAGCCTTTTGTGCCGTTGAAGTTGCAGAGTTGTTCGGTTTTGATAACGCCCACACCGACTTCATTAAATCTTTGCAGAAGCGAGATGATTTGGTTTTTGTCAAAAGCGTTGCCTTCGTCGGATTCTGACGCAAATCTATTATATAATACGGAAAATCAGTAAGTAAGTATGATAAGCTCAAACAATGAGAACAGTTGATTACGTCAATCAAATCGAAGAAACTGCTGATAAGTTGAAAGTGTTGGAGAAGCAGGAAACCAACCTGCGTTTGAGAAAACGATTACAGCTTTTACGCATTTTGAAAAGTGGTTTGACTCAGTATTTGACCGAAGCCTGCGAAATGGTTGGTTATACAGATAAACACGGACGAGAAATCTGGCAGAAATATCTGGCAGAAGGCTTGGGTGGTTATGCACGGCTGAATTATTCGCGGCAAAAGCGCGGGAAGCTGACCTTTGAACAAGAGGCGCGGGTCAATGAGCGAGCAGCGCAAGTCGGGTTTGGTTCGCAACGCGAAGCGCAAGATTATATTGTCGAGCAGTTCGGAATAGTGCTGGCAATCTCGAATGTCGGGAAATTGTTTCAAAGATTGGAAGTGCGGGCGAAAGTGCCACGCCCGTTGAATCGGCGGTCATCCTTAGACGAGCAAAGAGAATATAAAAAAACTATGCCGCAAGATTAAACGGACGGCGTGATTATTTTGAAGATGAGTTTCGGTTCGGAACGCGCACCGATTTAGCGCGGCGTTGGACGGCAAAGGGTGTGCGTCCGATTGGGAAACAAAATATCGGGTATGACTACGGCTATTTGTATGTGGCAATCAATCCGTCAAGCGGCAGAGCGTTCGGCTTGATCTTGCCTTCGATGACGGTCGAAAGTATGAGTTTGTTTATCGAAGAGTTTCGCCGTTGGCTCAAAGAAAACGGCGAGGCGGAAGCCGAAACACAACTTATTTTGGACGGTGCGGGAGCGCAGCGCAGCGCACGAGTCAGTTACGGCTTGATGGAAAAACAATTGCTGCCGCCGTATTCGCCGGAGTTAAATCCGGTCGAGCGATTTTTTCAGGAACTGCGGCGCGAGTTAAAAAACAAGGTCTATGAAAGTTATGAGGAAGTAGAAAAAGCCGTCGAAGGATTGTTCAAGAAATATTTGACACAACCGGAAGCGGTCAAAAAGTTGACCAATTTCCATTGGCTACATACAACACCTACTTACTGATTTTTTGTAATATATTTTGACTGAGTAATCAAAATATATTACAAAATAAAAAGGATGAAGTTTTAACTTCATCCTTTTTATTCCTGACTTATTCTTGATATTTACTGTCCTTGTCCCAGACTGTAACCCGGTTCGCCATCGAAGTCATAGAGATGTTCGGTTTTGATAAAATCTAAACCGCCTTCGTTAATCCGTCCGAGCAGGTTGATGACTTGCTGATGCGTGATGACTTCGCCTTGATTTTCGCTCATAAATCGGCAACGCCAGTGGTCAACGCAGAAAGTATCGTCAAAACCTTTCGGATAAACTTTCGTGCCGCGATTGGAGATCATAATCAGTTTTATGCCGTCGCCGTTTGCCGCCGCTTCAAGTTTTTCGCCAATCGTGTTGCCCGAACCGTAAAATCTGCCGTCGTGCCAATTTAGGAAAACATCTACGCCGACGAGTTCTTTCTTTTGCGGTTCGCGGATCGAGTAAATCGGTTTTTTGTCGGCTTCGGCAATTTCTTCCGTCTTTTTATATTCGACCGCTTTCAGCGTTTCAGGTTTTTGTCCAATACGATCAACGACTGCCTGCGCGAATTCCTTCGTGCCGACTTTTTCTTTGGAAACGCCTTCTTTGAAAATGTCATAGGTGTGAACTCCGTCTTCAATCGTGCGAAGCCACGCATTATGCGCGAGTTCAGCGATGTCCGGCTGATTTAAATGAACGAGCATCAAAACCGCGCCGAGAAAAAGTCCCGAAGGATTTGCTAAGTTTTGTCCGGCGCGTCTTGGCGCAGATCCGTGAATCGCTTCAAACATTGAAATGTGTTCGCCGATGTTTGCCGAACCTGCCAAACCGACCGAACCGGCGATTTGCGCCGCGACATCCGACAAAATATCGCCGTAAAGATTCTGCATCACGAGAACATCGAAATTTTCCGGCGTGTCCGCCATTTTCGCCGCGCCGATGTCAACGATCCAGTGATCGGCTTCGATTGACGGATATTCGGCAGAGATTTCGTCAAAGACTTTATGAAACAAGCCGTCGGTTTGCTTCATAATATTGTCTTTCATAAACGCCGTAACTTTTTTGCGATTGTTTTTAACGGCATATTCAAAAGCGTAACGGACGATTTTTTCGCAACCGGGACGCGAAATCAGTTTCAAACAAAGTTCGACCATATCGGTCTGCCGGTATTCGATTCCGGCGTATGTATCTTCTTCGTTTTCGCGGACGATGACCAAATCCATTACGGGATGTTTCGTGCGAACAAACGGCGCGTAGGAAACGCACGGGCGAATATTCGCATAAAGTCCGAGCGTTTTTCTAACAGTCACGTTCAGCGATTTAAATCCGCCGCCCTGCGGAGTCGTGATCGGAGCTTTCAAAAATACTTTCGTGCGCCGCAAAGAATCCCAGGATTCGGGCGCGATGCCCGCCGAATTGCCGCTGAGATAGACCTTTTCGCCGATTTCGATTTCTTCAATATCGAGTCTTGCGCCCGCTTCTTTCAAAATGTGAAGTGTCGCGTCCATAATCTCCGGTCCGATGCCGTCGCCTTTCGCAACGGTGATTGGTATATTTTCTGCCATAACTATTTTGTTAATGTTCCTCTATTAAATTTTATGATAAAGACTAAACGGAAAATTATATTACAAAACTTTTCGGCGGGCAATTTCGGATTTATTACGCGGTTTTTTCCTGTTTGGTAAACTTGGGTTTTGGTGTCTGTATTTAGTGGTCTTTTTTGTAAGCGCATTTAAGTCAGAAAAATTTTGGCGATAGTATAAAAAAAGGATATTTGCGTTGGGATTCGCTCGGTGAATTTTTAGCTTTGCAATCAAGTCTGGAACTTTTGGCGCAAACGCAACGTAACAAAAAAGCACAAATTCTGGCAGATGCGCTGGACGAAGCGAACGCGAAATTCCTTGCCACCGACAAATCTCCGGCAAGAAAAGTCGGGCAAATTGATAATCGCGATTCTCATTTCTATCCGGCAATGTATTGGGCGGGAGCGTTGGCAAATCAAATATCGGATTCTGAAATCGCCGCAAAATTCGCCCCCGTTGCCAAAACATTGAAGGAAAACGAGGCAAAAATTAATGAAGAATTAATTGGAGCGCAGGGAAAATCACAGAATCTTGGCGGTTATTATCATCCAAGTTCCGACAAGGCTGACGCGGCGATGAGACCTTCGGCTGCGCCAAATGCGATTGTGGACGGCATTTAAGAAACTGATAATTTATCAAGTTTACTGCTTTTTACTGCCTGTCCACGGCGTGATGAATTTTCTTTCGGGACTGTAGCTGATACCGGAAATCTTTCCGTTTTCGATGTAGCCCGAATGATAATAGCTTGAATCTTT
>JBBSAX010000109.1:0-16320 GCA_038251885.1 Pyrinomonadales bacterium | reverse complement strand
TGTAAGTTTTAACCCTGTGCTTCGTAATTAGAAACTTTCAATAGGTTTACAGGTAGCAATCAAAATTATAAATTCGATAGGAATTTTTTAAAGCATAGCTTTCTAGTGAATTATTCACGATTTTTTCTCATTTGCCCCAAAAGATAGACAGAGCCAACAAACGGGGGCTGGACACTTTGGCAGTTGGATCATTTGGCTTTGTCCTCACATCCTGCTTTGTAGTTAAGTTGAATATCCAAGAATGGATCACACTGATGAAAGAAAAGAAAACTGCTGAATTTGAGAAAAGGTAAAAGGAAAAACTGGATCAGGAAAATTCTGAGGCTTAAAAACAAACTCCATCTGGATATTTTGAATAATCTATTTTCTTTTGGTGATTAATTATGCCACCAAGAGGTATATGATTTGAAAAATGCTGAAAAATTTTGGTGGAGGCGGCGGGAATCGAACCCGCATCCAAGAGATGCGACCTAGAGAATCTACACGCTTAGTCAATTTGCTTCTGGTTTCGCCTGTCAAAAGTTAGCAAAATGACAAAACCTCTTGACAGACTAGCCTGACTAATATTTCGCTCGCATTCGCAGACGGTAAATGAAAGCTAGCTTAAACTGTGTTGTGCCTTAGACGACTCGCTTTAAGCAAACTTGTCGCAAGACATCGCTGTAACTAAAGTTAATTAGGCAGCGAGAGCTAATTCTTGATTAGCATTTGTGTTTCTTTCAGAATTTATAACGGGCTACAGAAAGATCGCCCGACGTGCATCCAAAGACCTATACAAACCCCTGTCGAAGCCTGTCGCCCCCACTTTGAAGGAAGGTTAGTTTACAGCATTTAGACGAAAAAGCAAAAGTATGGGTTGGAATTGTTTTTATTTTTGTTTTACCAAACGAAAATCTGAGAATGATTTATGTTATTTATATTAATGCAAGTTTCTGAAACTAAAAGATTATGGCTATAAGAACTGTAAAAACAACGCGATACGTAACGCCTTTGAAAGAAGGCGGTTCGATGCCGGCGATTGTCGAAGCCGATGACGACGGACTTTACGTTTTGAAATTTCGCGGCGCGGGACAAGGCATAAAAGCCTTGATTGCCGAATTAATTTCCGGCGAAATCGGACGTTTTCTAGGTTTGCCGATTCCCGAAATCGTTTTTGTCGAACTCGACCCGATTCTCGGACAAACCGAAGCTGACCCCGAAATTCAGGAATTAATTAAGGCAAGCGGCGGTTTGAATCTCGCGCTCGATTATCTTCCGGGTTCGATTACGTTTGATGCTTTGATCGAAACGCCGAACGCGGAACTTGCTTCAAGAATTGTCTGGTTCGATGCGTTCACGGCAAATGTTGACCGCACGCCGCGCAACGCGAATATGCTCATCTGGCACAAGGAATTATGGCTGATTGACCACGGCGCGTCGCTTTATTTTCATCATAATTGGAGCAAATTTTTAGAAAACTCAGAAAATCCTTTCAAACAAATAAAAGATCATATTTTGTTGCCATTTGCCGAAGAAATTGAAAAAACGGATGCGGAATTCAGCGCACAATTAAAGCCCGAAGTTTTGAAGGAGATCGTTAGTTTAATTCCAGACATCTGGCTTGAAAATGACAATCAAAATGTTCAACCGAAAGAACTTCGCTCGGTTTATCTAGAATTTTTAACGAAGCGTTTAATCGCGCCGAGAAATTTTGTAAAGGAGATTCAAAATGCCGGAACTTTACAAATATGATTACGCGATTATCAGGGTTGTGCCACGCGTCGAACGCGAAGAATTTATCAATGTCGGCGTTATTTTATCGTGTCAGATGACAAATTTTCTCGGCTCGAAAATCGAACTCGACGAAAATAGATTTAAATGTTTTGCGCCGTTTTTAGAAATTGAAAATATCAAACATTATCTCGAAACAATTCCGAAAATCTGCAACGGAGAAAAAGATGCGGGCTTAATCGGACAATTGCCGAAACGCTCACGTTTCTATTGGTTAACAGCCGTTCGAAGTACGATTATTCAAACTTCGACCGTTCATTCGGGTTTATGCGAAAATCCCGAATCGCAAATTGATAAATTGATCGAAAAATACGTTCATATATTTTGAATTTTTATTTCTCGAATGCTTCTAAAACTTCGTCAGCGTGTTCGGCGACTTTTACTTTTTTCATAATTTTGGCGATTTTGCCGTCTTCATCAATCAAAAAAGTTGTCCGATTCGTTCCCATATATTTTTTGCCATACATATTTTTTTCGCCATAAACACCGTATTTGTTGACGATTTCCTTATCCGTATCGGCAATCAAAGTGAACGGCAAATCATATTTTGCGATAAATTTTTGATGCGATTTTTCGTCGTCAATCGAAACTCCCAAAACCGTTATGTTGTTTTGTTTCAATTTCGGAAAACCGTCGCGCAATGAACACGCTTGTTTTGTACAACCCGGCGTGTCGTCCTTTGGATAAAAGTATAAAACGACTTTTTCGCCTTTGTGGTCCGATAATTTTATGTCTTCGCCATCTTGATTTTTCGCGGTAAAATCCGGTGCAGTATCGCCTTCTTTAAGCATAAATCTCCTATAATGTGTTAAATTTGATTTTGCAGAATTGTATCACGCGCCGCAAGAAAAAATGAAAACGCTAACCGAAAAACAAGCTCTCGAAAAGTTGAAAAAGCTAAAAGATGATTATCAGGAATTAATAAAAACAACTTACGAACCTAAAGCAAAAGATTGTCTGACGTGCGAAACAAAAGGCGCGTGTTGTCTTGACGCGCATTTCGTAAATGTTCACATCACACGACTTGAAGCCGTCGCAATCAAAAACGCTTTAGAAAAATTACCAGAAAAACATCAGCGCGAAATTTACGAACGCAACGAAAAAACAATTAAAAAATATAATTTGAAATCTTCTGGCGAGACATTTTCGCAAACTTTCGCTTGCCCGCTTTTTGAAAAAGAAATCGGCTGTTTAGTTCACGAAAGCGGAAAACCCGCGCCGTGTATCCAACACGCTTGCTACGAAAACAAAGAAGATTTGCCACCTGACGAATTGCAAACAAATGTCGAAACGCGCATTGAAAGATTGAACAAACGAACTTACGGAAACGCTTGGAATTGGCTTCCGCTTCCAATTTGGCTCGATTCGATAAATCCTTTTATTAAAAGTTGATTTCTACCAATTTTACCTGAATTATTGTGAGATTCCTTTAACATCAATCGGCTGCCTATTGTTAATTTTTGTTTTCTTTTAAGCGGTCATTTGCTAAGATTTATAAGATTGTTTATACAATCTCATAAATCTATTTTCTGACGGCGTGAAGTTAAAATATTTTAGTCACAGCCCTAGCAAATAAAGGGCAATAAATACTCTATGGAAAATCAAATCCGCACATTCTGGCAAAATAATTCATGCGGCAGCAGACTTGTCGGTGATCTGTCGGGCGAAACTTTAGAAGCATATAGAGACTTCTTTAATCGTTACGACAAATATCGTTATGACACCGAACCTCATATTTTGTCGGGTCTTGACTGCATAAATTTTTCTGGAAAAAAGATTTTGGAAATAGGTCTCGGACAAGGAACAGACGCGGAGCAAATTATAAAACGCGGCGGAGTCTATTCGGGTATTGATCTAACTGAAGAATCTATAAAAAGAACAAAAACGAGATTTTTATTAAAAAATCTACCTTTTGAAAAATTAGAACAATCGAGTGCCGGAAATATTCCTTTTTCCGATGATTCCTTTGATATTATTTATAGTTTCGGTGTGCTTCATCACATTCCCGATATAAAAAAAGCGCAAAAAGAAATACTTCGGGTTTTAAAACCTGATGGCGAATTAGTGATAATGCTTTACGCAAAATGGTCTTTGAATTATTTGTTTTCTATCTTGATTCTAAAAAGGCTCGGTTTGCTTTTGCTTTATGTTTTTAATATCAATATTGCGAGAAATTACGGAGAGCATTTAAAATTAGCAAAAAAAGTCGGTATTTGGAATTATCTTTCGATAAAAAACTTTATTCACGTAACAACTGACGGACATCTGAACCCATATTCAAAAGTTTATGATATTTTCTCGGTTAGAAATGATTTTACCGATTTTGAAGTAAAAAATATTTATAAAAAATTTATGTATGCTCCGCCACTGAAAATAAAATGGCTGCCATTGGAAAATCTACTCGGCTGGCATTTATGGATTCAGTTAAAGCCTAAAGGTAAATAATTTTATAATTTGAAAACAATGAAAAATCTCTTACCTTTAATTCCGTAAATTAAACTTTTTTATTCAATTTTCCGCCCAACATCGTCATCGGAATCAGCATCAGCAAAAACGGAATGTGATACCAGAGCGGCATATAATTCCAGACAGACGACTGAATAAAAATTCCGAAAATTACAAGCAAAACGCCCAAACCGAAAGTTGATTTCAAGTTTTCACGCGCAATCAAAGCCGTCAAGTAACCCGAAATTATCGAAACTATAAAACTTTTTACGAGAAGGACAATCAAAATCCAAGATTCGAGCATAAAAGGTGTTTTGTTTGCCGCCGCCGCTTGAAAATCTGCTGAAGTTTTCCCCCAATCCGGCGAAATCAACCCGAAAACTGCATCACTTCCAACCCACAAAACCGACCAAATGATAAATCCGACTACAACACCTAAAATAATCTTTCCCATAATTTTGCTCCTGTTTTTTATTTAAAACCAAAAGGGAAAAGTCCTTCCAATCTAAGAACTTTTCCCCCTTGTTGTTTTTCGCCTTTTGCCTATTTAAGCGAAAAAAGTTAAGCCGCTTTACTACGCTTTGTCGCAGACTTTTCTTCCGAATTGTTGATATTCATTTTTTCGATTCGTGCCGTGATTCTGTGATCTAAATCAGCAATTTGCTCATCATTTAAATGATAAATATTCGGCTGATTGTGATAAATTTTTGCGCCTGTCACAATGTCCGCTTGCTTGAATCCGTTATCAACCGCTTTTTTGATTAAATCTTCAACCGTCATCGTTTGCGGCACGATTGAAAGTGGTGTTTTGTCTTCGATAAATTCGGCGACTTCGAGTTTTTTAGGTTTATCAAACGCCAAATTCAACGCTTGCTCGCCTTTCATGTGTTCGAGAAAATCTTTGAAACCAATATTTCCGGTCATTTCAAAACCGACTTCAAACGCCGGTGAATTCGATTTGATTACTTGGAAAACTCTCGTAATTTCGCCGTCGCGTTCCTGCATTGAAACTTCGATCATCACGTCAACGAAATATTCCAAACCGCTCGCCGTCATTGGCAAAACGCGCCCGATCTCATTATCTTCTTTCGCTTCTTTACCTTTCGCCGGAATTTGATCGGCGATGACGACGCATTTTCCGCTTTCGATACAGAGCTTTCGCAGAACATTCTGCAAAATCATTTGATCCGCCGCGAGTTCTTCGGCTGAAGGTTGTGCGAGCGGATCGCCTGTTTTTTCACGGACGGCGGAAAGCATTTCTGAATGTTTCGCGCTGAAATACGCCGCCCAAGAATCGAGCGCGTAACAGCCGTAATTTTGCTCCTGACCTTCGCCGTGCAACGCCCAATCAATAAATTCAGGCAGTTCGTCCGTGTCTTCGATTTCGAGCGCGTCAAATGTTTCGCCGACTCCGCGCAAAAGTCGCGCTTTTCTTTCCGTGTCGAAAATGCAGAGTTTTCCCAAACCTGCGTCCGCCATCGAACTGATAAAATGACTTTTTCCAACTCCTGCGCCGCCGCGAATTGCCATCACCAAACGCTGTTGGCGCGGCACGCGGCTTAAAGGATTTACCTTTGGTTTATTTGTAGATTTCATATTGCTTTCTCCTAAGTCTATGAATTTCCTAAAGTTATCTCTTAATTTCCCAATGCTAACTGCCTACCGTCAAAGGCATTGCGTTGCATTGATGACACAAAACTACCATAAATTGCAGTATGTTTCAAGTGTGAAACAAGATTTTTTTGAAAAAATCTTCAATTTTTATTAAGTTTCGTGTAAAATAGCTGGAAAGCATCGGAGAAATCTTATGAACAAATTACTTTGCGCCTCAATTTTTATATTTTGCTTTTCACTTTTTGCTTTTGCTCAAACCCAAAATTACGTTTGTCCTGAAATTAAAGTTTTAGGTCCTGATGGTTTGGTGAAAGTAGGTGAAACAATCACGTTTTCTGCAACAATTGATGGAAAAACACCTAATTCGAATATGGAATTTGAATGGACTGTCAGCCAAGGAACAATACTCGATCAACAAGGATTGCCGGAAATTCGCGTTATGACAACAAAAGAAATGGAAGGTTCTAATGTAACCGTAAAAGTAAAAGTAAAAGGATTGTTTGATTGTAATAAAGAAGCATCGGAAACTGCTGTAATAGAATCTCTACCAAGTGATCATGGAAATCCGCCTTATCAATACAGCAAATCATCTTTGGAAGAAGAATTTGAGAGAATTGATAATTTACTTGTAACACTTCAAAACATTCCGCAAAGTACAGGTTATATACTTTTTGAAATTGAAAAAACTGAAGATTTAGGCGATGTGAAAAAACGTCTTAAAAAAATTTTCAGTCACATTTTCGTAAAACGCAAAATTAATCGCAGTTTGATTTCTTACGACATTTGCTATGCAGAGGACAATACCACTTCTTTTTACATAATTCTCGAAGGCGCAAGTTTGCCTGAAATTCCGAATTGTAAAAGAGTTGATATTGATTTGAAATAAACTCTCTCAAACATCAATTAAAAAATTTCCGCTTTCTTTCGATAAATTCGGATTGTAAAACGGATCTTTTTCGATGAACTTTTGCCATTTATGCCGGAAATTTTCAAATTCTTTTGCGTTTGCATCTTTTTGAACATTCAAAAGTTTTCGCTCATCAATCTGCATCAATTCGGCGTAAGGCGTGAAAACATTGCGGAACTCTTTTTCTAAAAGTTTCAGGCAAAAATCCACATCGAAAAATTTGTTCGGAAAATTTTCCGCATCAAAACCGCCGCAGTTTTCAAAAAGTTCGCGTCTGACAACCAAACTGGAAATCGAAACCGCTGAAAAATTTCCGATGACTTTTGCCCGCATCATATTTCCGCCTTTTTCGTTCGGTAATTCGTGATGCGCGATGCCGACCGAATCATTTATTCCGGTAACAAAGCCGCCGTGCAGAATTGATTCGTTTTTATAAAAAAGTTTTGCGCCGACCGCGCCGGTTTCTTTTTGAATAGCAAAACTGATTAATTCTTTTAACCAATCTTTCGACAAAGGTTTCAAGTTTGCGTCAATAAAACACAAAATTTCGCCGCTTGATCCAGCAACTGCCGAATTATATTTTTCGGCTTCACTCTCACTTTTGGAAACGAGTGTTTTTATCAGAAACGGCGCGTTTTCTATCAGTTGCGTTTCCGTTTTTGAAACTAAAATGATCTCAAAATTTGCGTAATCGGTTTCTTTCGTAAAATTTTCAATTGCACATTTTATAAATTCAAAATCTTCATCAGTAATTAAAATCAAGCAGACTTTCGGTAATGTTTGCGGCAGCTGGTAACGAACCCGATGCAAATTTAAATATGTTTTTTCAACCATCGTGTTTTTTCCGATTCGCTTAAAATGAGCGCGAAGCGCGTTTCGGGCGGCGGAATGCGCGTAAGGTTTTTCGTCGCCGTTCAGCGCGACCGAACCTTCGATGACGCGCCAATGATATAAGATTTTTGGAATATGTCGAATATGATCTTCGGGAATTTGTTCGATCACGCTCAAAGCCAGATCGTAATCCTGACTGCCTTCCAGACCGATTGTAAAACCGCCGATTTTCTGCAAAACTTCCGTTTTATAAGCCGATAAATGCGTGATCAAATTCAGCGAATAAAACAAATCACGGCTGAAATCGGGTTTGAATTTCGGCTCAAAACGTCTGCCTTTCGCGCTGATCAAATCTTCGTCCGAATAGATCATTTCAGTTTCGGGAAAATCGTTTAATTCTTTTGCGACGTAAAAAAGCGCGTGTTCTGAAAGTTCGTCGTCGTGATCGAGCAAAACGCAAAACTCGCCAATTACCATTTTCAAAGCAGAATTTGAAGCGGCAGAAATGTGTCCGTTTTCTGCGCGAAAAACGACTTTTATGCGCCTTTCATTTTTAGAATATTCTTTTAGAACACGCCGAATATGCGGACTCGGTGAACAATCATCGGCAATGCAAAGTTCCCAATTTTCGTAGATTTGTTTTCTGACCGATTCGATGCACAGCCGAAGAAATTTTTCTTCGACATTATAAACGGGCAAGACAATTGAAATTAAAGGTTTATCAGCAAATTTTTCGATTTGTCCGCGCAGATTTTCGCGGTATTCGTCGGTTAAAGTATCGAATTCACGAATCCATTTTCGGTAAGCAAATTTTTGCTTGAGAGAAATATGTTGAAAATGCAGACGATTCTTTAAACCGCTCCAGCCGTTTTTTTTCCAAACACTAAAAGCGGTTTTGATTTTACGCCGGAGATTCATCTTTTTTGTTTTTTGCTTTCTTTAAAAACGCACCGAAGCCTTCGTATTTCAAAACTCTGTAAGCCCGCATCAGACGGGATTTTTTGACAAGAATTTCGTGGGTTTTCAGGTATTCGATATATTCTTTTTGCGAATGAAATTCACGTATCGCAGAGATTCTTGAGCCGTATTGATGAAAAAAATCGCGTATCAAAATCGTTTCTTTTTCACTTGCCGCAAATAGATTTTGCAAATCTTCGGGAATCTCATCGCCGACCGCTAAAACTCCAAGTCCGTGTCCGTGCAAAAATGTGAAATTTCTATATTTTTCGGTTAATTCGCTCCAAAACTTCCAAACGCCGAAACCGCGTTCGCGGACATTTATATCATGAAATAAAATTATTCCACATTTCGATATTTTCGGCAGCCACGTTTCAAAATCGTGTTTGACGGCTTCGTAAGTATGAAAACCGTCAATGTGCAATAAATCAATCGAATTATCGGCAAAATGTTCCAATGCTTCGTCAAAAGTTGACTGCACGAGGCGCGAAAAATCGGCATAAAGCGGATCGTGATGACCGCGCAGTTTCGCCAAAACTCCCTGTTCCAAAATTCCCGCGTGTTCGTCGCCCTTCCAAGTATCAACTGCGTAACATTTTGTTTCGATTTTCAAAGATTTTACCGCCTGACAAAAAGCGCAGTAAGAAACGCCGCGATATGCGCCGAGTTCGACCAAAACACGCGGACGCAAAGCGGAAATCAGATACATCGCAAACGGAATATGTTCGCCCCACGCCGTTTCTTCGAGCCACAACGGAAATTCGAGACAAACGGAATGTTCGAGCGGATTAAAAAGTTTTTCAGTCAAAATTTATTTCTCTCTAAATGGTAAATTAAATGTCTTTTTGGCAATTGAAAAAAAATAATATCGCACAATTTATAATGAATACAAAAAATCTTCGGAATAGATGAAAGATGATAGATGACAGATAATAGATAAACACCAAAAAATCTATCAGTTATCATCTCTCATCTATTATCTGTTTCGAATTATTTTATTTTTCTTTATTTATCATCATAAATTTTGAAAACCCGCGAAAGTTGATGAAACAGATCAAACCATTTCTTAATTTTCCATTGTCCATTTTCAATTTTACATTTCTTTCCCCGTTTCCCAATCAACCATCGGACGCATCACGCCGTCCATTTTTCCGACGAAATCGCCGCGTGCCGTATCCCCAGTCGCCGGATCGGTAATGTCGAATCTGACAACTTCCGGTTCGTTAAAATGGACGATCATATTCGGCAGATATGTAACGATTGCAACATTTATAAAAAATGAACCTTCCGCCATCAAATTTCCCGGAATCCACGCGATGCTTTTGTATTCGCCTTTTTCTTTTTCGCGGCGTTTCCAATCGCCGGAAACATCCTGAATCGTAAAAAGATGCACACGCTCTTGATTATAAACCTGAAAATTTGGAAGTAAAATCTGCCCTGATCGCAAAACTTCGTAGGTTATTTCGATTCCGATCTTTTGCCGAATGTCATAAGAACCCGTGGTTTCGCCGTTATGGTCAATTACCCTGACACATTTTAAGCGCACGAATTCGCTTGCCGGAGCTTTTTCGCCTTCTTCATAAATTCTTTCGGAAAACATTCCCCAACTTGCTGAAAGATAATCGTTGACAACTTTGCTCGCATCGCCTTCGGCGACCATTTCGCCTTTATTCAAAGCGATGGCGCGAGAACAAATACGCGTGATCGAAGCCATATCGTGTGAGACAAAAAGCACAGTCCGTCCCGATTGACTGACATCGCGCATTTTACTCAGACATTTTTTCTGAAACGCCATATCACCGACCGCCAAAACTTCGTCAACGATCAGAATTTCCGGTTCGAGATGCGCGGCGACGGCAAAGGCGAGGCGCATATACATTCCGCTCGAATAATATTTGACGGGCGTGTCGAGAAATTTTTCGATCTCGGAAAAAGCGACGATTTCGTCAAATTTGCTTTCGATCTCGGTTCGCTTCATTCCCAAAATCGCGCCGTTCAAATAGATATTTTCGCGTCCTGAAAGTTCGCTGTGAAAACCCGTTCCGACTTCGAGAAGCGAACCGACGCGACCGTGAAGTTCAACCTCGCCCGTTGTCGGTTTTGTAATGCGTGAAAGGATTTTCAAAAGCGTAGATTTTCCCGCGCCGTTGTTGCCGATTATACCGAGCGTTTCGCCTTCTTTGACTTCAAAATTTATGTTTTTCAGGGCGTGAATAGTTTCTTTTTTATTTCTGAAAAGCGGATTTTTGACAAAACTCGCCAACGCATCGCGCAAGGAATTATGACTCGCACCGCCGAGTTTATAAATTTTTGATAAATTTTCGACTTTTATAACTGTCATTAAATTAAATCCGCAAAATCGTCTTCCATTCGTTTGAAAATGAATAAAGCAAGCAACATTAAAAAAAACGTCAAAACGACGGAAATTCCAATCGAAAACCAATCGAATTCCGTCCCGAAAAGCGAGGCGCGAAAGCCTTGCAGAATTCCCGTCAGCGGATTAAAAGCAAAAACTTTTTGCCATTTTTCCGACAAAATTTCGAGCGGATAAAAAACCGGCGAAAGAAACATCCAAATCTGCAAAGCAAACGGCAGAGCGAATTTTACGTCGCGGAATTTTACATTTACAGCGGAAAAAAGTGTGCCGAAAGCAAGTGTCAGCAAAATTGCGAGCAAGACAAAAACAGGCGCGAAAATGATTTGCCAAGTCAAATTTACGCCGTAATAAATCATCAAAAGCACGAGCAGAAAAATACCGAAAAGCAAATCTATCAAACCCGAAAATGTCGCCGCAATCGGCACGATCAGGCGCGGAAAATAGATTTTAGTCACGAGATTAGTGTTTCCGATCAAGCTGTTGCTTGCCATCGTGATCGAAGTATTGACGTAAAGCCAAAGCAAAATTCCGCTCAAGGCAAAAAGCGGATACGGAATATTTATCGAATCGAAACGCGCAAAACTGCTGAAAATAATCGTAAAAATCGCGGTCGTCAAAACGGGTTGCAAGACCGCCCAAAAAACGCCGATTGCCGTTTGTTTGTAGCGGATTTTGACATCGCGCCACGTCATAAAATAAAGCAGTTCGCGGTAAATCCACAAATCTTTGAGATCGAGATTCACCCACGAATTGCCGGGTTTGATTTTGGTTATTTCCTGCATTAGATTTTTCTACATCTTTAATTTGCCGTATTTCTCAATTGCTTTTTGCCGCTTTCGTTCTCTGTTCCATTGAAAAAGCGTCTGCGGAACAGCAAGGCGAAAAAGCATTCTAGCAAATTGCACCGCAGATTTCGCGCCGTGATGATTTTTAATCATCAAATCTATTGCTTCGCGCCGATTTCCGTTGCGTATAAAATCAAATGCGGTGTTAAATTTTAGTTCGGTTTGGATTTTGTCGAGTTCCGCACGGCTCAAATTTAATTTTTCCGCCGTGCGATTTTGCGCCGCGATCCATTCTTTTAACATCAGCGCAAAATCGTCGCTGGTATTTGAATCGTGTTGCCGCCACGCGCATAAAATTTTATCGAGTCTGGCAAATTCGCCGTCTGCCGAAAGTTTCAAATACATCTCGTAGTCTTCCAGTTTTGCCGCTTCGTTCCACGAATAATTTTCTAAATTTTTCGTGCGATAAACGACGCTCGGACTCGAAAAAATCAAACCGCGCAGAAGAAACGGTAAAACGTCGCCGTCGGCAAAGTCCGTCCAATTATCTGTGCGGTCAATTATTTGATCTTTTTCGTCAATCAAATATGCATGTCCGAAAGACAAAGCCGCGTTTGGACGTTTTTCCAAAAGTTCGATGCTTTCCGCAAGAAATTCCGGCAGCCAAACGTCATCAGAACCTAAATATGCAAAATAATCGCCGGATGTTTTAGCAAACCCTTCATTCAAAGTCGCGCAAAGTCCGCGATTTTCCCGAAAAATAAATTCATTTTCAAACGGACAATCACACAAAATTTTTTCAATAGTTTTAACTGATGCGTCTTTTGAGCCGTCGTCAATTACAATCAATTTTTTCGGCTGCAACTCTTGCGCGAAAATCGAACGCAGAGTGCGTTCGATAAAAGGTGCGTGATTATATGATGGAACTAAAATGGAAATTTCTGACACGGGTTTAATGATAAATGATAAATGATAAATCTACTTGTCTTCATCTGCAATTGAGGATTATCTGCAAAAATCGGAAATGTATGCCACTTTCAAAAAATTAAATTTTTATTCAAAAACCATATAAGCATCAAACGCCCAACCTTCGATTCCATCATAATTTACGCGACACCAACGACCTTTGATCTTGCCGGGATTTGACGGTTTCGGGCAATCAATTACGGTGAGTCGCGCTCCGTGCGGTATTTTTGCCAGCCGTTCGCCGACTTCGGTGCTTGGAAGACTTCTCAGCGCAAGAAAACCGTCGCTCGGCGAATTGGCGCGTGCCGTTCTTTCCTTTATTGTTTCTGTGGTCGGAAAAGGAATCGGCGAATTTGTGGTCTTTTGATTTTTTTGATTGGCAATCTGTTTTTCGAGATTTGCTACTTTGTCTTCCAAATCCTTTTTGTTATCAGCCGTCGCCGAAGGCTGCGGAGTCGGCGATGTTGCGGCGATATTTTTGTTTTCATTCGATTCCGGTTTAAGAAAAACGTAAGCAGCAAAACCAATAAATCCCAACAAAACCAAGATCAGCAAACCGCTCAAAATGCCGATAATTGCCCAATTACTTTTCCGTTCCGGTGGTTGATGTGGCGGCGAAAACGCGGGAGAAATTACCGTCGCCACCGATTCGGGCGGGTTGTCTTTTTGAATATCAACGCGCATCGGATTCGTTGTCTTGGCGGAAAACATCGCAATCGTTTCGTCATTCGACATCCCAATCGTTTTTTCCGCATTGTCCAGCGAAATCAGATTTGTTCCGTCCGCCAGACAAAATTTTAGCGTTTCATCTGTATATGTGCTTTTGCAATTCGGACATTGCTTCATAATTTTCCGTTTAGATTTTTATAAAACTTATTTTTTCATTAATTCACGAATTCGTTTAATAAATTGCGGCGCGAGTTTAACACTTTTCAAAAGCGAACCGCTCGAAAAAGTTCGCGCCATCATTTTGAATGTTTCAATCGCATTTTTTGAATAGCCGAACCACCAAACGTCGGGCGTAATTGTGAACCGATTAATGTGAATATGTTGCGGCGCGACGAGTTCCATCAAACCTTCGAGTCCGTGCGTTCTGCCGTAGCCGGAATTTTTGAAACCGCCCCACGGCGTTTGTCCGATGCCGTGCGTGTATAAAACTTCGTTGACCGTGACAGTTCCTGCCAGAATTTTTTCGGCGATGCGTTTTCCTTTTTTCAGATCTTTCGTCCAGACACTTGCCGTCAAGCCGAATTCCGTGTCATTTGCCAATTCAACGGCTTCTTTTTCGGTTTTGAAAACGGCAATCGGCAATGTCGGTCCGAAGGTTTCTTCCTGCATTCCGCGCATCGAATTGTCGGCGTTTGAAATGACGGTCGGCTCGAAAAATGTGCCGTCGAAATTTTTATTGCGCTTTCCACCCGTTAAGATTTTTGCTCCGCTTTGCTCAAAATCCGCGACGTGATCTTCGACGATCTTCAGTTGATTTTCGCTGACCATCGCGCCGACATCGGTTGTTTCCTGACTGCCGAGATTTTGCCGCAAATTCTTTGTCTTTTCGACAATTAAACTCGTAAATTTTTCGGCAACTGATTCTTCAACATAAAGCCTTTCGACCGACGAACACGCTTGACCGGAATTTGTGAACGCGCCCCAAACCGCACCGCTTGCAGCCTTTTCAAGATCGGCATCGGCAAAGACGATCATCGGGTCTTTGCCGCCGAGTTCTAAAACAACCGGCGTTAGATTTTTCGCGGCTGATTCAGCAATTTTCTTTCCCGTTTCAACGCTTCCCGTGAACATAATTTTGTCCGGCGCAGATTCGACAAGTGCCGCGCCGGTTTTTCCGTCGCCCGTAATAATCTGCAAAACATCTTTCGGCAAATCAGTTTTTTCAAAAATATCGCCAATCTTTTTTCCGACAAGAGGGGTTAATTCCGAAGGTTTGAGAACAACCGTATTTCCCGCCATCAAAGCCATCGTAATTTCGCCCAAAGGAATTGAAAACGGAAAATTCCACGGCGAAATTATTCCGATTGCGCCGAGCGGTTGATGAATAATTTTCGACGTTCTGCCCATAAATCCCAAAAGTCCGATATTAACTTTGCGCGGTTTCAACATTTTTTCGGCATTTCGCGCAAAATACTGCATTAAGTCTAAAACAGGAACAATTTCCGCTGAATAACTTTCTGCGACAGGTTTGCCCATTTCATCGGAAATCAGCCGCGCAATTTCTTCCATTTCATCCAAAATAACTTCACGCGCCCGCATTATTATTCGATTGCGTTCGGCAAAAGGCTTGATTCGCCAAACCTTCGCCGCTTCACGCGATTTTTCAACCGCCGTTTCAACCTCGTCGGCAGTAAAGTTTTTCACGCGCCCGACCTCTCTGTTCGTCGCCGGATTATAGGAAACAATTTCGTTGTGTTTTACCGGAAATTCTAAAACTGCGCTCATACGTTACTCCTTTATTTAACTTTTTCTGCGGTTTACAGATAAATTACGCTAACATTTGCTCGACTGATTTATAACTCGCTTCCAGAGCCTCGGTTAATTTGCTTGCGTCGGTGCCGCCGCCTTCTGCCATATCGGGTTTGCCGCCGCCGCGTCCGCCGACGATTGGCGCGATTTCCTGCACGATCTTTCCGGCTTTTACTTTGTCGGTCAGATCATCGGAAACGCGGACGATGAATGAAACTTTGTCTTCTTCCGTTCGTGCCAAAATGACCACGCCGGATTTTATTTTCGACATCAGCGTATCGGACAAATGGCGCATTCCGCCTTTGTCCAAGCCTTCGACCGTTTTGGCGATGACTTTTACGCCCGCAATTTCTTTAGCTTCGTCGCCGTTTGATGAAGCGTTTCCGATTGCGCCTGTCGCAATTTTCATTTTCAGTTCATCATTTTCGCGTCGAGCTTTTTTCAATTCTTCCTGCAATTTTTCAATCGCATTCGGCAATTGATCGCGCTGAGTTTTGAGAAATGAGAGCGAATTATCAATCAATTTCTCATCTTCACGAAAACGCTCGAACGCGTCAAAACCCGTAATTGCGCGGATTCGGCGAACGCCGGAAGCGACCGATTCATCCGAAGTTATCTTAAACGAACCGATGTCGCCCGTTGCGCGAACGTGAGTTCCGCCACAAAGTTCCATCGAAAACTCGCCGCCGCCGACCGACAAAACGCGCACATCCGAACCGTATTTTTCGCCAAACAGTGCGACCGCGCCGGAACGCATTGCGTCTTCGATTCCCATCACATTTGTCGTGACAGGTTCATTTTGCAAAATATATCGGTTGACCAAATTTTCGACTTCCTGCAATTCTTCCGCCGACAACGATTGATAATGCGTAAAATCAAACCGCAAATAATTCGGCGCGACAATCGAACCGCCTTGTTTAACGTGGGTTCCGAGAACTTCCTTGAGCGCGGCGTGAACAAGATGCGTCGCCGTATGATTTCGCCGCGTCGCATCGCGTTTTTCCTCGTCAACCGTCGCCGTTACAACATCGCCGACCTTGATCGTTCCGCTTTTGACCTTCGATTTATGCAAAATAATTCCCGCAATCGGGGCAAAAGTATCAAAAACGTGAACAGTGAGCGGTGAGCGGTGAGCAGTTTCTCCATTCTGCTCACCGCTCACTGCTAACTGCTTACTGATTATCCCGCGA
>JBBSAX010000108.1:0-16445 GCA_038251885.1 Pyrinomonadales bacterium | reverse complement strand
ATCGAAAAATCGCCGAATATCTTCTGATTTTGCTTCAAACATAATTTTCTCCAAATAAAAAAGTCGTGTTCTTTGAGAAAACACGACTTGGAAAATGTTTTGTTGCAAAAATTTCTAATGATCTTCGTTTGCCTTATCATCTTGGGTTTCGTAAGCCTCGACAATCAATTGCACAAGCCGATGGCGCACGACATCTTTTTTGTCGAAATAAATAAAACTGATTTCGGGAATATTTTGCAGAACCCGTTCGGCTTCTTTGAGTCCGCTTCTTTGTCCGCGTGGCAAGTCAATTTGCGTAATGTCGCCCGTAACGACGACTTTTGAACCGAAACCGATGCGCGTCAAAAACATTTTCATCTGCTCGCCGGTCGTATTTTGCGCTTCGTCAAGGATGATGAAGGCATCGTTCAAAGTGTTATGAGTCAAAACAAAATCGTCGGTTAAATAAAGCGAATCGAGAGCCGCGACGCTGATACATTGAGTTTCAATTTCGCCGATATATTCGATATTTTTGATAAAACGCATCGGACGACCGCCGCCGAGTTTTTCGTAAATTTCTGCTTTTCGTTTCAAACGGAAAGGTTTGATGTTTTCAGGCAGACGAATATCTAAAACATATGCGTCAGTTTTGCAGTAAACAGGTCTGCCGTTAGCAAATCCGGGTTTGCGACCTTCGGCTTTGCGTTTGCGCCAATAAGCGACTCCGCCAAGCGAGCGCACAAGAAAAACGACATCATTTTTTAATCTTTCGGAAACGGTTGTGTATTGAATTCGGCAGCTTCGCCCGTTTTGTGTAACTGGTCCGCCGTCCGTATCCAATAATCCCTGCAAAAGTGCAATGCGAACTTTTTCCGAATTGTAAAGATAATTTTCGGGAATAAATTTAGTTGACGAAGATCTGCCGAGCAAATTTAGTGCGCGTAGATTATTTGTCAGTAAATTAGGAATTTTACCGAATTTTCCTCTCGCTTTCGGATTTGAAATTGTAAAATCAATTTTACTTTTCCTACTGATTTCTAAATCCATTCCGACAAAGGAAAACTCTAATGAGGCGACCAATTCGGCATCAGTTGTGCAAAAAGCCGGAGAAGTTTTTCCGGTAATGCAGCCGTCGCCAAGCAATAATCCAAGTGCGTAAGGTTCAAGCGAAACTTTTTTATACTCAAATTCTACGGGCGCGGAAAGCATAGGCAACTCGTAACGATATTGATGATTGCGTTTGAAATTGCCCAGCATTTCCTGGGTTTCCAAAACTCGCGCAGGTTTGTTGCGTCGTTTATCTTCCAACGTTTTAACTTGCCATAAATGTTCAGCGCAAGCTAAAACGGTCGAGTTATCGGTCATTGTCAGTCGGTAAACTTTCTTTTCGCCTTGCGGAAAAACGCCGATAACTTCCGTTGGTTTTCCGTCAGAACCGATCACAAAATCACCGATTTTAACTTCGCCCATTTTCTGCCAACCGTTCGGAGTCATCAACAAACTATCAAGCGGCTGACTTCGTCCGCGCATAAAAGCGAGCGGCGCGATTTCGATGATTCGTTTTTCGAGCATTTTTGTAACTCTTTCGGTATCAACTAAATCGAAAAGAGCATCGTAAAGCGGACGCAAATACGGATCAACTTTGTCTTGTAAATCTCCGGGCAGAAAACCGAGTTTTTCGCCCGCTTCGACCGCCGGACGAGTCAGAATTATGCGATTGACTTGTTTTGCAAAAAGCGATTGAACCGCTAAAGCGACGGCGAGAAAAGATTTTCCCGTTCCCGCCGGACCGATTCCGAAAGTCAAATCTTTTTCTTGAATCGCTTCGATGTATTTTCGCTGATTGGCAGTTTTTGGTGCGACGGCTTTTTTGCCCGACGGATTAAAGCGCGAAGTTTTAAAGTAATCACGCAGAGAATATGCGCGGTCTTCGGCGATTTGTTTGAAAGCATCGCGCAATTCTTTGTCCGAAAAATTATTTCCTTCATCAAAGAGTTCGGCGAATTCTTTCAGTATTTTTTCGACGGTTTCGATGTCTTTCGGTTCGCCGTCTATCATCAATTCGTTGCCGCGTGCGCCAATGTTGATGTTGAGAAGTGCTTCGAGGTATTTGATGTTTTGGTCTTGAACGCCGAAAAGTGTCTTCAAACCCTGCGGCGGAAGTTCGATTTTTTTTATATTACTCAAATTCTGAAAATTTTCCTTTTACAAAGTTTATTTTAATAGTTTGAGGCTACTAAAACGTGCCTTTGCTGTCAATAAAATTGAAGGCGTGTTTTTAAATATTCTACTTGCGGTAATTTTTAGAAGTTGTTGGCACAAAGGTTGCTGTATAATAAATCAAACAAATTAAGAAGCATTTAAGATTCAGGTGAGAATATGAATTGATTCTTTTGTTCAAATAACATTGAAAGAGGTATAAAAACAATGGTTGAAGGACAAGCAAAGACTTTTGAAAGCAAAGCCATAACACCACCGACAGTTGCGGAAAATAATGAACAACAAACCGTATTAATGAAGGAAACGGTTGATTCGAAACCTATAAAATTGAAAACCAGACAAATTTTTCAATTTAAAAGGCAAAGAAAAATAAGGCGAAAAAAATCTTCGCAAATTGTTTGATTAGAAATAATCAGATAAAAAAAGGAAAGAGCAATTTAAAATTTGCCTTTCCTTTTTGTTTGAATGAGGCGGAATATAGAAAAGTCAATTGATGAAATGCCGCAAGAACTTTGTAATGAACTCAAACACGAAAAAGAGTTGAAATTTAAAAAACGTAGGAGAAAAAGACAGATTTCATTTAAACAACATTTTTATTAAATTTCTGAAATAATTCATTCAACTGTAATACTTTTAAATTGTTATCTTGATCTTTAAAGGGTTCAATCAACATTTTTCTAAATGTAACTTTATCTAAGGAATCGAAGCCCGGAATGCCGATCCTGATTTCATCTTGCGGAATATCATTGCGAAAAGTTCCGTGAAGAGAATCCCAAATGCTCAAACCGCTCGACCAATTCGAATCCATTTCCTCGATTTTCTCCGAATGATGAATACCGTGAAGTCTTGGCGTAACGATTATTTTTTCGAGTTTTTCTTCAAATCCTTTCGGCAGACGGACGTTTGAATGATGAAAGAAAACGCTCAAAAACAAAAGACTTTGCCAGATTTGCAGAGCCTTCGGTGAAACGCCGATAAGCAAAATTTGTCCGGCACGAAAAGCGACCGAAATCGTCATTTCGCCAAAGTGAAAACGAATCGCGGTTGAAGCGGTTAAATCCAAATCTGCGTGATGAACCTGATGAAAACGCCATAAAAAGGGAAGTTTGTGAGTTAAAACGTGCCAGATGTAAAGCGTGTAATCAAGCAAAACCACGGCAAGCGCAGTTTCGAGAAACTTCGGAAGTCGAAGGATTTTCAAAAGTCCGAAATTCTTTTTCTCGACAAATACGGTCAATTTATCCGTCACGGGTTTTTCCAAAAAATTGATCACCAAACCCGCCGCCGAAGCAATTACTAAATTTCTTATAGTATTAATTTCTTTTTGCTCGATCTGTTTACGCAAAGGTCGTTTTCTTTCAAAAACGTAAAGCACTGCAAATGTTCCGACTGCTAAAATTCCGCTTAACCATTTCATAAATTTTATTTAATTTTACTTAACATCTTTCTTTCCGTCTTTCAATTATCTTATTTGCGTCTTTCGCTAAAAATTGTCTGTCAGATTGTAAAGAAATTTCCAACAATTCTGATGGGCAATCCGCTCTCCACAATAATTTTTGCATCATCGCTCCGCCCATCATAACATCCGGGTCATTCTTGCCAAGTTCATATAATGCCTTTATTGTTTCTGGTGGTAATTTTTTGTTTTTGTCTAAAAATATTGTAAAAGCTCGCCAGCGGTGATGTTCGTCATCTATTCTAGAAAACCGCCAACTATATTCTTCAATCGTACCATCCTTAATATATTCTTCTTTTAATTCTTCAATTTCTTGCTGGTTAATACGCTTTAATACTTCTAAAACTTCAGGAGTAATGATTCCTAAATTAATCCACCCTTTACTAAAATTTATTTTTTTGAAAAAATCGTCCTCTTCCATTTTATTATAATAAAGTTTTAAAAGAATAAATTCACCTCGCAAACTAAATTGATGAAAATCATTGCAAATGCAAATTTTCACAAGCACTCTTTGCCAATATACAAGGGTTTATGATAAACTTTCTCCTTTGTTATCACACCTTTTTTAGATATAAATATTTTAGGAGTTTATTAAAAATGGCTAATGAAAACGGACAATTCGGAAAGATCGTACAGATCATCGGTCCGGTTATTGACGTAGAATTTGAAGGAAATTATTTACCGCCGATTTATCAGGCTTTGCGCGTCAGTTCGGAAGGTTTTGATGTTGAAACGCCGATTGATGTCATTGTCGAAGTCCAACAGCATTTGGGCGAAAGCCGTGTTCGCGCAGTTTCGATGCTGCCGACTGACGGAATGGTTCGCGGAATGAAGGTTATTGACACGGGCAATACGATCATGATGCCGGTTGGTGTTCCGACTCTTGGGCGCGTGCTGAATGTCATCGGTGATTCGGTTGACGAACTCGGTGTAGTTAAATCAGACGAACGCGCTTCAATTCATAGACACGCGCCGAGTTTTGAAGAACAGGCGACCGAACTAGAAATGTTTGAAACCGGAATCAAGGTTATTGACCTTGTTCAACCATTTTTACGCGGCGGAAAGATTGGACTGTTCGGCGGCGCGGGCGTTGGCAAAACGGTTTTGATTCAGGAACTTATCAACAACGTAGCAAAAGCGCACAGCGGTTATTCGGTGTTTGCGGGCGTTGGCGAAAGAACTCGTGAAGGAAATGATCTTTTGCGCGAATTCGTCGAATCCGGCGTTATTAATTACGGCGAAAAGTTTATGCACAGTTTCGAGGAAACGGGCGAATTCGATCTGACGAAAGTTGATCGGACAAAACTCGAAGAATCAAAAGTTGCTTTGATTTTCGGACAGATGACCGAACCGCCGGGAGCGCGTCTGCGTGTTGCGCTTTCAGGTTTAACGGTTGCCGAACATTTCCGCGATCAGGGAAATGATGTACTTTTCTTCGTTGATAATATTTTCCGCTTTACGCAAGCCGGTTCGGAAGTTTCCGCGCTACTCGGTCGTATGCCGTCGGCGGTTGGTTATCAGCCGACACTCGCTTCGGAAATGGGCGAAATGCAGGAACGCATTACTTCGACAAAAACGGGCGCGATCACTTCGATTCAAGCCGTTTACGTTCCGGCTGACGATTATACCGATCCCGCACCCGCAACGACATTTGCACACCTTGACGCTGTTACCGCGCTTTCACGCCAAATTGTGGAACTCGGAATTTATCCGGCGGTTGATCCGCTTTCGTCGAACTCGCGTATTCTCGATCCGCAGATCGTCGGCGACGAGCATTACAACACGGCGCAATCCGTGAAAATGATTCTCCAACGCTACAAAGATTTGCAGGACATTATCGCAATTCTCGGTTTGGACGAACTTTCGGAAGAAGATAAATTAACAGTTTCGCGGGCGCGTAAAGTTCAGAGATTCTTCTCGCAGCCGTTCTTCGTCGGTGAAAAATTCACAGGCGTTCCGGGTGAATACGTGAAGATCGAAGACACGATCAAAGGTTTCAGCGAAATCATCAGCGGCAAATGCGACGATATGCCCGAACAAGCCTTTTATATGGTCGGCACAATCGAACAAGCTCGCGAAAAAGCCGCGAAAATGGCAGCAACAGCATAAAGAAAAATGGTGAATTATGAATGGTGAATGATTAATTAAATCTTTTTATTCACCATTCATAATTTATAATTCACAATTAAAAGAGATGTTGAATTTAGAAATTGTTACACCTGCAAAAAAGGTTTTATCAGAAACGGTAGATTCCGTAACTATTCCGACGGCGAGCGGTGAAGTCGGTATTTTGTCGAATCACGCGCCTTTAATTTCGACTTTGAAACCGGGAATTTTGACGGTCAATAAATCCGGTTCGACCGAAAAAATGGTTATTTCCGGCGGATTTGTCGAAGTCAGCGCAAATAAAGTTTCGGTGCTGACAGACATTGCCGAAAAAGCAGAAGAGATTGATGTCGAATCAGCAAGAACCGAAAAAGCCGAAGCCGAAAAAGTTCTCGGAGCGTGGAAGGACGGTTCGCAAGAAGATTTTGAAGTTGAAAAAGAACGACTCGACCGGGCGCAAGCGCGGTTGCAATTGACTTCGCGTTAATAATGGGAGAGCAAGCATCCCTGCGTGCGTTAATCTAGTTCGAAATAAAAAAGCGTTTGCATCGAATAAACTTTATTTGATGCAAACGCTTTTTGTCTTAAAAACTCAGAGTAAGCAGGAATGCTTGCTCTCCCGACTTTAAACTGAATGCGAACTTGCCGATTCTTTGGAAACTTTTTGAACGACTTCGGCGGTTTTTTGATTTCCGGCGTTGATGGCAATATCTGCCTGCGCGACCATCCCACAACAGCAACCGTTGTCATCAATCACGGCAACTCGTCTGATTTGCTTTTCTTCCATCAAATTACAGCAATCTTCGACCGAAGTTTTCGGCGTAACCGTGTAAACCTTTGAAGTCATTACATCTTTCGCTGTTAAATCAAGCGGATTTTTCCCTTCGGCAACGGCTCGGCAAGTAATATCGCGGTCGGTAATCACACCAATCAATTTATTGTGCGCGTTGTCTTCGACCACCGGAATACATCCGCAATCATTGGTCACCATCATTTTTGCAACTTCTTGTAATTTCGAGTCCGCCGTGCAGCACGCCGGATTTGAAGTCATAATTTCTTTTACCAACATATTTTTATCTCCCTTTCAAATTTGATACATTTTTATGAATGATTCGTATTGTTTTCAAACAAAATATAAGTTTTTTTACGAATAATCTACTGAACAGCAAACTCTATACCAGCCGGTCAAAAGTATTAATTTTTTTCACACCAAAATTGTTAAAAGCTTGATTTATAACTTTTAATGTGAATCAAGGGTAGAAATAAAATGCTGATTTAATCAGTATAGCGAACGGTAGTGAGCAACGCCGGTTAAATTCAAGTTGATTGAAACTATGATGCTCACTACCGTTCGCTATACTGATTGACCTCAACTCTTGATTCGCATTTTTAATAAAAATATTTTATCAGCGAACATCTAATAAAATTTATCAAAAATTTTCGCTTAAACTTGTTACAATTTTAAAAATCTAAAAGATATTACCAACCTGTTAATTATAAATTTTCAGCATTGACACTGCTTTGAAAATTCACTTAGATTTTTTATTAAAAGTAAATTTTCCCCGCAGCAAACTGACGGGGAATTAACCCAATGTGATTAAATTAAAAATACAAAACTTTTGTAATATTCTTTTCATTGGTTTTGTATTAAAGGGGGAAAATTATGAGAAAAATTAGATTTATAAGCCTACTGGCTTTCTGTGTTTTAATATTGAGCTTAAATATTTATGCTCAAACAACTACTGCAAATTTTGATTTCAATAGTGCGACAGGTTATCCGGTGGCGGCTACATCAACAGCAACACAAGCTTATAGCACTGACGGCACAAATTTTACAAATTCTGGAACTACTTTGAGTCCCGGTAATGGTAATTTTGTTTCAGGTGTTTTTGATTTATCAGGTCTTATTGCTCTAAATAATCAATCAAATCTAACATTGCGATTGCTTGCGAGTGGGGCTAGTGGCTCAGGAACATTAAGAATTGGTAATCTTCAAGTTCAAGCAACTGGTCCGTCTGCCGCACCGGGAAAAGTTTCAGGGCGCGTGAAGAATGAAAAAGAACCTAATTGAGTCGGGTTACGGTGATAATTACAGGTGGCGGTTTGGGTGAGCCTCATTATGCGCCGACGAATTCGTTCGGAAACTATCAATTTGAAGACATTCCGCTTGGAAGTGATTATGTTTTACAGGTATTTTCAGGCAAATATGTTTTTGAGCAAAGCAGTATGATCGTGAATCTCAGCGATAGTATTACGGATGCGGATTTTATTGGTAGTGAACTGCGTTGATGAATTAAAAAAAATGGAATTTAAAAAAGAGTATGGAGAAAATTGTATTTTCTCCATACTCTTTTTTTAGATAATTCCTTCAAGCGGAAAGAATCTGTCAACGAATTCAATATGCAGACGTTGAATATTATCTGTACCGACGCGGACTCCGCGAATGATCGAGATGATCGAAACATTATATTGATCGCTGTTGAGGCGGACAAACGAACCGACCGGCGGTGAAAGCGTTGTATAGATCGCCGCACCGCTATAGCTGATATTTTCCGTGACGGTTTGTTCGCTGACAATCGGATTTCCGTCATCGTCCAGAATCTCGACCGTTATATTCGTTGGAAGTTTTATCCGCGAATGGCGGCGCACTTCGCACGGTAAATTAGTTTCATCAGGATTCGATTCGGCTTCTTTGATCTTCCAAAAATCGTTTTCATCGCGGATGATAATATCATAAACAGTCGCCGGATTTTCCAAAAAATCTTCCGGCGGTTCTTTTCCTATAAAGGCTACTCCAATCGAATATTTTTCGGCTTTGGAAATCGGTTCGGTGATTGTAATGCAGCGGCGGACAACGCCCCAAACCTTGTATTGTGATTCGGCATAGTCATAATTGCGAAGTTTTCGCGGCATCGGAATTGTTAAAAAAACCAGCCGTCCGCGTTTGACCGGGCGCGACAGAATAAAACCTGTGCCGAAGGCGGAAATATCCCTTGTGCGTGTTATTTCGTCCCACGTTTTCTGTTGATCAACGCGAACTTCTATCTTGATCGGCAACTGCATCGAAATTCGCTGCATTCGCCGGCTTTCTTCTGCGGAAACTTGTGATGTCAGCATAAATATTCGTCCAAAAAAGAGAATTTAATCCGATAGAAACTTTTATATTTAATGAGTATAAAATGCTGCTAAAAAGTTCATTTTACGGTCGGTTGGTAAAGGTCTTTCAAGTTGCTAAACAGGTTTAAAACCTGTAAAATAATAATACAATTAAAAGGCTATGAATTCCAGAAAAATTTTATATTCACGCCATTTTTACAAATACTCAATCAATAATGAAATTTTCAAAAAAATACCAGCAAAAGGAAAATAAATGGATAATATTTTAGATAGAAATCAGGTAAATATCGAAGATGAAATGAAGCGTTCGTATCTCGATTACGCGATGAGCGTCATCATCGGACGCGCTTTGCCGGACGTGCGCGATGGACTTAAACCTGTTCATCGCCGCGTTTTGTGGGCGATGCAAGAACTCGGTAATTACCACAACAAACCATACAAAAAATCTGCTCGCGTCGTCGGCGACACGATCGGTAAGTATCACCCGCACGGCGATACCGCCGCGTATGATACGGTTGTGCGCCTTGCACAAGATTTTTCGCTGCGTTACCCGCTCGTCGAAGGGCAAGGGAATTTCGGCTCGATTGACGGCGATTCTGCCGCCGCAATGCGTTACACCGAAGTTCGTATGCAGAAATTGACCGCCGAAGTTATGGCGGACATTGAAAAGGAAACTGTTGATTTCATACCGAACTATGACGAATCTTTGAGTGAACCGACCGTTTTGCCGACACGCTTCCCGAATTTGCTGGTTAACGGCTCGGAAGGAATTGCTGTTGGAATGGCGACGAAAATTCCGCCGCATAATATGTCGGAAATTATTGATGCGACGGTTGCTTTGATTAAAAATCCGGCAATTACGGTGGATCAACTTATCGAAATTGTTCCCGGACCTGATTTTCCGACCGGCGGATTTATTTACGGTCGCGAAGAAATTCATCGTGCTTATCGAGAAGGACGCGGAATTATTCAAATGCGGGCAAAAGCGGCGATTGATCGTGTCGGTCGCGGCAACACGGAACGCGATGCCGTAGTTGTTACGGAAATTCCTTATCAGCTTAATAAAGCACGTCTTATCGAAAAGATCGCACAGCTTGTTAATGAGAAAAAACTCGACGGCATTTCGGAAATCCGCGACGAATCGAACCGCGAAGGAATTCGCGTTGTCATCGAACTCAAACGCGATGCCGTGCCGCAAGTCGTTCTCAATAAACTTTACAAATTAACGCAGTTGCAGATGTCTTTCGGCATTATCAGCATTGCAATTGTTGACGGACAGCCGCAGGTTTTGTCGCTCAAACAAATGCTCGAAGCCTTTGTTGATTTTCGCCGTCAGGTCGTGCGCCGCCGTACCGAATTTGAACTTCGCAAGGCACAGGCGAGAGCGCATATTTTGGAAGGCTTGAACAAAGCGATTGACGCGCTCGATTATATTATTCCGTTAATTCGCAGTTCGCGTTCGACCGATGAAGCGAAAAAATGGTTGACTGGCAGTTTGGGAACTATTAGTGAGGTTACAAACTGGCGCGGCGCACCTGCCGATAAAACGCTTGCCGGATTTTTGAAGGAATTGCAAAAAGTAATGAGTGATCTCGGATTTTCCGATATTCAAGCCCAAGCAATTCTTGATTTACAACTTCGCAGATTATCGGCTCTCGAACGTCAAAAAATCATTGACGAACTCGAAGGACTCTTGAAACACATCGGCGAACTCGAAGCAATTTTAGGTAATGAACAGCTTCTGCGTCAGGTAATTGTTGATGAACTAAAAGAAATCAAGAGAAATTTCGGCGACGAAAGACGCACGGAAATCGTTGATGCGGGAATCGAACTCAAGATCGAAGATTTAATTCCGAACGAAGAAGTCGCAATTACTGTAACAAAAGCCGGTTATATTAAGCGAACACCGATTTCGACGTATTCAAAACAGACACGCGGCGGAAAGGGTCGTTTCGGAGCAGTCGCAAAAAATGAAGATTTCATCGAGCATCTTTTCACCGCGACAACGCACGATTATTTGATGATTTTTACCTCGCTCGGACAAGTTTTCAAAGTAAAAGTTCACGAAATTCCCGAAGGTCAAGCCGCAACTCGCGGAAAGGCACTTGTTAATTTGGTGAATTTGTCGTCTGAAATGAAATTTGTCGAAGTTTTGGCGGTCAAAGACTTTACCGATGACGTTTTTGTAACGATGGTGACGAAAAAAGGCGTTGTCAAAAAATCTGCGCTTTCGCAATATCAAAATATCCGTGCCAACGGAATTAATGCGATAAACATTGACGATGACGATGAACTGTTAAATGTTTTCGTTACCGATGGAACAAAACAGATTTTCATCGCAACGCACGACGGAATGGCGATCCGCTTTGACGAAGAAGATGCGCGACCATTGGGACGAGTCGCTCGCGGCGTTCGCGGTATCAAACTTCGCACAGGCGATTATGCGGTTTCAGCTTGCGCCGTTTCAAAGGACGAATCCGAAAAAATGCTGACAGTTTCGGAAAACGGTTTTGGAAAACAGACTATTGTCGAGAATTATCGTCTGCAAAGCCGTGCTGGTGTCGGTGTCATTAATATGAAAACGACAAACAAAACCGGAAAAGTCGTCGCAACTTTCCCGGTCGAACCTGATTCGGAAGTCATTTTGATTACCGCGCAAGCAAAACTTATTCGCTTGGAAGTTGGCAAAATCCGCAAAACCGGCAGAAGCGCACAAGGCGTAACGCTGATTCGGATGAACGACGGCGACACCGTAACAAGTGCATCTTTGCTTGATCCTTCAAACGACAGCGATGATGAGGAATAAAGGCACTTGCGATTGATTAAGTAAAAAAGGAAAGCCGGAATTTTAACGGTTTTCCTTTTTTTGTAAACTAATGAAGCCCATGCAAGTTATCGCTGAGGATTTTTTCAAGTTCTTCGAGATTCAATTTGTCATCGTGATGGTGCAAATACTTTTGGCGAATCAAATGAATCAAACATTCAGCCGGATTACAAAGAACTTTGGTCAAAAGAGTCGGGTTAAGACGAACCGCCACGCGGTAAAGTCCTTGAAAGCCTTCTTTGAGATACGCGGCGAGAAAGATATAGACCGAGTTTTTGTTGAGTGAAAGAGTGTTTGAAATGGTCGAAACATCAGTGTTTTCGGCAAAAAGTTTAATAGCTCTGAGGAGTTTGCGAAGACATTCTTGTTGATACCGACCAAAGTATTTATTCCATTGAATTTCGTCAAAACCTTTTTTATCGAATTCAGCTTTTATAGATTTAGGAATTTAGCCATTTTATAGATTTATTGACCTAAAGAAAATAATATGAAATTGGGCAACTTGCGAAATTTTTAACAAAACCGCAAACTTTTGTTGTGAAAAATAGTTTTGAAAAAGTCATTGAATTATTAAAACTCGAAGCCAATGCCATCGAACACGCGGCGGAAAAACTTGATAAAAAAAGCGTCGAACGGGCGATTGAATTGATTGGTTCCTGTGAAAGCAAAATCATCGTGATCGGCGTTGGAAAATCCGGTGTGATTGCCCAAAAGATCGCGCAGACTTTGACTTCGACCGGAACTGTCGCGGTTTTTGTTCATCCGTCGGACGCGCTGCACGGCGGTTTGGGTGTGATTACAAAAGGCGATATCGTTATAGTTTTATCAAATTCGGGCGAAACCGATGAAATTTTATTACTTTTGCCTTCCATAAAATCGCGCGTAATTTCATTAATTTCGATTGTCGGAAATTTAGATTCGACTCTGGCAAAACAAAGCGATGTCGTTTTGGAAGCATCGGTTGATAAGGAAGCGTGTCCGCTCAATCTCGCGCCGACGACTTCGACGACCGTTGCGCTGGCAATCGGCGATGCGTTGGCGATGACTTTGATGGAATCGAAAAATCTGACGGCGGAAGATTTCGCGGCAAATCATCCGGCGGGACGTTTAGGCAAGAGATTAACTGTCAAAGTCGCTAATTTAATGCACGAAAGTCCGAATATCTCAGCCGAAGCAAATTGGCTGGAAGTCGTCAAAGCCATTTCAAAATATACGCTCGGCGCAGTCAATGTGGTTGATTCGCAAGAAAAATTAATCGGAATTGTTACCGACGGCGATCTGCGCCGAACAATCGAAAAAACTTTGCCGGAAAATCTTTCCGCATTAAAAGCCGAACAAATGATGACCACAAATCCGACTGTTGCAACGCCGGAAATGCTTGCCTTTGATGCTCTGCAATTAATGGAGAATCGTCCGCGTCAGATTTCAGTTTTGCCCGTAATTGATGAAAAGGGAATTTGCGTCGGTTTGCTCAGATTGCACGATATTGTCCGAAGCGGTTTATGATTTCAGTAATGCCTCAGTCATAACTTTTTACTGCCCCATTACTTCGTCCGAAATTATTTTATTGACTAATTTCCCATAAAATACTATTTATAGTAAATCGGTTCTGTTCTCGTCGAATTAAAAAATAGATCAAACACGCATTTTAACGGATTAGTTTTAATAAAATCCGCTGTCCGAACAACTTTCGTAAAAGTTTGATTTTAAAGAGTAAAATAGTTTTTTCCGGCTAAAATTTATCATTAACAGCTCTTTTTGATCGTCAATAAGATCGTCAAAGAAGTTTCCCTAAATGATTGATAATTCTAACGAAAATACAGTAAATAAAGATGCTTCGGAATTTCAAACTAATCCGAAACACATAAACGACGGTGAACAACTTGCAATAATTCGTTCGCTTGGTAAAACTGCCACGTTTGCGTCCGCTTTTTACCGAAATTTGCCCGAAACTGCTAGTTTTTTATCCATTTTAATCGGCATTTTGGTTTTAATCGGATGGGTTTTCGATGTCGGTTTCCTTAAAAGTATTTCGCAGGGTTTTGCGACAATGAAGCCGAATACGGCATTTTGTTTTATTCTTTCCGGCGCGGCTTTATGGCTGATTTACAATAAAAATTCGCGCGGCATTTTTTTTACAATCGGAACGATATTTGCGATAGCGGTTTTTTGTTTGGGTTTTTTAAATGTTTGTGAATATGCTTTCGGTTTAGACATCGGAATTGACTATTTTTTATTAAAAGAACAAGTTTTGGCGGAAAATATAAAATTGTCCGGCAGAATGTCGCCGATGACCGCCGCAAATTTTAGCTTGGTCGGGTTTGCCTTGTTTTTATTGAGTTTTAGAAATGTCAAGCTTTATTATTTGAGTCAATTTGTCGCTTTGTTGACCGCGATATTTTCACTGATTATTTTTGCCGGCTACATTTATGATGTTGATGCTTTATACGAATTTTCGGTAACTTCGACTGTTGCCCTGCATACGACTATTTCATTTTTTTCAATTTCTATCGGGGTTCTATTTGCACGGGAAAACTACGGTTTTCCGAAAATTGTTTTAAGGGACAGTTTCGGCGGAGTTTTAATTCGTCGCTTAATTCCGGCGGCTTTGATTTTTCCGTTTTTCTTGAGTTGGTTGAAAATGAAAGGCGCGGAAGCCGGATTATTCAGTCCTGATTTCGGTTTGGCACTGGTTGCTTCGGCAAATATTTTTGTTTTTACATCGCTCATTTTTTTGGCGGCGCGGTCGTTGGATATAATTGACGAAGCTCGTAAAAAAGCACAGAAAACAGTTCGTGAATCACTCAAAGAATTATCGGACATAAAATTTGCACTCGACGAATCGGCGATTGTGGCAATTTTGGACAAATCGCAAAAAATTACTTACGTCAATGATTTGTTTTGTCAAAGCTCGAAATATTCGCGGGAAGAATTGATTGGAAATTCGGTAAGTTTTATTGATACCGATTATCACAGTGGCGATTTACGGGGAAATGTTTGGAAGACGATTTTAAAAGGTGAAATCTGGCGCGGTGAGATTCGCAATTTGGCAAAAGACAATTCGATTTACTGGGCGGACACAACGATTGTTCCATTATTGGACGATAGAGGAAATCCCGAACAATTCGTTGCCATTCGCTATGATATTACCGACCGCAAAATTGCCGAAGAAAAAACTCTGGAGGAAAGAATTTTCTCGGATTTCACGATCAACAGCCTTCCGGCAATATTTTATCTTTACGATTTAACTGGGAAATTTCTCCGATGGAACAAAAATTTCGAGCAGGTTTCCGGTTATTCCGGCGAAGAAATTGCAAAAATGCACCCGTTGGACTTTTTTGCCGACGATGAAAAAAAACTTCTTGAAGATAGAATCGGCGAAGTTTTTGAAAAAGGTGAAGCGACCGTAGAGGCGGATTTTTTATCAAAAGAAGGCAAACGAATTCCTTATTTTTTTACCGGGAAAAAGGTTTTTTACAAAAATCAAAGCTGTCTTGTTGGAATGGGCGTTGATATAACGGATTTCAGAGAAGCAAAAGAAGCCTTGCGCGATTCGGAAGAAAGATACCGCGATCTGTTTGAAAATAATCCGTTTCCGATGATGGTATATGATTTTAATACGTTGGAAATTCTGGCGGTTAATGATGCAGCAGTTTTTTCTTACGGATATTCGCGGGAAGAATTTCAAAAAATGACGATGAAGGATATTCGTCCACCCGAAGAAGTTCCCCGATTTATCGAAAATTTGAAAAATCCGCACGGAACTATTAATAATTTCGGAATCTGGAATCATCAAAAAAAGAACGGCGAAATAATAGTTGTTGATATAACTTCTCACGAACTTATATTTGACGGCAAATATGCCCGGTTGGTCTTAGCCAATGATGTAACGGAAAAGAAACGAGCTTCGGATTTACTGCGTGAATCCGAAGCTCGTTACCGCGACCTATTTGAAAACAATCCGTTTCCGATGTGGGTTTATGAACTCGAAACGCTGAAATTTTTAGCCGTTAATGATGCCGCAGAATTTCATTACGGCTATAACAAAAAAGAATTTCTTTCGATGACGATAAAGGAAATTCGACCGCCCGAAGATGTTTCGGTGTTAATGGAAAATATCGCACAAGCTGCTAAAACGATAGAAAGTTCAGGTGTTTGGAAGCATTTGAAAAAAGACGGAACAATTATTTTTGTCGAAATAACTTCGCACGAATTAGACTTTGACGGGAAACTTTCAAGACTCGTTTTGGTTAATGATGTAACCGAGAAGAAAAAAGCCGAAATGAAATTGCTTGAAAGTCAAAAGCAATTTCGTGAGTTGTCGGAAAGCCTGCCGCAATTGGTCTGGACTTGTCGCGGCGACGGTTATTGTGATTATTTAAGTCCGCAATGGGTTAGCTACACCGGGATACCAGAAGTAGAGCAACTCGGTTACGGTTGGTTAGAGCAAATTTACTCGGAAGATCAGGAAGTAACCCATAAGAACTGGAATATAGCTGTTGAATCGAAAAGACCGTTGGACATCGAGTATAGATTAAAGCGTTGGGATGGCAAATATCGGTGGTTTAGAGCACTTGCAGTTCCGCACACAAATTCTGAAGGTATTGTCGTAAGATGGTTTGGAACGAATACGGATATTGAAGAAACCAAAAAAGCCGAAAAAGAAATTCTGTCATTGAATGAAACTCTGGAAAATCGTGTTTTTGAAAGAACTGCCGAACTCGAAACCGCCAATAAAGAACT
>JBBSAX010000107.1:0-16536 GCA_038251885.1 Pyrinomonadales bacterium | reverse complement strand
TTAGATTATTTTGACAATCAAAGGCAGAAACGCGAGTGCAAACGAGCGTGTCAACCCCCGAACTTTTGGCACGCTCCCTCGCGGTCGCGTTTCTGCCTTTTTTGTCAAGATAACCTTACTTAAATTTGTTGGGGTGCTTATTATCAGTTTTTATCAAGCAATTTTGAATATTTGTCGGTTAATTTCTAAATAATCTCAATAAAATTAAGAAATATAAAATATAATCAATTTTAGTTTTGGTAATGGAACTCCCTAGGATTTACAATAGGAATGTCTTGTTCCTTATTTATTCACGCAACTTAAGTCTTACAACTTTATGAAAAAAACAATTTTCGCGATATTTTTGGTAATCACAGTTTGTGTTACAGTCTCGTTTACACAGACAAAATCAGGAATAAATCGCAAACGGAATACATATAAAAAAACAACAATTTCAAAAAAATTTAGTAAAAAGAAACCTAGATCATTTAAGAAAACTAAAAAAATGCAAAACATCAATAACAATGCGGTTACAACCGAATCGGGATTGACTTATATCATTACAAAGCGCGGCGAAGGCACACCGATCAAAGCGGGCGATAATGTAATAGTAAATTACACGGGAATGCTGACGAATGGTGCGAAATTTGACAGTTCTTTGGACAGAAACGAACCGTTCTCGTTTCCGGTCGGCGCGGGAATGGTCATTAAAGGTTGGGACGAAGGTTTGCAAAAGTTGCGAGTCGGAGATCACGCAATTCTGACGATTCCACCTGCAATCGGTTACGGTTCACGCGGCGCGGGCGGCGTGATTCCACCTGATGCCACACTTATTTTTATCATCGAAGTTCTCGGCGTTAAGTAACGGATAATGGATAACGGATAACGGATAATATTTCTTTTGTTATCCATTATCCGTTATCTGTTACAGTCTTTAGCGAAGCGATTTTGAATATTTATTTATGACTGCCCAAGTTGTTTTGTCGCTGTCGAAAACGGTGTTTAATCCTTGTTCTTCCATCGGCGGGTCACCCATATAATCGTCGCCTTTTTTCCAGAAAACTTGGTTTTCTACCGGGCGAGACGTGCCGCCGAATGCCCAGAAATTCGCACCCGCAAGATAGCCGTTATTTTTCGCACTGTCGGCGAGAATTGAAAAGATTTTCCCGTAATAATCATCTCTCAGCGAAGTTGAGGAATTGATGTCGAACGAATGTTCGTTGCGCGGCAAACCGAATTCTTCGATGACCATCGGCTTGTTGACTTTTTTTGCAATAGTAAGATGATCGTTGATATATGCGGTCGCTTTTTCAATCACATTTTGAAAACCTTCGGCGACCTTTTCGCCCTGAAACCAACTCCAATTTTTTGCCCAGATGTGAATTGTCACATAATCAATATTTTTATCGGCGTGAATTTCCTCGAACAGTTTCATATTTTCCGTTCCCATAATACCTTCGTGTCCGATGACGACCAGATGATTTTTGTCCTTAGATTTGATCAGTGAGGCAACATCGGAAATCCATTTTTTGTAATCGGCTTCGGCTTTCGGGCGCATCGGACGCGGTTCGTTGGCAAGTTCCCAAGCCATAATCGCCGGATCGTCAATATAACTCTTTTTCGTTATTTTATTCGTGCGGTTCATCACAAAATTAAGCTGCTGATTATAAGCATTTTTGCAAGGCTCGCAACTGTAAAATTTCGTTACAATATCGCGTTGTTCGTCCCACGTCAGTTTTCGTGTCTTTTGGTCTTCGGGAACGAGGTTATTCCAGATCAAATACTGCTGAAAACCGCCGCTCCATTCCCAATTATTGCTGAAAAAGACGATGGCTTTGAGATCGCGTTTGCCCATTTCAACGAGAAGAATATCAAGCCCGTCCAAAATTTGTTCGTTAAACTTTCCCTGTTCCGTCTGTAAAGCCGGACCGACACGCGTTACGCCGTTTATTGTTCCCGAACCTTCGGCACCGGCTAAAACTCTCAAGTTTGTTACGCCGTTCGCCTTTAAAAAATCGAGTTCCCTGCGAAGCCTTTCGATGCCGCGTTTTTTGTCTTTTTCCAAACCCAAAAGCGAGCCATACCAGTAATTTGTGCCAATAAAATAATAAGGCTTATCGCCGATGTAAAATTTATGTCCTTTAACGGTTACGAAGGTAGATTTTGCAAAAAGGCAAATAGAACAAAGCAAAACAAGCACAATGGCAAACGAGATTTTTTTGATAATCATAAAATTAGACCTTTATTTTTTTAGGAAAAGAAATTTTATTTTCAAGCATTGTATATTTTCCGGTTTTGTATTGAAAGTTATTTGCTGTATGTGCTTTTTTAAGTCAATTCAAATTGGCTATGCACCCACAAGTTTTGTAAAGTAAAGTAGAATTTATGAACATTCTTTCGCTTGAAAATATCAGCAAAAACTACGGATTCAAACCGCTTTTCGAAAATGTCACGCTCGGTTTTGAAGATTCGGACAAGATTGGAATCATCGGCGCGAACGGTTCGGGGAAAACGACGCTTTTACGCTTGATCGCCGGAACAGAAATACCTGATGCGGGAAAAATTACCCGCGCAAACGGCAAAACGCTTGCCTTTTTGGAACAAAACCCCGAATTTGATGACGAAAAAACCGTTTTGGAAACAATCTTTGCGGCGAGTTCGGGCGTGATGAAACTTCTGCAAGATTATGAAATTGCCTGTCACAATTTGAGCAAAAGCGGCGGAAATGATCAAAAATTGCTTGAAAAAGTTTCCGTGCTTCAGCACGAATTGGAAATTGGCGGCGGCTGGGAAATTGAAACGAATGCGCGGATTATTCTCGATAAACTCGGAATTACGGACACTTCGGCAAAGATGAAAACTCTGTCCGGCGGACAACGAAAACGCGTTGCGCTTGCACACGAATTGATTTTCAAACCCGATATTTTAATTTTAGACGAACCGACGAATCATCTGGACGCGGACACTATCGAATTTCTTGAAGATTTTTTGCGGAAATATACGGGCGCACTTCTGCTTGTTACGCACGACCGCTATTTTCTCGACCGCGTAACAAATCGAATTTTGGAAATAGAAAGCGGAGGTGTTCAGACTTTTGGCGGAAATTACGCATATTATCTGGAGAAAAAAGAGGAGCAGGAAACTTTGCAGGTAAGCGAATCGCACAAACGCGAACAGCTTATTAAAAAGGAACTCGCGTGGCTCAGACGCGGCGCGAAGGCGCGGACGCGTAAATCAAAAACGCGGGTCAATGCCGCGAACGCGCTTATAAATCAGCCGAAGGAAAAAGCAAAAGCTGAAATGGAAATTGCATTAGGAACACAGCGTCTGGGCAAAAAGATCATTGAACTTCGCAATGTTTCAAAATCCTACGACAAGCGGAAATTAATTGATGACTTTTCATATCTCGTCAAACGTGATGACCGCATCGGAATCATCGGCGCAAACGGCGCGGGGAAAACTACTTTGCTTGAAATTATCACCCAGAAAATCAAACCTGATTCAGGGGAAATTGAAACCGGACAAACTATTCTCATCGGTTATTACGATCAGGAAAGCCGCGCCTTAAATGAAGATCAGCGCGTCATTGATTACATCAAAGAAACCGGAGAATATGTCACGACGGCGAGCGGTGATCAGATCACGGCTTCGCAAATGCTCGAAAAATTTCTGTTTTCGCCGAAATCGCAATACGCCGTGATCGGAAATCTTTCAGGCGGCGAACGGCGTAGGCTTTATCTGCTGAAAATTTTAATGCAGCAGCCGAATGTTTTGCTTTTGGACGAACCGACAAACGATCTCGATATTTCGACATTGATTGTTTTAGAAGAATATTTAGACGATTTTGCGGGCATTTTGATTGCTGTCAGCCACGACAGATATTTTCTCGACCGCACGGTTGACGACGTTTTCAAATTTGAAAGCGCGGGGAAAATCCGTCAATTTCCCGGCAATTATTCAGCTTATCTCGAATATAAAGAACGCGAAGAAGCAGATGCGAAAGAAGAAACAAAAGCTAAAAACCAAGATTTAGCAAAACTGCAAAACGATTCAAGAAATCAGCAAACGGACGTGCCGAAAAAACTATCTTTCAAAGAAAAACGCGAATTTGAATCGCTTGAAGAAAAAATTCCTGATCTCGAAAATCGTCTGGCGGAAATTGAGCAAGAATTAATTCGGTTTGCCACCGACGCATACAAACTCAACGAACTTTTCAGCGAACAGCAAAAGCTGAATGCCGAACTTGAAAAAGATACAGAACGCTGGCTCGAACTTTCGGAACGCGCGGATTTATAAATTATCAGGATTTATAAATGTTATCCTCCAACTCTGCGACAAATCTTCCAATTTCGCCCGTAATTTGCGGTTCTTTATTTTCTAAAACAGCTTCGGTAAAGTCTGAAATTAAAGGTTGATGAACATTTTCGTGATTCAAATGAACTTCCGCTCTTTCGTTTTTTTCTGTTTTAATGAAAATTTCATCTTTGTTCAAAATCGGAATATGAAGTGAACCCTTTGTGCCGAAAATATCAAGCGTATCTTTCGCCTCAAATGTCGCGTGCGTAACGGTCAGATTCGCAAAAACACCACTTTCAAATTGCAGGATCGCACTTGCCGTGTCTTCGGTTTCACGTTCGAATACGGCATTTCCAATAATGGATTTGATTTCGGAAACTTTACCGAAGAGATCTGTGAGAACTTCCAATCTATGACAGCCGAAATCCATCATCGGACCGCCGCCGGATTTTTTTTCTTGCAGCAGCCAAAAACGCGGATGTTCGGGCGACGGATTAAAGTATTCAAAAGCGTTTATCTGAGCGACGACGATGTTGCCGATCTCGCCCGATGCAATAATTTCTTTTATTCTCTCGATTATGGGATAAAATCGGCGGTAATAAGCGATTCCGAGTTTGACGTTATTTGTTTTGCAAACTTCGATCATCTCGTCGCAATCTTCGGCACTTAAAGCCATCGGTTTTTCGCATAAAATGTGCTTTCCATTTCGTGCCGCTTCGATGGTTTGTTCTTTGTGCAGAAAAACAGGCGTGGCAATATAAACGGCTTCGATTTCTTTATCTTTCACGAGTTCGCGCCAATCGGCGAACCATTTTCGCGCTCCGAATTCTTTAGCAAAACCTTCTGCCAATTCAGAGCGCGAACGGCTGACCGCTACAAGGTCACAATTTTCTAAATCGCGCAAAGCCGGTGCAATCCGCTTTTTTGCAATATCGCCGGCACCGATCAATCCCCATTTTAAAGTTTTCATATTTAATTTTTCGCAGACCACCTAAATCAAAATAAGCCGGTCAAATGATTATAATATTCTTCGCTCGGTTTTAAATATCACTGTCGTTTCATCATAATATAAAATAAACAACTGATTCGTTAGCAGAATCAGACAAAAATATTCTTATGGAAAATGAACACGAAATTATAAAAACAGAAAGACCGGAAAATCTCGGCGATTTGAGAGTCAGCGAAATTTACGACACCGCTGCCGGAATGGGCGCGGTGATTGCTTCGATGAAAGAAACTTTTGCGGAGGCAGGAGTGATTCACGGGACGGAACTGCTCAAACATCTCAATCAAAAAGACGGAATTGATTGCAATTCCTGCGCGTGGGCTGACCCGGACGAGCATCGCACAATCGCCGAATTTTGCGAAAGTGGGGCGAAAGCAATCGCCGACGAAGCGACAACAAAGCGCGTTACACCCGATTTTTTTACAAAATATACGGTTGCAGAATTAGCGCAACAAACAGATCAATGGCTGAACGCGCAAGGACGCATCACCGAGCCGATGATTCTGCGGGAAAATTCGACAAATTACGAGCCGATTTCGTGGGAAAATGCGTTCAAAGTTTTAGCCGAAGAATTAAATTCTTTGAGTTCACCGGATGAGGCGACTTTTTACACTTCAGGCAGAACATCAAACGAAACGGCGTTTATGTATCAGCTTTTTGTCCGAATATTCGGCACGAATAATCTACCGGATTGCTCGAATATGTGCCACGAATCAACTTCATTTGCTCTGGCTGAATCAATCGGTTTAGGAAAGGCTTCGATTCGTCTGGAAGATTTGGAAGACACGGATTTGATAATAGTTATCGGACAAAATCCCGGAACCTGTGCGCCGCGAATGATGTCGTCTTTGCAAGCGGCAAAGGAAAAAGGCGCGAAAATGATTGCCGTCAATCCTCTGCCTGAAGCCGGTTTGCGGAATTTTATCAATCCGAATCCGCAACATTATTCAAATCCTTTCAAATATCCGCTGGCTATGCTCGGTTTAGATTCGACAAAATTCGCCGACCTTTTTCTAGCGATCAGAATCGGCGGCGATATGGCGTTTTTGAAAGGCGTGATGAAGGTTCTTTTGGAAAAAGAACGCGCCAATCCGAATTCGGTTTTTGACCACGAATTTATCAAAGAAAAAACTTCGGGTTTCGATGAATTTATCGCAAATCTGGACACGATTTCGTGGGAGGATATTGTAGAACAAAGCGGTCTTTCGCGTGAAGAAATTACACAAACGGCGGAAATGTATGCCAAAGCAAAGCGCGTCATAACTTGTTGGGCGATGGGCGTAACTCAACACAGAGAAGCGGTTGCGACGATTCAGGACATTGCAAACTTACATTTTTTGCGCGGCAATATCGGCAGACAAGGCGCGGGACTTTGCCCCGTGCGCGGACATTCAAACGTGCAAGGCGACCGCACGATGGGAATTTGGGATAAAATTTCGCCGGAATTTGCCGAGAAATTGGAAAAGGAATTCTCGTTTGAAGTTCCAACCGAAGACGGTTTCGATGTCGTCAAATCAATTGAAGCGATGCACGACGGTCGCGCAAAAGTTTTCTTTGCGATGGGCGGAAATTTTCAGATGGCAACGCCCGACACCGATTTCACCGCTGAAGCGTTGCGAAAATGCAGTTTGACGGCACAAGTCATTACAAAATTAAATCGCACCGCACTTGTTACAGGCAAAAGATCATTGATATTGCCGTGTTTGGGACGCACCGAAAAGGATTTGCAAAACGGTGTCGAACAATATCAATCAACCGAAAGCACAATGCTCAACGTGCAAGTAACACACGGAATTTTAGAACCGGCAAGCGAACATCTCAGAAGCGAACCGTGGATTATCGGCAAACTCGCGCAAGCGGTTTTGGGCGAAAAATCAACCGTTGAGTGGCAAGCGATGATTGAGGATTACGATGTTGTCCGCGATTCGATTGCGCGGTGCATTAAAGGTTGTGAAAATTACAACGAAAACGTCAAAATTTCGGGCGGTTTTTATATGCCGAATCCGCCGCGCGATGGAGTTTTTCCGACAGATTCGGGCAAAGCGATTTTTGCATCGAGCAAACTAGAAAAAATCACGCTTGAAGACGAGCAAATGATTATGACGACGATTCGCGCTCACGATCAATTTAATACGGCGGTTTATGAATTAAATGACCGTTATCGTGGCATTAATGGTTCGCGCCGCGTGATTTTAATGAACGAAAAAGATATTGCAGAACGCGGTTTGAAACAAGGCGAAGTCGTTGATATTACAAGTTATTTCGACGATCACGAACGCCACGCAGAATCTTTTATCGTCGTTCCGTATCCGATTCCGCGACAATGTGCCGCGACATATTTTCCCGAAGCAAATGTTTTAATTCCGCTGAAAAGCGTCGCCAAAAACAGTAATTGCCCGACTTCAAAATCGGTGATAATTTCCGTCAAATCGCATTTGCACAACGGCGAAAGAGTTTTTACGGGAGAATTTTCGAGATAAAATTTATGACCGAAAAAGAAATTGATAAATTAGTCGAACGCAATTTAAAATCAAATCCGAATCCGATGATTGCAACGGACGCGGGCTTGAAAGCATTGAAAACATTGGCAAAAAATGCAGAAAATAAAGGCATTGATTGGGCTTTGGTCGGCGGAATTGCGATGCATCTTTACGGTTCGCCGCGTCTGACAAAAGATGTTGATGTCATCGCTTCGGCAATTTTAGATTTGGAATCGGACAGAAATCTCGGTTTCGGCGGCAAGCGTTATCAAGTTAAAATCGGAAAAATCGAAATTCCGATTGATTGGATCGTCCGCAATGACACGGCGCGAAAGTTTTATGAAAAAGCTCTCAAGGAAGCGCACAAATTGCCTGACGGTTTGCCGATAATTACGCCCGAATGGATGATAATTTTGAAATATATCGCCGGACGTTTCAAAGATCAGCAAGATACCGTTTTTCTTCTAAAACAAAAAGGTTTGGTCAATCGAAAGTTATTGAAACAAAAAATAACGGAAACTGCCGGCGGCGAATATTGGGCGTTGACGGCTTCCGGCTTACAGCGTTGGTATGATTTGGCGGACGGCAAAATCACCACCGAAAAAGAAGATTACGAAGCCGGAAAAATCTAAATGAAAAACCGATTCAGCGGATACATTCTCGCGGGCGGAAAATCTTCGCGGATGGGAACGGACAAAGCGTTTTTGAAAATCGGCGAAAAAACTTTTGTCGAAAATGCCGTCGAAATTCTAAAACCGAATTGCGAACAGGTAAAAATCGTTCTCAATAAATCACAAACTCATTTTATCGAAAAACTTCCCGCAAACATTCCATACATCTTCGATATCTACGAAAATCGCGGCGCACTCGGCGGAATTCACGCCGCATTTCAAGATTGCGAAACCGAATTTGCTTTTATTTTAGCCGTTGATCTGCCGTTTGTAACAAGCGGCGCGATTAAAAAATTGTGCGAAATTATTTCAAGTGAAAAAGATTTTTCGGCAATCGTTCCGCGTCAAACGGACAAAAAATTACAACCACTTTGCGCCGTTTATCGCGTGAAAGATTGTTTGCCTAAATTGGAAGAAATTTTGTTGAAAGATAGTTACGCTTCCGTTAGAGATTTTCTCAAACTCGTGCAGAGTAATTTTATTGAAGCAATTTATTTATCGAGGAATAAGAATTACTTTATTAACATTAATTTTCCTTCAGATTTACGGCAAATTAGCTAATCAAATTCTAAAAACCCAATTTTGTTTTTTAATGTAATCCAAAAGGTTAATATAAGGTATTTTCAAATCTTTACAAACATTTGGAATTTTGTTTTTATAAGGACCTACATTTTGTAGCAAATGTTCTTCATTTATAACAGTTAGATTTCTCACTTCCGCCAATGCAATCACCCAAATATCAGCACAATATTTACTTGGTGTTTTAAGATTCATAAGTTTTCTGTGTTCTTTATGTGCCATTATTTTCGTAACTACATTTTGAATATCGGGGTCTTCTGACTGAAAAAAATTAGAGAATCCATTACACCATTTAACAATTTCATCAACACCAAATTCGGCTAATTCTCTTTTTACTTCTTCTGGAGCAATAATTTTACCGAGTTGAATTTGCTCGCCGATTTTATCCCATAACGCAGGAAAAACCTCTCTCGGATAAGTTTTCTTCAATCCCTCGATCAAAGAACTTGAATCAATAACGTATTCTTCTGTTCCGATCAAAAATGTCAAATTTTATCTCCAGATGAATAAGATGGATTAAGTGATTGTTCAATATTTGATAAATGTTTTAGCTTTGCTCCAAGAAATTCTGAAACATCAAGCAAGCTGATTTTGTTTTGGTTATAACCTTCAAAAACCAATTTTGCAAATTTTCTTCCAGTCTGATTAAGAACTTTATAATGGTATTGAATCGGTACTGATTTTTTTTCTGCTTTTTCCTGAGCAATTTTGATTCTGTATTCAGCTTCATATTGTTCGCTTTTTTGCTTATAAAAATACTCTGTTGTTTTATTAATCGTTAATAATCTGCGGAGAATAACCACTCTACTTACGCCAAACAGTTCTGCCAAATTATAAATTTTTTCCTCGCTCCACTCAGAATTATTTGTATGTTGCTGAACAATTGGAATATTTTGTAACCAATCCGTAGGAACTAGTGACTCTCCTGCAACTGCATTGCAAAAAACCTCTATTTTGTTTTGATCTCCTAAATCGCAAATTCCTCCCGAATGTAAAAGAAGATGAGTTAGTTCGTGAAACAAAGTAAATATACGAGCTTTGTGATGATCTCTAGAATTCAAGACAATAATTGGTAAAGGACTTTTATCAATTGAAAATCCTCTCATTATTTTTGTGTCAATTAAGGATGCTGAAAAAACGAGTATTCCTAAATCTTCAATCTTTTCGCGCCAAAAGTTTAAGAGAATTTCTTTTCTTATTTTTTCCTGTTGTTTGAAGCTGACTTTCAGCGTTTTACGAACAAGGTTTCCGACATCATAAACATCATCCGACAAATTTGCTTTTGCTTTAAACTTAGGAATTCCTATTTCAAGGTCTTTGAATAAATTCAAAGCTATTTCTCTTCGATACTTTGCTTTTCTGATTTCAAGGCGCAAGTTAGGCGCAAGTTTTTTTTCTTCGTCTTCAGGCAGTCGGCGGAAGTCTTTAGGAATAGTTTCTGATTGTGGTGGATTAGGTAAATAAAAAAAGGCTAACGGGCGTTTGTATGCGTTACTAAGTTTACGGAGTTGTGAAATGGTCAGGTAGTCACGTCCAATTTCACAATTTCTTAATTTATTAGGATCAATAGGAATTTTTTTTGCTGCTTCTTCAATGTAAAATCCAGCCGATTCTCGCGCCCAAGCAAGAACCTGCGGATTTATTAAAGCCTCATTTCCCACAGTCGCCATCTTATTAATTAAACCTTTGATTTTTGCAACATATTAAATATCAAAAACAAACAAAATATAACATATTATTCACAAGTTACTCATTCCAATCCGGCGTGTGGAAAGTTCCTTCTTTATCAATTCTTTGATAAGTGTGTGCGCCGAAAAAGTCGCGTTGACCTTGAATCAGATTTGCGGGCAGACGGCTTGAGCGGAATGCGTCGAAATATGAAAGTGCCGATGAAAGACATAAACTCGGGACTTGGCTCATCGCAAATTCGTTGTTGATTTTGCACCAGAAATCTCGGTTTTTACTTAAAGTTTCGGCAAATTCATCGTCAAGAATCATATTCGGCAGATCGGGGTTTTTGGAATATGCACGGCGCATATCTTCTAATAATTGCGAACGGATAATACAACCACCGCGCCAGATTTTGGCAATTTCGACGAGATTTAGTTCGTAATTTTTTTCTTCCGAAGCAGTTTGCAAAAGCGACATTCCCTGTGCATAAGTTACGATAAACGAACTTAAAAGCGTCTGTTTGAGAAGTTCGATAAATTCTTGTTTGTTTCCAGAAAAATCTTTCCCGGCTTCAGAATCCCGATTTCCGTATTTTTCGGCGATAATCTGCCGCGCTTCTTTTTGCGATGAAATCTGACGCATCGAAACCGCCGAATCAATCGTCGGAATCGGCACACCGAAATCCATCGCAACCTGCGAAGTCCATTTGCCCGTTCCTTTTTGCGCGGCTTTGTCTAAAATCAATTCAACGAGCGGATTTCCGGTATCGGCATCGCGTTTTTTCAAAACTTCGGCGGTGATTTCGACGAGAAACGAATTTAGTTCGGCGTTGTTCCAATCGGCGAAAGTTGCGCTCATTTCGTCGTAATCCATTTTCAAAACGCGGTTCATAAAGTCGTAAGTTTCCGCCAAAATCTGCATCAAGCCGTATTCGATTCCGTTGTGAACCATTTTGACGAAATGCCCGCTCGAACTTTTTCCGAGATATGCCGCACACGGTTCGCCGCCGACCTTTGCCGAAGCCGCTTCGAGAATCGGACGCACGAGTTCGTAAGTTTCCTCTTCGCCGCCGATCATAATGCTCGCGCCGTGACGTGCACCTTCTTCGCCACCGGAAACTCCGACACCGAGAAATCTGATGCCTTTTTCCTTTAAAGATGCCTCGCGGCGTTCCGTATCGGAAAAATGTGAATTGCCGCCGTCAATTATTAAATCTCCTTGTTCGAGATGCGGCAGTAAATCATCAATAACCGAATCCACCGCACTACCAGCCGGGACAAGCAGCATAATTTTGCGCGGAACTTCCAATCCTGCGATAAAACTCTCCACAGTATCTACGCCGGAAACGTCAAAACCTTTCCCTTCTTCGCGTAAAAGCTGTAATTTATCGGCGTGCCGATTATAACCGATACACGAAAATCCTTTTTCGGCAACATTAAGCAGAAAATTTCTGCCCATAGTTCCGAGACCGATCATTCCGAATTGTGCATTTTCCATAGTTTTTTGATTATACATCCCAAATTTCTGCCCGTAAAATATGCTTTTCCTGATTTTTCCCAAAATCTTCCATCTTTTATTACGCCGGATAAACCTGAAATATGTTGCTTAAATTTTGTCGGCAGATTTTTTATAAATTCTCTTTCAATGTCTTGACGAGTTTAGCCTTTTCGATAGATGCTAAACAAATGAAATCTTTGCACGAAGCGATTCGCCCGACATTTTTTTTGGAATCGGAAAAACTTAAAACTTTTTTAGATCTCAATCTAACAATTGCGACCGAAACTTTTCAACACACAGGAAGTTTCAAATTTCGTGCGGCTTATAACACGGCTTTGAATGTCGCGGAAAATCATTTAATCACGGCTTCGTCGGGAAATTTTGGTCAGGCTCTGGCTTATGCGTGTCAAATTCTCGGTAAAAAATGCCACGTCGTAATGCCGGCAACTTCGGCGAAAGTAAAGGTTGAAGCCGTGAAAAATTACGGCGCAACGGTTGATTTGATTGACACAAAAAAAGTCGGACGCGAAGAGAGAGTTTTACAATTAATGGCGGAATTTCCCGACGCATACAAAGCGAGTGCGTATGACGATCCGCTCGTTATCGAAGGAAATTCGACGCTCGGCGATGAACTTTCCACGGAAAATTTTGACGTGATAATCGTTCCGGTCGGCGGCGGCGGTTTAATTTCGGGAATTTCAAAAGGTCTGTGCAAAAACGGTTCGATGGCAAACTTGATCGGCGCAGAACCGCAAATGGCAAATGACGCGGCAAAATCTTTGAAAGCCGGAAAAATTGTAAAAAACGAATTCGAGCCGCAAACTCTGGCAGACGGGGCGAGAACGATTTCGCTCGGCACACATAATTGGGAGATCATCAAAAACGGAGTTTCAGAAATAATCGAAGTTTCCGAAGAAAAAATCAAAGAATCTCTGCGTTTATTTTTCGGTTTGGCAAACCTAAAAGTAGAACCGACGGGCGCATTGAGTTTGGGCGCGATTTTGGAAAATCCCGAAAAATTTAAAGACCAAAAAATCTGCGCGGTTGTCAGCGGCGGAAATGTTGACGCGGAAATTTATCGGCAAATTATTGCTGGTTAATTTTTATTTGAAGCTGATCTATTGATAAAATATTAAAATTTTGCGAGCCAAACACTATTTTTCTTCTCTTCATTTTTGATAAAAGCGAGATAAGTTTTGCCGTTTATAAAAATTGCTGAAGGCAATTCGCCGACAAATTTTTCTTTCGGGTTTAGATTTTGATCTGCTTGAAAAACCTTTCCCATTCCGTCAAAAAAAGTGCTGAAATCGTTTTCATTTTTTGCAAAAACCGAAAGAGTTCCTTTGATCGCACCTTCAAAAACTAAATTGCGGGGCAAAAAGTTTTTGCCGCCGTCCTTTGATTCCGCGCTGTAAAGTCCCGGTTTTCCGGCTTCGCCCGCCGTGTACCAAAAGATTTTCAAATTGTTGCTTTTATCAATAAACATCGGCGCACCGGAAACCGGACACGCGCTGATTTGCCATTGATCGTCGCTGACAATTTTATATTCGGAAAAACTTTCACCGCCATTTTCCGATGAAGCGACCGCAATATGACGAAAATTATCGCCGACAACCTGCCGCCAGTTTGCGTAGATTTTGCCGTTGTTATCAATTGCCAAACTCGTCTTACAGCACGGACAAACTTCGCTCGAAATTTTTATGTTTTTAGAAAAAGTTTTTCCGCTGTCGTTTGAAACCGTAAAGAAAACCTCGCTGTTCGGTTCGGTATTTTCTTCTTTCATTTCGGTGTGATCGCTTTTGGGTTTTTCTTCCGTTTTGTTTTTAGAGTTGTAATTTGAGCCTTCGTGCGCTTTGAAATATCTGAAATCGCCAAGATTTTGATTCTCGTCGGGAGTGATGATTTTATCGCCTGTAAAATCTTGCGCGTGATTTTTGCTTTTAACATTCCGCTCATCGAGCCAAGCTATAAAAACGTGATTGTTTCGATCAATCGCCAACGAGTGCATTCCGTGCGAACTCGGCGCGGTGTCATCATTAACTTTTACTGGCGCATCAAAAGTTTTGCCATCACGCGAAACCGAAAGATTCAAAACATTTTCGTTTGATTTTTCGGGATTTTCAACTTTCGCCGTCCAACCGATAAAAATTCTATTATCATCGCCGATTTTTATCGTTGGCGGATCGCCAAACCAAGTAGTTGCGTTTCCTTTTTCAGGATTTACACGAACTCTTTCGCCGATTTGTTTTGTGTCTTGATCAAATTTTTGCAAAAAAACATCAGCAAGTTTCCCTTCGTGTTCGACGTAAACCACAAAAATATTTCCTTCTGAATCCGAAGCAATCGCCGGTTCAGCCGAACTAATTTCCGGCGCGGAAACCCGGACGACATTTTGATCATTTGCCTTTGTTTCCTTATTCAAAGTCTGTGTGTTTTTCGTTGTAGATTGGCATCCGATAAATAATAACACCGAAAAAACTAAATATTTTGAATAAGTTTTTAACATAAATAAACCTGAAACTACTTAAATTATAAAGATGAATAATTTACAGCAATTTGAAATTATTTTTCGTAACCGTTCGGATTCGCTTCGTGCCATTTCCACGCGCTTTCGATGATTGATTCGATGTCCGGGAATTGCGGATTCCAGCCTAAAACTTCACGCGCTTTTTTCGCGTCGGCGACAAGATACGAAGGATCGCCGGGTCGTTTCGGGGAAATGCGCGATTCGATATTTTTGCCCGTGACTTTTCGCGCTGCTTCGATGACTTCTTTAACCGAAAAACCTGTGCCATTTCCCAAGTTTACAAATTCCGACGCGCCGCTTTTATTTAAATAATCAAGCGCAAGAAGATGCGCCTGACTCAAATCGGAAATATGAATGTAATCACGAATCGCCGTGCCGTCCGGCGTTGGATAATCGTCGCCAAAAATCGAAATCGCCTCGCGTTTGCCTTGCGCGGCAAATAAAATCAGCGGAATCAGATGAGTTTCGGGATCGTGATGTTCGCCGCATTTTTCGGTCGCGCCGCACGCATTAAAATATCGAAGCGCGACAAATTTCAAATCGTATGCGCGGTCAAAATCTTGCAAAGCCTTTTCGACCATAAATTTTGTCCAGCCGTAAGGATTTGTCGGCGATTGCGGATGACTTTCATCAATCGGAATTTTTTGCGGTTCGCCATAGGTCGCGCAGGTCGAAGAAAAAATGAATTTTTTCACGTTGTTTTCGATCAACACATTGAGTAAATGAAGTGTTTGCACAAAGTTGTTTTCGTAATACTTTTCCGGTTTTTCAACGGATTCGCCGACATAAGCGAACGCTGAAAAGTGCATACACGCGTCAATTTCGTGTTCGCGGATAATTCTTTGAACTAAATCTTTATCGCCGATGTTTCCTTCGTAAAATGGAATTATCGAATCAACAGCTTGCCGATGTCCATAGACAAGATTGTCTAAAACTACCGGATTTTCGCCTTTTTCGCGTAAATCTTCGACGACTACACTGCCGATATAACCCGCGCCGCCTGTAACGAGAATTGCCATAAATTTGAAAGTTAAAAGAGTTAAAAGCGAAAAAGTTAAAAAGTCTTAAAATTTATTGCGTTAAGTCTTCGGCAATAATTAAAAATTTCTAATTTAGAAGATTTTAATTTTCTAACAACAAAACTTTTTTACCTTTTCACTTTTTCACATTTATCCTTTAAGAATTTAAGTTTTTAATGCAGAGTGCCGAGTTTTCAATAAATTTTCCGAACTTACCGCTTTTGCCGTATTTACTGAAATGCGTTTGTTTTCGTCTTCCGTAATTTTCGCTTCGGGCAGAAAATGATTGAGCAAACTGCGAATTTTTGCTTTATCATTATTGCCGACTGCCTGACGAAAACTACTCAAAATTTGTGAAACTTCTTCATTGGAATAAGTGGCGATTTTGCCGATAAAAATCTTCGGATGTTTGGTTTTTAAAAGACTTTCGCCCGTAATTTCGAGTTCTTCAAAAAGTTTCTCGCCTTTTCTGATTCCGGTAAAAATGATGTCAATATCTTCATAGGGTTGAAGACCGGAAAGACGGATCATATCTTCAGCAAGGTCTAGAATTTTGATGGGTTTGCCCATATCGAGAATGAAAATTTCGCCGCCCGCGCCTAACGCTCCGGCTTGCAGAACGAGTTGCGAGGCTTCGGGAATCGTCATAAAATAGCGCGTCATATCTTTGTGCGTAACGGTGATCGGTCTGCCCTGCTGAATCTGTTCGCGAAAGATCGGAATCACAGAACCGGTCGAACCAAGCACATTTCCGAAGCGCACTGCCATATAATTTGTCGGGTAAATTTGATTGAGTCCTTGCAGAACGATT
>JBBSAX010000106.1:0-16555 GCA_038251885.1 Pyrinomonadales bacterium | reverse complement strand
GCGACAAGTCGTTTTTGGTCAGAAAACTCTTTCGCTATTACTTTTGCAGCATCAAGTGGATTGGCGTGTATAAATCTAAGACTGCGTTCAAAAGCATTTACAGTTTTCTGAACGATTTCAGGATTTTCTTTAATATACTTATCAGTTGCATACATTCCTGTTAAAAGAAAATCTTCGAAATAATCTACCATCGAAAATACTCGAAAGGCATTGTTTCTCTCGGCAATAGTAGCCATTGGTTCAGGTAAAAACACAATATCAATATTTGAATCATTTAAATAACTTAATTCAGATTGAACAGTCATTTCTATAACAGTTGTTTTCTTTGCCAATGATTTGTCTTTAATAATTTGTTGAAGCATTACATATGAAGTAGAAGGGGACTTAAAAACAGCCAAAGTTTTTCCACTTAGTTTCTTTGCATCGGTTATTGGCGGCATTGATTTCTTGGTTAATCCATAAATAGCGGCTCGAGTTACAATAGATGCAATTACTTTTCCCTTGACTTGTTTCTCATCAAGCATCATTAGAGGATCAGCTATTCCAAAGTCTGCTTCTGAAATTTTCACCTTTTCCCAAGTCGTATCATCTCCGTTTCCATCAATAATTTTAACTGACAAACCCTCTTTGCGAAAATAACCATTTTTTTCAGCGATATAAAGGGGCAAGTAACTAATAGATCGATGAAATTGGCAAATAGTTATTTGGTGTAGTGGTGGAAATAAATAAGTTTTAATTAGGAGATTTATGGCTACAACAAAGATACCCGGAACTCCAATCCCTAAATAGGCATAAATCCCTAATTTCTCAAAACTATCAGGAAAAATCTTGAACGCCATTCCAGACTCAGTAAGTGCCCAGACAATTCCGCAAGTTGCAGCGTATATTCCAAGAGATTCCCAAAAAAGTGATTTTGACTGTTTATTCATTTAAGTTTATCTAATGTAGCATTCATCGCCAATATTATTTACTTACTTTTAGTTCAAATTGTCAGTTTGAATAATAATCTCTATGGAATAAATTAAAGCATCGGAATTTTAACATCATTCTTCTCGGCAAAATCAATCGCTTCTTCGTAACCCGCGTCAACGTGGCGGATAATTTTATGAATCAATATAACCTTCCTTTTCATTGCGCTGTTCTTCGCGCGTTCTGCCGTCGGCTAGATCGAACCATCTTTGAAAGCCGTGTTTTGCCAAACTCCAAGCGGCTTTTCCAAAGTGTTTGGTGATTTTTTCTTGGATACTTTCTCGATTAACCAAACCTTTACGACTCAATAAAAAGACGGCATCTTCCTGATCTTTAAAACGTCCCGCGATGAACTTCAAAATAACCAACCAGTCAGGCGTGAGAATCGGAACATCGTTTATTTTGACAGATTCCTTTAACGCTTCTTCAAACAACAATTTGAATTCATCATTGCGGATTATCCAATCAACGGCAACAACATTTTTCCCGGTTTCGGCGTTGAAACGCTCGCCGCCCTGTTTCAGTTTTCCGACGATTTGATTTTGCGGCAACGGCAAGAGTTTATCGGCAATGACATCAATATCTTTGGTCAGTCGGTCGCTTCCATACAAATTCATTGCCAATCCGCCAACCAAAGCCCAATTAACACCATTTTCTTCGGCGAGTCTGGTAATTATTTCGACTGCTTGAGATGCCGAATCTGTGTCTATTACGTCAAGAACAATTTTCGGTCTGTTCATAGTTTTATTTCCTCATCGGAATTTTAACATCATTCTTTTCAGCAAATTCAATCGCTTCATCATAACCTGCGTCAACGTGGCGGACAACGCCCATTCCGGGACGATTGTTAAAACTTATTTGGTTCTGGCGACTGATTCGGTTTTACTGTGCTTAAATTTGAAGTTTGATACGCCTTCCAAATCAATTCTTTTAAAAACCTTTGAATTTCAAATACGTTATCCTCGGATACCCAAAAATCTTTAGGTGGATTTTTATTTCCGTGTGCCGCAGTACAATTTCTAATATTAAGAAAGTGCTTAATCACATCCCCATATTTAATATTTTCAGGTAATTTTAAGAATACTTCGTGACTACGTTCATAAATAGTGTCAAAAGTTACATATTCATAATTAACTGAGTCAAATAAAGTTGATATATTGCTTTTTTTAATGAAACTGTTGTTAAAATATCTTTCTATCCCTTTAAAGGCAGCAACAAAAGCAGTTTCATAACGATACTTATTTTCAAAATATCTTTTTTCCATTTCCCAATCATCTATTTTTTCTCTTTCTATGAAATAATAAGCGTCCAAATAACTTCCGACCATATATCCATAAAATAGCAACCTGCTCTCTAACAGATGGTCTAATGATTCGTGAATGTTAGATTGTTGATAGATTTGTTTTAAGAATAAAGCCATTTGAATTAACTCTTGCTTAAAAATGATATTTCCCCCAAATAATTTTCTAACAGCAAATTCGTGGTTTTTCGAATTAAATTTCTTTAATGCACTTAACAAATCACTTTCTGTCCAAATAGGTTGTGGAATTTCATTTAATTCCTGAAGAAAATAATCACTTCTTGAATCATCAGGAGTTTTTCCACAAAAAACTCCTAAAAATCCACGAATCAGATTTGCAACATGATAAGCGGTTGCTCTGTCTGCAGATGTTATTAAAAAGTGTCCAAAGTCAGCATTATGATATACAATCCCAATTTTAGTTTCGGAAGTTAATTTTAAAAGCGGTTTATTTTTTACCTTAACACCCATTTGTTCGTAGAAAGCTAATTTTTCTCTAACTGATACCTGTAAACCAACTTGTGCCGGGAATTCATTATTCCCGTGAAATATTGGTACGTGATAACTAGAAAGAAGATAGTATTTTGACATAATAAATTTGTAATCAATTGAGACTAAGAAATCATTTCAACATCGGAACTTTCACATCATTCTCCCTCGCAAATTCAACCGCTTCTTCGTAACCCGCGTCAACGTGGCGGACAACGCCCATTCCGGGGTCGGTGGTGAGAACTCTTTCGATTCTTTTGGCGGCTTCGGGTGTGCCGTCGGCGACGATGACTTGTCCGGCGTGGAGATTTTAAAGTAAATGTGAAGAATTTTAATTCGGATTAAATATTTGCCGAAAATCGAGTTTGATGCCTTCGCTTTCGATTTCCGTATTGTGAAAACGGCTTTCACCGTCTTTGGTCGTGATGAAAATCGTGTTGCCAAACGGCTCGATTGTCCAGACGGCTTTGACACCGTTGCTGACTAATAATTTTGCTTTATGAAGAAGGTCTTGGATATTTTGACTCGCCGAAATTATTTCAATTGCCAAAGTCGGCATTTCGGGATATTTGGTGATGTCTTCAAAAAAATTCGGTTTGACTTTATCTTTGGGAAAAACCGAAATGTCAGGAGTCAAACCTTTATCAACATCAAGAGTCAGTTCGACAAGCGGCTTATAATGTTCATTCTTTGATAACTGCAAAAGAATCTCGGTGCAAATGTAGCTGTGATTAAATGACGGCATTTCTTTTTCAATTTCTTCCTCTTCAATTTCAATAAGTTCTTCGGTCAGCATATTTTTAATACCTCTTTGAATTCAATTATAGAACTATTTGGTTGAAACCGAAACTACTTCATCGGAATTTTAACATCATTTTTCTCGGCAAATTCAATCGCCTGATCGTAACCCGCGTCAACGTGGCGGACAACGCCCATTCCGGGGTCGGTGGTGAGGACTCTTTCGATGCGTTTGGCGGCTTCGGGTGTGCCGTCGGCGACGATGACTTGTCCGGCGTGGAGCGAATAGCCGATGCCGACTCCGCCGCCGTGGTGGAGCGAAACCCACGTTGCGCCGCCGACGGCGTTGATCATTGCGTTTAAATAAACCCAATCGGCGATTGCGTCCGAACCGTCTTTCATCGCTTCGGTTTCGCGGTTGGGCGAGGCGACGCTTCCGCAATCCAAGTGATCTCTGCCGATGACGATTGGTGCTTTTAATTCGCCGGACGCGACCATTTCGTTTAATTTGAGTCCGGCTTTTGCGCGTTCGCCGTAGCCGAGCCAGCAAATTCTGGCGGGCAAACCTTGAAATTCGACTTCCCTTTGCGCCATCGTCAGCCATTTGATTAAATGATCGTTTTCGGGGAATAGATTCATCATCGCTTCGTCGGTTTTGTAGATGTCTTCTTTGTCGCCGCTCAAAGCAACCCAGCGAAACGGACCTTTGCCTTCGCAGAACAGCGGGCGAATGTAGGCGGGAACGAAACCGGGATAATCGAAGGCGTTGGCGACACCGTTGTCTTTGGCGCGTTGGCGCAGATTGTTGCCGTAATCGAAGACGATTGCGCCGCGTTTCTGGAATTCCAACATCGCTTCAACGTGCTTTGCCATCGAATCCATCGCACGTTTTTCGTATTCAATTTGATCGGATTCGCGCAAAACTTTCGCCTCTTCAACCGATAATCCGGCGGGAATGTAACCGTATAAAACATCGTGCGCCGAAGTCTGATCGGTGACGACATCGGGCAGAATGTTTTTATCGAGAAGCTGCCACAAAACTTCCGCCGCATTGCCCAAAAGCGCGATTGATTTCGCCTCACGTTTGTCGGTGAATTCTTTCACCAACCGCAAAGCATCGTCCAAATCCGCCGCTTCGACATCAACCTGTTTCAACTGCAAACGCCGTTCGATGCGCCATTTATCAACTTCGACGAGCAATCCGACACCGCCGTTAAACGTGATCGCCTGCGCCTGCGCTCCGCCCATTTCGCCTAAACCGGCGGTCAAAACGAATTTCCCGCGCAAATCGCCCCAATTATTCTGTCGCGCCAACGAACCGAAAGTTTCATAAGTTCCCTGCAAAATCCCTTGCGTGCCGATGTAAATCCAGCTTCCGGCGGTCATCTGTCCATACATCATCAACCCTTCGCGCTCGTATTTGTCGAACTGTTCCTGCGTCGCCCAATGCGGCACGATGTTGGAATTCGCAATCAAAACCTTCGGCGCGTCCGTGTGCGATTTGAAAACCGCAACCGGCTTGCCCGACTGCACGAGCAAAGTTTCGTCGGCTTCGAGATTCTTTAACGACTCCAAAATCGCATCAAAAGATTCCCAATTCCGCGCCGCTTTCCCACGTCCGCCATAGACAATCAAATTATCAGGATCAAACGCAACTTCCGCGTCCAGATTGTTCTGAATCATGCGATAAGCGGCTTCGATCAGCCAGTTTTTACAAGTTAGTTCTGTTCCGGTCGGTGCTTTTACAATTCGTTTCATAAATTTTTTGTGTTAAAGTTTTCCAATTATAATAACTTCAAATTTGATTTGAGAAAATATGCGACTTATAACTTTTTTGATTTGTTTTATACTTTTTACAACCACGATTTCTGCCCAAAAGCCGCAAAAAATTACCGGCGAAGGCATTACGAATCAACTTTACCGCTACAAAAAATTTCGTTCACAATACGTGGGCAAGCGGATTTTTGATGTCTGGCTACCTTTCGATTATTCAAAAGAAAAGAAATACGCCGTCATTTATATGCACGACGGGCAGAATCTTTTTGATTCGGCGGAGGCATTTAACAATGTAGATTGGGGCGTTGACGAAACGATGCAGAGATTGTTAAACGAAAACAAAGTCCGCGATGCAATCATCGTCGGCATTTGGAATACCGGCAGTCGTCTCAAAGAATTTTCGCCGGAAAAGGCTTTTAATGAAAACAACGCAGATGCCAAAAAATATAAAATGCCGCCCGGAACAGGTTCTGATAATTATCTGAAATTTATCGTCGAAGAACTCAAACCTTTTATTGACAGCAACTATTCTACGCTTTCCGACCGGGAAAATACATTTATGATCGGTTCGAGTATGGGCGGATTGATGTCGCTTTATGCAATCTCGGAATACCCTGAAATCTTCGGCGGTGTTGGCTGTATGTCGTCGCATTTTACACTCGGCGACGGCTTGATGGTTGATTATATGGAAAAACATCTGCCTTCACCAAACAATCATACAATCTATTTTGATTACGGCACGATTGATCTTGATAAAGATTATGACAAATATCAGGAACGCGCCGACAAGATAATGCAGAAAAAAGGCTTTGTAAAAGATAAAAACTGGAAGACAATCCATTTTCAAGGCGACGGACATAACGAATATTACTGGCGCAGACGTGTAAATGTCCCACTCGAATTTTTGTTGCGAAAAGTGGATTCTAAAGGAAAATGAAAAAAATAAATTTTAAGATTCTTAACTAAAAATTATGTCTGATTTAGACGAGAAGATTTTCAAACTTCAAGGCAGATTAATTAAAATTATCGAGCATCAAGAGCAGTTTCAAAGAGAAATTTCTGAAATGCGTGCCGAACTTAATTTGCTTAAATCTCAGGCAAAATCAATTCCGATTCAGCAAAAACCCGCAACGCCGACGGAAAATAAAGAATATATTCCACCGCAACAAACTATTGCTCCCGAACCAGAAAAAACTCATTCGCCCTATCAACAAACCCCTTCGCAAAAATACGAACCGATCTTTGAAAGAGATTATCAACCGAAAGCCGAACCGAAATTTCAATCAAAATTCGAGTCAAAATTGCATGAAAAAATAAATCTCGAAAAATTCATCGGCGAAAAACTGATCAGCATAATTGGAATTATTATTTTAATTATTGGCGTAGCAATTTTTGCAATTTACGCGATTAATAACAATTGGATAACACCTTTGATGCAAATCGTTGCGGGTTATGTGGTCGGCATTGTTCTAGTCGGTCTGGCGATAAAATTAAAGCCGAAATATTTGAATTTCAGCGCGGTTTTGTTGAGCGGGGGAATGGCGATTATGTATTTCATAACATTTTTCGCCTACACATTTTACGCGCTTATCAATCAACCGACGGCGTTTGTTTTGATGCTGATTTTCACCGTTTTTACAGTCGCTTCGGCACTCAATTATGATCGCCAAGTCATCGCGCACATCGGACTCGTCGGCGCATATTCGATTCCGTTTTTATTGAGCAATGATTCGGGAAATTACGCTTTTCTGTTCAGTTATATTGCAGTTCTCAACATCGGAATTCTGGCGATTTCGGTCAAAAAATACTGGAAACCGCTTTTTTATTCATCGTATATCGTAACGTGGCTGATATTTTCGGTCTGGTATTCGACAAAATATACCAGCGAATCGCATTTTTATCTCGGATTTTTCTTTTTAACGACGTTTTTCCTGATTTTTTATCTGACATTTCTCGCTTACAAGTTAGTTTCAAAAGAAAATATTGCAGTCGAAAATGTCGCTTTGATTCTGGCAAATTCTTTTATTTTCTACGGTTTCGGTTATTCGATGCTCAACAATCGTGAAATTTTTGAGCATCTTTTGGGAATGTTCACAATTGCCAACGCCGCGATTCATTTTGCGTTCGCATTTACGATCAGCCGTTTGAATCTGGCGACCAAAGACCTTGTTTATTTGACTGCCGCGCTCGTTTTGACATTTGTTACAATCGCCGTTCCGATACAAATTGACGGCAATTTCATCACGCTTATTTGGACGGCGGAAGCCGCGATTTTGTTCTGGATCGGACGCACCAAACAGATTCCACTTTTTGAAAATTATTCGTATCCGCTGATGTTTATTGCCTTCGTCAGCCTTTTCAATGATTGGGGAACGATCTATTTTAATTTTTTCGGAAAAGATATAACACTTTTTCCGGTCTTCAACCGATTTTTCGCCGTCGGACTTTTCTTCGTTGCCGCATTCGCGTTTATACGGATTTTGAATCGAAACAAAAATTACTTTTCCGCACTTCCGAAGGAATTGGAAACGGTTTTTAATGTCGTAATTTCCGCGATTCTTTTGTTTGCAATCTACAATATTTTTCGCATCGAGATCGGTAATTATTATGACTATCAGTTAGTTAAAACTACGGTCGAAATTACGCCAAAGATTCCGAATTTATCAAATTATTCGACCAAAAACGATGATCTGTATTATTACAACGCAATCTGGCAGATAAATTACACGATGCTTTTTCTGGCAGCACTCTCGTTTATCAATATTGCAAGATTCAAAAATGCCCTGTTCGGATTTTCAAATCTTGCATTAAATGCTTTAATCGTCATAATTTACATCACAGTGGGTTTATACGTTCTGGGCGATTTGCGGCGAAGCTATCTACTTCCGGCAAACGACGACGCATTTTCTCACGGCATCTTTAATTTGCTGATTCGATACGTCAGTTACGCGTGTTTTGCGGCTTTAAGTTTGGCAAGTTTCAGATATATCAAACAGGAATTTTTAAGCAAATATATTCCCGAAAATGTTCTGCGTGTTTTCTTCGATCTGAGTTTTTATTTCTCGGTTTTGGTTCTGGCAAGCGTCGAACTGATTACCTTGACGGAAATTTTCAATTATTCAGATTCGCTCAAACTCGGCTTGAGCATTTTGTGGGGAGTTTACGCTTTATTTTTGATCGTGTTGGGAATCGTTCTGAAAGAAATGTACCTGCGAATTTTCGCCATAGTTTTATTTACAATAACTCTGCTGAAACTGTTTTTCTACGACATCGCCGAACTCGATACGATCTCAAAAACAATAGTTTTTGTTTCACTTGGAATTCTGCTTTTGATAATTTCGTTCCTCTACACGAAATATAAGAACCTGATTTTTGATGAAGTAAAAGAGTAATTATTTTGGCAAAAGGTTTGCTACAAATTCGCCGATTTTTTCGACAAAATCATCCGAAACTTCGTTTGGATTCGGTGTTAGATTCATCATTTCCTTAACAATTGCCGAACCGACGACCGCCGCGTCCGCATATTTCCAAGTGTCTAAAACTTGCGAGGAATTTGAAATTCCGAAACCGACAGCAATCGGCAGATTGGTAAATTTTCTCAGTCTTTCAACCAAATTTTCTGCATCATTGCTCAATTCAGTTCTCGCGCCTGTAACTCCGGCACGCGAAACCGCATAAACAAAACCGCTCGCTTTGGCACAAATTTTCTGCAATCTTTCATCGCTCGAAGTCGGCGCGGCGAGCATAATTAAACAAAGTTCTTTTTCAGTTAAAATTTTATGGAACTCGCTCGCTTCTTCGGGAATTAAATCCGTAATCAAAATTCCGTCCGCGCCTTTTTCCTGCGCCGTTTTTGCAAATTTTTCCAAACCAAACTGCAATATCGGATTAAAATAACTAAATAAAATAATCGGCGTTTCGCAATGTTCGGCGCGAACTTCTGCGACAATATCTAAAACCTTCCTGACAGTAATTTCATTTATCAGCGCACGTTCCGCCGAAGCCTGAATTGTCACGCCGTCCGCGACCGGATCAGAAAATGGTATGCCGAGTTCGATTACGTTCGCACCTTGTTTCGCCAGTTCTAAGATCAAACTTTTCGTCGTTTTAAGATCGGGATCGCCCGCGACAATAAACGGAATAAATCCACCGCGATTTTCTTCTTTTAATTTAGAAAATTCTCTTTCGATTCGATTTTTCATTTTTATTGTAACCAAATAGAACCATAGAAAATATAAAAAAAACTGTGATTTCTATGTTTCTATGTGGTTAATTATTCTTTCGCTAATATTTCCTGGACTTGATCAACATCTTTGTCGCCACGACCGGAGAGATTAACAACTATAATCTCATCCGCCGACATTTCCGGCGCGATCTTTAAAACGTGCGCGATGCCGTGCGAACTCTCTAAAGCAGGAATTATACCTTCGGTTTGCGATAAAACCTGAAACGATTCGAGTGCTTCGTCGTCCGTCGCCAACGCATAATCAATGCGCCCGATACTTTGCAAAAATGCGTGTTCCGGTCCGACTGAAGCATAATCCAAACCCGCCGAAATCGAATGCGTCAGAGCAATTTGCCCGTTTTCATCTTGCAGCAACCAACTTTTCGTTCCTTGCAAAACGCCGATCTTCCCGCCGCCCGCTTTGTTAAAACGCGCCGCGTGTTCACCTAATTTAGAACTTTTTCCGCCTGCTTCAACGCCGATCATACGCACTGATTCGTCATTCAAAAACGGATGAAATAATCCAATCGAATTTGAACCGCCGCCGACACACGCGACCAATAAATCCGGCAAACGACCTTCTTTTTCCAAAATCTGCTCACGCGCTTCGCGTCCGATGACCGATTGAAAATCCCTGACCATCAACGGATACGGATGCGGTCCGAGCGCGGAACCGAGCAGATAATACGTTTCATCAACATTAGTTACCCAATCGCGCAACGCTTCATTTATGGCATCTTTGAGCGTTTTGCTTCCAGCATCAACACCGCGCACTTCCGCGCCGAGAAGTTTCATCCGAAAAACATTCAACGCCTGTCGCCTCATATCTTCCGTTCCCATATAAACCACGCATTCCAACCCGAATAGAGCGCAAACCGTCGCCGTCGCCACGCCGTGCTGTCCCGCACCGGTTTCGGCAATGATTCGTTTCTTGCCCATTCGCCGCGCCAGCAAAATTTGCCCGAGCGCGTTATTTATTTTATGCGAACCCGTATGCCCCAAATCTTCGCGCTTTAGATAAATCTTCGCGCCGCCAAGTTTTTCCGACAATCTTTTCGCATAAAAAAGCGGAGTCGGACGACCGGAAAAGTCCTGCGACAATTGCAAAAATTCCGACTGAAAATCCCCGTCATCGCGCACTGCAAAATAAGCGTCCGTCAATTGTTCAAGCGGCGACATCAGCGTTTCGGGAACAAACCGCCCGCCGAATTCGCCCCAGTAACCGAGTTCGTTTGGTTGAAAATTATTCATTGAAATTTACTTATAAAACTTTAAATTCTTCGTCGAGCCGTTCTTTCAAAAACATTTTTATCAGCGATTGATATGGCACGTCGCGCTTGTTAGCCGCCAGTCGGATTTTTTCGAGCATCGCTTCGGAAATTCTAAGCGAAATTGTCCGCGTCGTCGGTTTTAACTTTGGCAAAGTTGTTGATTCAGCCAAATCCCAATCAACATAATCTGTCGAATTTTCCTTCGCCCAAAATTCGCGTTCTTCCGTTTCGCTATTAAATATCGGAATCTCTTTTAATCTTTTCGACATATTTTCGGTTTTCACTTTTCGTCATTATATTATATATGCTCTTTTTCTAACTTAAATTCTTCTAAAAGTGCGAAGAAAAGGTCAAATGCTTTTTCTTCGTCGTTATCGCTTTTTTCCAAAAAGTATTCCTCGTAAGCAAAAAAACCATCAACAAATCTCGTTCTTTTAATGCCCAAATGTTTTTCAAAAGCCTCAAAAAACTTCATTTTCTCTTTGAATTCATTTTCACTCAAAGCACAAAAATAGCCAAAAATAAAGATAATAATCTCTCTAATTGATTTTTTTAAGTAGCAAAATTCTCCCGCTCTAAAATGTCTTAGATGCCCCAAAATATCATCATAAAAGAACAATTTTTGATTTAACCATTTTATATTGCTTAAAAAATTGATGATTTTTACTTTATCTTTTTTTCCTCTCTCACTTTCCAAACAACTACACGAGTCAACGGCAAATGGTTTTAATTTTCTTTTTGCGGTCGCAATATTGTCTTGAGAAAGTCCGCCCGCGAGATACATTTTCGGAAAAATTTCCTGCACTTTTTTCGCAATTTCCCAATCAAAAGTTTCGCCTGTTCCGCCGTGTTCTTTGGGTGAATAAGCGTCGAGCAAAATCGCGTCCGTTTCATATCGCAAAACATCTTCCGGCTTGAATTCGGGCGAAACTCTGAATGCTTTGATGATTTCCAGATTCGTCTTTTGTTTCAATTCACGCGCAAATTCCGGCGTTTCTTCGCCGTGAAGTTGAAGCGCGTCGAGTTTTGCCGTTTTTGCGATTTCGATAATTTTTTCCAAATCTTCATTTACAAAAACGCCGACTTTCAAAATTTCTTCGGGCAATTGCTCGATAATCTCACGCACTTTTTCGGGCGCGATGTAACGCGGACTTTTCTCATAAAAATTAAATCCGAGCGCGTCCGCGCCAAATTTCGCCGAAACGAGCGCGTCTTCCAAATTTGTAATACCGCAAATTTTAACCTTCGTCATAAGATTTTTGCCACGAACAAACACAAAATTCACGAAACAATTTCTTAAACTTTTTGTGTCTTTTCGTGTTCGTTCGTGGCTAATTCCTCTTTTTTCTCATCGCGCAAACGAGTTACCAGATACCAAACGATAAAGATATTGACTATAAAGATCAACAGCCGAACCCAAGTAAATTTCTCGAACATTTCGTAAATCTCGACCGGAATCAATAAACTTGTCGCAATCGCCGTCAAAAATTCCGCCCAGCGTTTTTCGAGCCAAAGACCGATTCCTTCCGTAAGTTGCAATCCCGAATAAAGAAATGCGCCGCCGCTCATCATCATCATTTGATTTCGGTTCACGCCCGAAACCTTTTCCAAAATCGCGTGAACATAATGATTTTCCGCATCAATTCCGTGACGACTGACAAAATCCATCGCCCATTCCGCCACATCACGATTTATTAATGTCAATAATTTAACCGCAACTACAAATAACAAAATTCCCTTCAAAAACTTCACTCCCGCGAGCAAGTGCATCGTCCAATGCCGTTCTTTCGGAGTCTGATTTTTATAGCGCAGATGCGGTTTGTTCATTGCAAAGATTTTAACATTTCAACCGGATTTCCGCTCCGCATCAAAGTTTCACCGATTAGAAAACCGTTAAAACCGAGTTCTCGCAATTCTAAAATTTCATCATTTGTCGAAATGCCACTTTCCGTAATCATCAAAGCATTTTCCGGCGCGTGTTTAATCAATTCACGCGAAACATCAAGAGAAACTTTGAATGTGTGCAGATCACGATTGTTGACACCGATAATTTTTGCGCCGATTTTTTTGACACGCTCCAATTCTTCCAAAGTGTGAACTTCGATCAGCGCATCCATTGACAATGTTTCAGCCAAACGATAAAGATTCAGCAAAACTTCATCGTCCAACATTGCCGCGATCAGCAAAATCACATCGGCATTCGCTTCCGCCGCTTCATAGATTTGAAATTCGTCGAATATAAAATCTTTCCGCAAAATCGGAATTTCAACAGCATTTCGCGCCGCTTTCAAATCTTCCAAACTTCCTTTAAACCGATCTTCTTCCGTCAAAACCGAGATCGCACACGCTCCGCCATTTTCGTAATTTCGCGCAGTTTCAGCGACATCAATTTTATCATTTATCACGCCTTTCGACGGCGAAGCGCGTTTGATTTCGGCTATGATATTTATTTGATTCTTCTGCAAAGCCGAACGAAGACGATATTTTTCAGCATTTTCACGCATTGAAAGCGCAGATTTTTTTAATTCTTCAAAATCGCGTTCCAGTTTGGCGATTTCCAGACGTTTTTTCTTTAATTCGATTATTTCTGTTAAAAACATTTTTGTTATATGGAACACGAACTTTAGTTCGCTCGTGACTGGCGAACTAAAGTTCGCGTTCCGCTGTTATTTCAACTAAACTTTCTAATTTTTGCAAAGCATTTCCGCCATCCAAACTTTCTTTCGCAAGTTCAACTGCTTTTTCTAAATTTTCGGCTTTGCTACCGACGAAAATTGCCGCCGCCGCGTTTAATAAAACTAAATCTCGCGCCGCGTCTTTTCTTTCGTTTTTTAATATTTGCTTAATAATTTCGGCGTTTTGCTCGGCATTTCCACCTCGAATATTTTCTAAATTCTTTACTGAAACCTTTTCAAATCCGAGTTCTTCGGGCGCGATTTCAAAAAGTCTGACTTCCCCATTTTCGACTTCCGCAACGAGAGTTTTATCGCTTATCGTGATTTCGTCCAAACCGTCCAAACCGTGAACGATCCACGCTTTTTTCGTTCCCAAAGCGGCGTGTGTTCGGGCAACCGGTTCGACTAATTCTTTATGCCAAACCCCCATAATTTGAAACGGCGCATTTGCCGGATTTGTCATCGGACCCAGTAAATTAAAGGTCGTATGAACGCCCAACTCACGCCGAATTTTTGCCACACGCGCCGTTGATGCGTGATAAAGCGGCGCGAACATAAAACAGATTCCGATTTCATTTAGGCATTTTTCAGAAATTTCTTTGTCAGCCGAAACATTTACGCCTAATTTTTCCAAAACGTCCGCACTTCCCGATTTTGAAGTCGCCGCACGGCTTCCGTGTTTTGCCACCGGCAAACCCGCGCCGGCAATGACAAAGGCGGCGGCGGTTGAAACATTGAAAGTTTTGACGCGGCTCGAACCGGTTCCCGCTGTATCAATAAAATCCGTATGAATCGAATTAATTTTCACCGAATGCGCCCGCATTGCTTCAGCCATTCCCGCAAGTTCTTCAATTGTTTCGCCTTTGACGGCAAGCGCAACCAGAGCGGCTGAAATTTGCGCGTCGGTTGCTTCGCCCATCAACAATTGATCTAACAAATACGCAGCTTCATGCCGCGAGAGATTTCTGCCCTGCATCAAATTCAAAATCAATCCGCGCAAACCTTCGGGTCGCGGTTCGTCTTCGCGTTTCGGAGTCGGTAAAAGCCAGTTCGGGCGCGTTATATTATATTTTTCCTGCATAAAACTATAAAAACCCGTTGCTTTTCGGGAATTTTAAGCAACGGGTTTTCTAAAAAATTTGTATTTATCTAAACAGAGCTTTAATTTTTCAGAAATACCGACGCGCACCAATGCCATCCGTTTTGCCACGAAAAAGTTTGGTCAAATTGTTTGCGTTCGGTTTTCATAAATTAAATTAACTGTCTAGAAATATTTATAGCTTACCGCAAAAGTTTTAGCAAATTATATTTTGATTTTTTTAATCTTTTTAGTGCAAATACTTATCAGTATTGAACTTGGGCATAGATTTCTGAGAGCGAAGTTTTGCAGCCGATAGATTCGAGCGAAATCATTTCTTCGGCTTCAGAATAAATTCTGAACATATATTGTTTCGCGTTTTGTTTCGCATAATGTTCGACGCGCATTTCTTCTTCCTTAATTAAAAGAACTTCGCGCACGCTGTCCATTTTCAAATAGGCTTCGAGTTTTTCGGTTTTATCGAAATAGAGCGTTTTTCTAGATAAAATTTCGACAATTATTGTCGGATTAACAAGTATATCGGAATCAATTCCGTCAAATTTCGGTTCGCCTTTGACAATGATTACGTCCGGGTAGCAATAATCAAATTCCGCCATTTTTACGCGCATGTCATTAACGTAGATTTCGCATTTATGCCCGCGCAAACGGCTGCCCAATGCGATTATCGTATTGCTGCCGATCAAGTTATGCCTGCGGCTCGAACTCGATGTTGCTAAAATTTTTCCATCGTGAAATTCGTGTCTGTTTGCGCCGCGCCGCTCAAAATTTAAATATTCCTCAACTGTATAAATCTTTTCCGATTTATTAGATAAAACCTTCTCGTTCATATAATTACCCCTTATAAATTGTTATTTTTTGGATTTGGGAGATTTTAATGGTGCATTATTAACACTTGCTTGTGGCTGAATTGTTGCAAAAGATTTAAAATAATTTTTTACTTTTTTTCCAAACAAAAGCAAAATATATTATGAAACTTTCAGAACTAGCCGAAAAAACCTTTGCTGTAATTGAAAAAGGCGACGAAAATGGGGAAATTATCGGTGCAGCAGGATTGGACATTGCCGAAAGCGGACAAATCACTTTTCTGGCAAATCCTAAATATACACCGCAAATTAAACATACCAAAGCCGACGCTATTTTCCTAAACGAAAAAGAAATTTGTGACAGATTAGACATTACCGTATTGCGAACAAAAGACCCGTATCTCGCATATACGCGGGCTTTACGGATTTTTCATCCCGAACCTGAAATTAATTCTTTTATTCACAAAACCGCAGTGATCGAAAAAAACACAAAAGTCGCGGAAAATGTTGAAATAAATGCAAATGTCGTCATCGGAAAAAACTGCGAGATCGCGGAAAATGTCAAAATTTTTCCCAATGTTACGATTTATGACGGAGTTAAAATCGGCGCAAATTCTGTGATTCATTCAGGTGTTTCGGTGAGAGAAAACTGTGAGATCGGTCAAAATTGTATCATTCATAACAATGTAACAATCGGCTCGGACGGTTTCGGTTATGCCAAAGACGAAGAAAAACATTGGCTGAAAATCCCGCAAGTCGGTCGTGTTGTTTTGGAAGATGACGTGGAAATCGGTGCGAATTCGGCAGTTGATTGCGCTTCGGTCGGCGAAACACGCATTAAACGCGGCGCAAAAATTGACAATCTCGTTCAGATCGGACATTCCTGCACAATTGAAGAAGATGCGCTGATCTGCTCACAAACCGGCTTAGCAGGAAGTTCTGTGATCGGAAAAAGAGTTATTTTAGCCGGACAAGTCGGCATTGCCGGACATCTTCGAGTCGGCGACGACGCAGTTTTGACGGCAAAATCCGCGACTTCGCACGATGTTGAACCGGGAAAAATAATTTCAGGAATTCCGGGTTTCGATAATCGGGATTGGCTTCGCTCAACTGCGGCTTTCAGACGTTTGGGCGAAATGGCAAAAAAGATCAGAGAATTGGAAAAATTATTGGCAAAAAACCGATAAAACTGAGCGCAAACTTTAGTTCG